>NZ_AKJL01000141.1 GCF_000282355.1 Pseudomonas sp. GM49
TCAACGGCTGCCCCAGCCAGCCGAGACTGGCCAGGCTGCACAACGCCGCCAACAGCGGCAGGGCGATGATACGCAACGCACCGCCGAGGCCGAACGGCAAGATCAGCACCAGCACGATCAACACACAGGAGGCGAGTTTCAGTTCGGCGGCACTGACCTGGGTGGCCGCGAAGACGTTATTCAATTCACCCAGTCGATCCACCAGTGTCACACCGGGTAAATCCTCACCCTGGAGCCGCAGCAGGGCCGGGTTGTTGAGGCCTTGCAGGCTGACCATCGCCGCCACGCCGTCATCGGTCGGCCCCAGCCACAGGGCCCGGTAGGGTTCCGCCAGCGGGCCGGTGAGCGCGGTGTCGATGTCCACGGCAGGCAATGCCTGTAACTTCGTCAGCTCGGCTTGCAGCGCCTCGGCCGGTACACCGATGTCGAGCAACGGTTGCCAGAACGACGGCAGTTTGCTCAGCGCTTCGCGCACCTGTTGCTGTTGGTTTGGCGGGCTGACCAGCTGATTGAGCGATAGGTAACCCTGGAGCTTTTCCAGGCCAATCAATTGATCCAGTCGCTCTCTCAGGGCGGTCTGGCGTTCAAGCAGTTGCTGCTGATTGGCGGCGCGTATCAGGAAGAACTGGCTGGTGGGTTGATAGCCGGTAATCCGTGCAATGGTCCGGGCTTCGTCGGTCAATTGTTGAGGCGCGCTGATCCACTGGCGGATGTCGTTTTTGCTGCTCAGTTGTAACAGGCCGCCCACGCAAAAGGCGATCAGCAGCGCCAGCAGGACAGGCGTTTTCGCCTGTTTGAGCAGCGCTTCCCGACAATCCAGTAAAAGCTCGCAAACGTGCAATGGCCACTGCGCAGGGCGCAGGTCTACGCCCTTGAGCAATGCTGGCAACAGGCACACGGCGGACAAATAGGCGCCGAGCAAACCGGCGGCAGAGAATGCGGCAATCTGGGTCAGCGCGGGGAAGGGTGTCCAGGCCAGGGCCAGGTAACCGATACCGCTGGTAATCAGGCTCAGGGTCAACCCGGGCAAGGTCATGCGCAGGGCAGGCCAGCTGTGCCAGGGTTTCAGGCTCCAGCTCTTGGACAGGTAATGCAGCGGGTAGTCGACCGCGACACCGATCAGGCTCGAACCCAGTACCAGGGTCATCACATGCATATGGCCGAACAGCGCCACGCAGGCCACCGCTCCGAAGAGCATGCCCACCAGCACCGGCACGAACGCCAGCAACACGCGCCAGCGCCGGAAGGCTAACAGCAGCAGCAACAGAATCCCCACGGTGGCACCGCCACCGACCCAGGTCATCTCCCGGGCGGCTTGCTGCTGCCCGCTGGCTGCGTACAACAGGCCGCTGGCGGCGAGCAGTTGCACGTCGTGCCTGGCGGCTTCTTCGCGGCTGTGCTTGAGCAGGTCTGCCACTTGCAGCGGCAGGTTCATGTCGAAGGCGTTGCCGGTGGTGCGCGCGCGCAGCAGCACCCAGCTCTTGCCATCGGCATCGGCGACCAGGGCGCCGCTGCCGATGTCCAGTTGCACCGAGCCGCGTTGCGGCTGGCTGTTCTGGATGCGCCCGGTCAGGCCCAGCCAGTCGTCCTGGCTCGGCACCAGGCTGTAACCGTTGAACGGGTCGAACAACGCCTGCACCCGCTGCTGGACAAAGGTGTCGGGGTGCTCGATCAGCAGTTGTCGGTCCGCCGCCTGGAGCATCGCCAGGCGACCTTGCAGCAATTGCGTGCGCAGTGCCGGCAAGTCGGCTTGCAGGGTCCACTGGACCTTTTCGAACAAGCCGCTGGCCTGCC
>NZ_AKJL01000142.1 GCF_000282355.1 Pseudomonas sp. GM49
GCTGCCGATGTGCACCGCGAACTCGGCTGGCAGCCACTGGTGTTGCGTCCGAAAGAGGCCCTGGCATTGATGAACGGCACCGCCGTGATGACCGGTCTGGCCTGCCTGGCCTACGCCCGCGCCGATTACCTGCTGCATCTGGCCACGCGCATCACCGCGCTGAACGTGGTCGCGCTGCAAGGCAACCCGGAGCACTTCGACGAGCGCCTGTTCGCCGCCAAGCCGCACCCGGGGCAGATGCAGGTCGCCGCGTGGTTGCGCAAGGATCTGGCCATCGATGCGCCGACCGCGCCCTTGCATCGCCTGCAAGACCGCTATTCCCTGCGCTGCGCGCCCCATGTGCTGGGCGTGCTGGCCGACAGCCTGAACTGGCTGCGTTCGTTCATCGAAATCGAACTCAACAGCGCCAACGACAACCCGATCATCGACGCCGAAGCCGAGCGCGTGCTGCACGGTGGGCACTTCTACGGCGGGCACATTGCCTTCGCCATGGACAGCCTGAAAAACCTTGTGGCCAACGTCGCCGACTTGCTGGATCGGCAACTCGCGCTGCTGGTGGACGAGCGCTACAACCATGGTTTGCCGAGCAACCTGTCCGGCGCCACGGCTGACCGCGCCATGCTCAACCACGGCTTCAAAGCGGTGCAGATCGGCACCAGCGCCTGGACCGCCGAAGCGTTGAAGAACACCATGCCGGCCAGCGTTTTCTCGCGCTCCACCGAATGCCACAACCAGGACAAAGTGAGCATGGGCACCATCGCCGCCCGGGATGCGATCCGCGTGCTGGAACTCACCGAGCAGGTGGCAGCCGCCACGTTGCTGGCGGCCAATCAGGGCGTCTGGCTGCGCGGCCAGGCCGAAGATGCGCGACCACTGCCACCCGCTTTGGCCGCCATGCATGAAGAATTGGCCAAGGACTTCCCTCCGGTGATCGAAGACCGCGCGCTGGAGGGCGAATTGCGCCTGTGCCTGCAACGCATCGCCGAACAACACTGGAGGCTGCATGCGTAGCAAGGGATTTCTCTACACCGACACGGAAATCGTCGTACCGTTCTTTGACGTCGACAGCATGCACGTGGTCTGGCACGGCCATTACGTCAAATACCTGGAAGTCGCCCGCTGTGCGCTGCTGGACAAGATCGGCCACAACTACACCGCGATGAACGAGTCAGGCTACGCCTGGCCGGTGATCGACCTGCAATTGCGCTACGTGCGCGGCGCGGTGTTCGGCCAGAAACTGAACGTGCGCGCCAACCTGGTGGAGTGGGAGAACCGCTTGAAGATCAACTATCTGATCAGCGATCTGCAAACCGGTGAGCGCTTGACCCGGGCCATGTCGGTACAGGTCGCCGTCGACCTCGCCAGCCGCGAGATGCAACTGGCCTCGCCGAAGGTCTTCACCGACGCTGTCGAGAGGGCCCTGCCATGATTTTCTGCCACCCACGTTCCCCTGTGGGAGCGGGCTTGCCCGCGATGGTCGTTAACGATGATGCTGGGAACCTGACACCCCGCGGTGCTCTCAGGCTTTTCGCGAGCAAGCTCGCTCCTACAGTGTTCTGCGTGTTACTGGGCATTCCAGGGCTGGCCAACGCCTTCGACCTGCAACAACTCAGCGATCAACTGGCCAGGCCCGAGGTGATCCACGGCAATTTCATCCAGGAAAAGCACCTGCGCGCCCTGCCCCAGCCGCTGACCAGCAAGGGCACGTTCGTCCTGGCGAAAAACCACGGCTTGTTGTGGCTCCTGAAAACGCCACTGCAACAGGACTATCGCATCACCGCCAAAGGCATTGCCCGGCGTGACGGCATTGTTTGGCAAATGCTGCCGGGCAAAAGCGCCGGTGCCGAGCAGAACCGTTTGTTCCTCGCCGTGCTGCAAGGCGACAGCAGTGGCCTGCAACGGGATTTCGAGCTGTCCCTGAGCGGCGACGCGCAGAACTGGAAGCTCACGCTGCTGCCGCGCTCGATGCTGCTCAAACAGGTGTTCAACCAGATCAACATTACCGGTGCAGAACTGGTGCACAGCATCGAACTGCTCGAGACTCAGGGCGACAGTACGTTGTTGCGCATGCAGGACAGCACCAGCGCCCAACCGTTGAGCGACGCGGAGCAACATGACTTTGCCGAGTGAACGGTGGTTGCCACGGCTGTTTCTGCTCCTGCTGCTGGCAGTACTGGCGCTCGCGGGTTGGCAATGGCGTGACGGCGCGCCGCTGTCGGCCAACCTGATGGAACTGGTACCCGGCACGGCGCCCGACGCCCTGGAACTGCGCGCCGAACAACGCATGCAAGAACCGCTGAACCGCGAAATGCTGGTGCTGGTCGGCCACGCCGATCGCCAGCAAGCCGTTGCCATGGCGCAAACCCTCGGCGAACAATGGCAGGCCAGCGGCTTGTTCGAAAAGGTCCAGTGG
>NZ_AKJL01000143.1 GCF_000282355.1 Pseudomonas sp. GM49
GCCCGCTGTTACTGGCCAGTGCCGCCACCGCCAAACAGCATGGCGCGCAAGTGCAACGCATCGCCGAACAAGCCAGCCGCAGCGCCGTCGCCGGTTTCGCCGCGCAACTGCCGCGATGGCCCGGCAAATGGCTGCAATCGTTCAGCCTGTTCGACCACCACTACCGCACCGCCACCCACGTATTGGCCGCGCTCGGCACCGGCCGAGTGGAAGGCGTGCGCCTGCAACAACAAGGCAACATCGTTGAGTTGGAATGTGATCGGCTGGCCTGTGGATTCGGGTTGATTCCGAATATCCAGTTGGGTCAGGCATTGGGTTGCGCCATTGAAGATCAAGCCATCGCAGTGGATGCCTGGCAGGCCAGTAGCCGCGCCGATCACTATGCGGCAGGCGAATGCACCGGCTTCGGCGGCAGCGAACTGGCCTTGGTGGAAGGCGCGATTGCCGGGCACGCTGCGGTCGGCAATCTGGAAGCCGCCAGGCAATTGTGGCCGCGCCGGGCGCGCTGGCAGGGTTTCGCCAAGGCGCTGAAGAGCGCGTTCGCCCTCGACCCGCGACTCAAGTCCCTGGCCCAACCCGACACCCTGGTTTGCCGTTGCGAAGACGTACCCTACGCGGCATTGACCGGTCACTCTGACTGGCGCGAAGCCAAACTCGCCAGTCGCTGCGGCATGGGCGCCTGCCAGGGCCGGGTGTGTGGCGGCGCAGTGCAGCATTTGTTTGGTTGGCAGCCCTCAGCACCGCGCCCACCCTTCAGCCCGGCGCGGATCGAAACCTTGATGTCCCTGGACGATACCCCGCCAGCGTGATGACCACGCCGGGGGTTTCGGCCACGCTGCCGAGTCTCTATGATCCCGGGGGTCACCCTCAGACCCCCGGCGCCATGTATCCCTCGCTCACCACCTTTAAACCTTGCGACCTGCCGACGCTGCTGAACAGCCTTCAGCCCATCGCGCCGTTGCTCGATACCCTGTCGGACGTGGTGTTTTTCATCAAGGACTGCGAGGCCCGCTACGCCTTCGTCAACCAGACTCTGGCCCGGCGTTGTGGTTTCAAACACAGGGACGAGCTGCTGGGGCGCACCGCCGAAATGGTTTTCCCGGAACGCTTCGGTCCGCTGTACACCGAGCAGGATCGGCGAGTGCTGTCCAGCGGTCGCGAACTGGCCGATCAGCTGGAGCTGCATTTGTATTATGGCAATCAGCCGATCTGGTGCCTGACCCACAAACTCGCCTTGAAGGATGAACAGGGTCGAATCGTGGGCCTGGCCGGTATCTCCCGCGACCTGCAATCGCCGCAGTCGAACCATCCGGCGTTCCAGAAGCTCGCCGCCGTGGATGCCCATATCCGCCGCCACTTCGCCCGCTCCATCAGCCTCGCCGAACTGACCGCCATCGCTGGCTATTCCGTGGCGCAATTGGAGCGGCACTGCAAACGGGTGTTCCAGCTCACCCCACGGCAAATGATTCACAAGGCGCGCCTGGAAGAAGGTTCGCGGTTGTTACTGCACACCGAATTGCCGATTACCGAGATTGCCTTGCGCTGTGGTTACACCGACCACAGTGCCTTCAGCCGGCAGTTTCGGGCGCTGACCAGTTTGTCGCCGAGTCAGTATCGCGATAACCAGCGTTAGGCGGGTGATGAAGAGTGTTCTTGCTCGCGATGAGGCCAGCCCATCCACCACAAAACCTGCAATGAACCGATAAGCAGGCACGCACCTCTCACCTGCCAGTGTTCCTTAAAGGTGCGTCCACGCTACCGCTGCTCCCATACGTAACACCTGTCCTCACTGCCTTGGCGTCACCTCGCTACAGGTTGCACCGCTACAAAACCTCTACGCCAAGGCCTGACAACTAATTCACCCCACGGACTGGAAATAGGCACGTTGATTGCTATTGTTAATATCGTATACGAAATCCCCAATACGATATTCAACAGCACTTCACATCAACGAGGCCTCTATGAAAAACCCCGCATTTGCCGTAGCCCTCAGCGCTGTTCTCAGTACCTCCTTTATCGCCACTGCCCAGGCCGACAAGCTCGACGACATCATCGGTTCGGGCAAGCTGCGCTGCGCCGTGACCCTGGACTTCCCGCCCATGGGCTTTCGCGATGCCAGCAATTCGCCGGCCGGCTTCGATGTGGACTATTGCCGCGACCTGGCGAAGATCCTCGGGGTCGAGGCCGAAGTGGTGGAAACGCCGTTCCCGGATCGCATTCCGGCACTGGTCTCCGGGCGGGCTGACGTGATCGTCGCGTCCACCTCCGACACCCTCGAACGCGCCAAGACCGTTGGCCTCACCGTGCCCTACTTTGCCTTCCAGATGGTGGTGCTGACCCGCGACGACACCGGCATCAATGGCTTCGACGACCTCAAGGGCAAAGCAGTGGGCAACACCAGCGGCACCTATGAGGCCATCGCCCTGGAGAAAGACGTGAAGAACTGGGGCTCGGGCAGCTTCCGAGCCTACCAGTCGCAGAGCGATACCCTGCTAGCCGTCGCCCAAGGCCACATCGCTGCCACCGTCGTCACCAACACCGTGGCCGCCGCCACCCTCAAGTCGGGCAAATACAAAAACCTGAAAGTCGCCGGTAACGCCCCGTACGTCATCGACTACGTGTCCCTGGGTGCCAAGCGCAGCGAGTTCGGCCTGCTCAACTACCTCAACCTGTTCGTCAATCAACAGGTGCGTACCGGTCGCTACAAGGAGCTGTTCGTTAAATGGGTCGGCACCGAGATCCCGCCGACCAACCTGACCGTGCCTCAGGTCTACTACTGAGATGTCCGGCATGCCTGGGCCAATTTCTCTGACCGGACGCAGCCTGGTGGGGGGTGCCGCGCAAGGCGCCCTGCTGTTCGCCGATGTCGGCTTGAGCTTCTGGGGCGGAGTCGATCCCTGCACGGGTGAAGTCATCGACCGCCATCACCCGCTCAGCGGTCAACACCTGGCCGGCCGCGTGCTGGCGATTCCCAGTGGCCGCGGCTCGTGCACCGGCAGCAGTGTGTTGATGGAACTGATCAGCAACGGCCATGCACCGGCGGCATTGGTGCTGGCCGAAGCCGACGAGATCCTGACCTTGGGCGTGCTGGTGGCGCAGACCATTTTTGCCCGTTCCCTGCCGGTGCTGTGCATCGGTCGGGAGGCCTTCGCCGCCTTGCGCGGCCAGGTCTTCGCCCGGGTCGAAAATACAACGCTGAGCTTGTTCGATCACCTGCCGGGCGACGCCTGGCAGGCGCTCGACAGCCCATTACCAGACACTGACAGCACCGCCTCGATCACGCTCACCGAACACGATCGGGCGCTGCTCGATGGCCGGCATGGCAAGGCCGCGCAAATGGCCATGCAGATCGTCCTGCGTATGGCCGAACTGCAGGGTGCCGACCACTTGGTGGATGTCACCCAAGCACACATCGACGGCTGCATTTACACCGGACCGGCGAGCCTGCGCTTTGCCCGGCAACTGGTGCAATGGGGAGCAAAAGTGCGAGTGCCCACCACCCTCAATTCAATTTCCGTCGACCAGCGCCGTTGGCGCGAACTGGGTATCGACCCGGCACTGGGTGAACCGGCCAGTGCCTTGGGCGATGCCTATATGGCGATGGGCGCACAGCTCAGTTTCACCTGCGCGCCGTACCTGCTCGACACTGCACCGAAGGCTGGCGAGCAAATCGTCTGGGCGGAATCCAACGCAGTGGTCTACGCCAACAGCGTGCTCGGTGCGCGCACACTGAAATACCCGGATTACCTGGACATCTGCATCGCCCTCACCGGTCGCGCCCCGCTGATCGGCTGCCACCTGGACGCGCCACGCAAGGCCCGGTTGCAGCTCGAGTTGCCTGCCCTCGGTGAACTGGACGATGCCTTCTACCCGCTGCTGGGTTACCACATTGGCGCCCTGGCCGGCAGTCGCGTGCCGCTGGTGCTGGGACTGGAAAAACGCAAGCCGAGCCTGGACGACCTCAAAGCCTTTGGCGCGGCCTTCGCCACCACCTCTGCGGCGCCGCTGTTCCACATCGCCGGGGTCACCCCGGAGGCCATTGACCCGGCGCAGGTGCTGGATGCGGACACTTCCATTGCCGTGGAAAAAATCCGCCTGAAGGACCTGCTGCGCAGTTGGCGCGAACTCAACAGTGCTCGCGATAACCGGGTGGATGTGGTGTCGCTGGGTAACCCGCACTTTTCCCTCAGCGAGTTCGCTCACCTGGCGCGACTGTGCCGGGGACGACAAAGACACCCGGATGTGGTGCTTGCCATCACCTGCGGCCGTGCCGTGTTGGAGCAGGCCCGCGAGGCCGGGCACATCGCCGTGATCCAGGCGTTTGGCGCGACCCTGGTCACCGACACCTGCTGGTGCATGCTCGGCGAACCCGTAATCCCCCTGGCGGCTAAAAACCTGATGACCAACTCGGGCAAATACGCCCACTACGCACCGGGCCTGGTCGGCCGCAAGGTGCACTTCGCCAGCCTTGCCGAATGCGTCGACGCGGCCTGCACCGCAATGGCCAGCGGACGTTTGCCGGCCTGGTTACAACCTGCTGCCCTACTGGAGAGCCCTGCGCATGTTTGACTACAGCTTCCAATGGCGCTCCGCCCTGCGCGCCCTGCCGGACATGCTTGCCGGTGCCATCGTCACCTTCGAAACCGCCGCGCTGTCGATGATCTTCGGCGTGCTGATCGCCCTGGCCCTGACGGTGATGCGCGAGGCCAAACACCCATTACTGCGCGGGTTCGGCAACGGTTGGGTATCGATTGCCCGCAACACCCCGTCGCTGTTCCAGATCTACATCCTCTACTTCGGCCTCGGCTCGCTGAACCTGCATGTCAGTTCCTGGTTCGCCCTGCTGGCCGGGATCACCTTCAACAATGCCGGGTATCTGGCGGAGAACTTTCGCGGCGGCCTCAAGGCCGTGCCTGACACGCAGGTGCGTGCGGCGCGTTCCCTCGGCATGAGTGCCTTCCAGGCCTACCGCATGATCATCGTCCCGCAACTGCTGCGGATCGTGTTCTACCCGCTGACCAATCAGATGGTCTGGGCGGTGTTGATGACGTCGCTGGGGGTGATCGTCGGGCTAAACAATGACCTGACCGGTGTGACCCAGGAATACAACGTCAAAACCTTCCGCACCTTCGAGTATTTCGCCATCGCAGCGGTGCTGTATTACTTGATTGCCAAGGCGATCGTCGCGGCAGCCCGGCTGATGGCCTGGCGGTTGTTCCGTTACTGAGGAGCTGTCCATGTTTTCCACCGATTTTTCCTCGAATGACCTGATGTTCCTGCTCAACGGTGCGTGGGTCACGATGCAACTGACGTTCTGGTCGATCATTCTCGGCTCCTTGGCCGGGTTGTTCTTCGGCCTGCTGCGAGCCCTGTTGCCACGGGCCAGCCAGCCACTGGCCTGGGTGCTGGACGTGTTTCGCAGTGTGCCCTTGCTGATCCAGTTCGTACTGTTCAACTCACTCAAAAGCATCATCGGTTTGAACATCAGCGCCTTTAGCGTCGGCTGCATTGTGTTGGGGGTTTACGCGGCGGCGTACTTCACCGAGATCGTGCGTGCCGGCGTGCTGGCAGTGCCGTTCACCGTGCGCCGGGCCAGCCGTTCGTTGGGGCTGAGCTTCTTGCAGGACTTGCGCTGGATCGTCCTGCCGATGGCCACCCGAGTAGCGTTCCCCGGCTGGCTGAACCTGGTGCTCGGTGTAATGAAAGACACCGCGCTGGTGATGTGGATCGGCATCGTCGAACTGCTGCGCGCCTCGCAAACCATCGTCACCCGCATACAGGAACCGTTGCTGGTGCTGTGCATCGCGGGCCTTATCTACTACGTCATGAGCCTGGTGGTCGCACGCCTGGGCGCTCGTCTGGAAAGAAGGTGGCAAGAAAATGATTGAGATCGACAACGTACATAAATCCTTCGGCAACCTCGAAGTGGTCAAGGGCGTCAACCTGACGGTGAACAAGGGCGAAGTGGTGTCGATCATCGGCGGCTCCGGCTCCGGCAAATCGACCTTGCTGATGTGCATCAACGGCCTGGAACCGATCCAGAAAGGCAACATCCGCGTTGACGGCGTCGAGGTCCATCACAGCGCCACCGACCTCAATCGCCTGCGGCAGAAAATCGGCATTGTGTTCCAGCAATGGAATGCCTTCCCGCACCTGACGGTGCTGGAAAACGTCATGCTCGCGCCGCGCAAAGTGCTGGGCAAAAGCAAGGCTGACGCTGAAGAACTGGCGGTGAAGCAACTGACCCACGTCGGTCTGGGCGACAAGCTCAAGACCTTCCCTGGCAAGCTGTCCGGTGGACAGCAACAACGCATGGCCATCGCCCGCGCCCTGGCCATGTCACCGGACTACATGCTGTTTGACGAAGCCACCTCGGCCCTCGACCCGCAGTTGGTCGGTGAAGTGCTGGACACCATGCGCATGCTCGCCGAAGACGGCATGACCATGGTGTTGGTGACCCACGAAATCCGCTTTGCCCGGGACGTGTCCGACCGTGTGGCGTTCTTCCGCAATGGCCTGGTGCATGAGATTGGTTCGCCGGACCAGGTGATCGGCAATCCGGTGCATGCGGAGACTGCGGCGTTTCTGAAATCAGTGAAATAGCGACTGGCCCAATCGCGAGCAAGCTCGCTCCCACAGAGTTTTGTGTGGGCCGCAATGTTGTGTACACCACTCATTCCTGTGGGAGCGAGCTTGCTCGCGATGAGGCCTTCACAGGCGAAACAAGGAGCAAGCCATGCGTTCATCAAAAGTCATTCATGTAGTCAGCTGCCACGCCGAAGGCGAAGTCGGCGACGTGATCGTGGGCGGTGTCGCCCCGCCGCCCGGCGCCACCGTGTGGGAACAGTCGCGCTGGATCGCCCGGGACGAAACCCTGCGCAACTTCGTCCTCAACGAACCCCGCGGCGGCGTGTTCCGCCACGTCAACCTGCTGGTCCCGGCCAAGGACCCACGGGCGCAGATGGCCTGGATCATCATGGAACCGGCGGACACCCCGCCGATGTCCGGCTCCAACTCGTTGTGCGTCGCCACCGTACTGCTCGACAGCGGCATCCTGCCCATGACCGAGCCGCAAACCCGCCTGGTGCTGGAAGCGCCCGGCGGCCTGATCGAAGCCGTGGCCGACTGCCGGGATGGCAAGGTGCAACGGGTGGAAGTGAAAAACGTGCCGTCCTTCGCTGATCGACTGGATGCGTGGATTGAAGTCGAAGGCATCGGCTCGCTGAAGGTTGACACCGCTTATGGTGGCGACAGTTTTGTGATTGCCGATGCCCAAGGCCTGGGTTTCTCCATCCGCCCGGATGAAGCGGCCGATCTGGTGGCAGTCGGGCTGAAGATCACTCGGGCGGCCAACGAACAACTGGGCTTCGTGCATCCGCTGAATCCCGAGTGGTCGCACATTTCCTTCTGCCAGATCGCCGCGCCCATCGTCCATGAGAACGGCATCGCCACCGGCGCCAATGCGGTGGTGATTCAACCGGGCAAGATCGACCGCTCCCCCACCGGCACTGGTTGCTCGGCGCGCATGGCGGTGTTGCAGGCCAAAGGCTTGATGCAGGTTGGCGAGCGCTTTGTCGGCCGTTCGATTATCGGCTCCGAGTTCCACTGTCGCATTGATTCGCTGACCGAAGTCGCCGGCCGCGCCGCGATTTACCCGTGCATTTCCGGCCGGGCGTGGATCACCGGCACCCATCAATTGCTGCTCGACCCAAGCGATCCGTGGCCTCAAGGCTATCGCCTGTCCGACACTTGGCCCGGCGCCTGATCACGCAATCCCTGAACCCCCAGACCAACGGCCAGTAAAAACCCCTGAAAACCAAAAAAAACACTAGCCGAGCATTGTCATTTTAAATATCGTATACGAAATACAATTAACGAACCGGAGGCAACAATGAGCAAGCGCATTAACTGGAGTGGCGTATTCCCAGCGGTGACCACTCAATTCAACGATGACTTCTCCATCAACCTGGAAAAAACCCATCAGGTGATTTCCAACGTGATCCGCGACGGCGTGTCGGGCCTGGTGGTCTGCGGCTCGGTAGGTGAAAACACCTCGCTGACCGCCGAAGAGAAAATCGCCGTGACAGAGGTCGCTGTCGATGCCGCCCGTGGTCGCGTACCGGTGATTTGCGGCGTGGCCGAGTTCACCAGCATACAAGCGGCCAAGGTCGCCAATGCCGTACGCCGGGTCGGCGTCGATGGCGTGATGCTGATGCCGGCGCTGGTCTACGGTTCCAAGCCGTTCGAGACCGCCGAGCATTACCGCTACGTGGCGAAAAACGCCGACGTGCCGCTGATGGTCTACAACAACCCGCCTATCTATAAGAACGACGTCACCCCGGACATCCTGATTTCCCTGGCCGACTGCGACAACGTGGTGTGCTTCAAGGATTCTTCCGGCGACACCCGCCGCTTCATCGACGTGCGCAACGAAGTCGGTGACCGTTTCGTGCTGTTCGCCGGCCTCGACGACGTGGTGCTGGAAAGCATCGCCGTGGGTGCCGAAGGTTGGGTCTCGGGCATGTCCAACGTGTTCCCGAAAGAAGGCGAAACCATCTTCCGTCTGGCCAAGGCCGGTCGTTTCGCCGAAGCCATGCCGATCTACGAATGGCTGATGCCGATCCTGCACCTCGATGCCCGTGCCGACCTGGTGCAGTGCATCAAGCTGTGTGAAGCCATCGCCGGTCGCGGCAGCGCCTTGACCCGTCCGCCACGCCTGGCCCTGCCGGAAGCCGACCGCGTGTTCGTCGAGCAGATCATGGCCAAGGCATTGGCCAACCGCCCGGAATTGCCGGACGTCGGTCTCTGAGTGATTGCCGGGCGGGTCTATGCGGACCCGGCCCGGCTGCCCGTTTTTTGCGCCTCAACAAGGAACGTCAGCATGTCCAATCCTCAACACACGCAAAGCGCAACCACACCCTCGGGACTCAAACGCGTAGTGGCCGCCGCCATGGCTGGCACCGTCGCCGAATGGTATGAATTCTTTCTCTACGGCACCGCCTCGGCATTGGTTTTCGGCAAGCTGTTCTTCCGCCAGACCGACAGCCCCATCGACGGCATCATCGCCGCCTTCGCCTTGTACGCGGTCGGCTTTCTCGCCCGGCCGTTGGGCGGTTTGGTATTCGGTCACTACGGTGACAAATTCGGCCGCAAACGCCTGCTGCAACTGAGTCTGGTAGTAGTCGGCATCACCACCTTCCTGATGGGTTGCCTGCCTGGCTTCGACCAGATCGGTTACGCAGCGCCGGTGCTACTGGTGCTGTTGCGGTTGATCCAGGGCTTCGCTTTCGGTGGCGAATGGGGCGGCGCGATTCTGCTGGTGTCCGAACACTGCCCGGACAATCGTCGGGGCTTCTGGGCCAGTTGGCCGCAAGCCGGGGTGCCGGCCGGCAACCTGGTGGCCACGTTCGCCCTGCTGCTGTTGTCGTCGAACCTGTCAGAGCAACAGTTCCTTGCCTGGGGCTGGCGCGTGGCGTTCTGGTTCTCGGCGGTAGTCGTGTTGATCGGTTACTGGATTCGCACCAGCGTCGATGACGCGCCGATCTTCAAGGAAGCCCAGGCCCGTCAGGCACAGACCAAACAGCAACAGCTCGGTGTGGTGGAAGTGCTGCGTCATCACTGGCGTTCGGTGCTGGTGGGAATCGGCGCACGCTTTGCCGAGAACATCCTCTACTACACCGTGGTGACGTTCTCGATTACCTATCTGAAACTGGTGGTGCACAAGGACACTTCGCAAATTCTGCTGCTGATGTTCGGCGCGCACCTGGTGCACTTTTTCCTGATCCCGCTGATGGGCTATCTGTCGGACATCGTCGGGCGCAAGCCGGTGTACCTGACCGGCGCGGTGCTCACAGCGTTCTGGGGTTTCATCGGTTTCCCGATGATGGACACCGGCAACAACTGGCTGATCATGGCCGCCATCACCCTTGGCCTGGCCATCGAGTCGATGACTTATGCGCCTTACTCGGCGCTGATGGCTGAACTGTTCCCGACCCACGTACGCTACACCGCTCTGTCCCTGTGCTACCAGGTGGCGCCGATCTTCGCCGGTTCCCTGGCACCGCTGATCGCCATCACCTTGCTCAACAAGTACCACAGCTCGACTCCGATCGCCTGGTATCTGGTGGGCGCCGCGCTGATTTCCGTGGTGGCTGTCGGCCTGACCCGCGAGACCCGTGGCAAGTCATTGCGCCAGGTGGATGCCGAGTCGGCGGCACGGGTTGCTGCGCTGGACCCAGCCCCGACCAGCCCACGCCGGGCCGATTCTCTGGCCTGAATAAATCCCTGTGGGAGCGAGCTTGCTCGCGATGGACGTCAACGATAACGCGTGTTGTCTGAATGGAAGCGTTGTCCTTGCGTTATTCGTCGGAACGCCGCCCGGAGCAAGCTCGCTCCTACAGAAGCTTTGTGTTGCTACCCCATTTTTCGACAGGAGCTTTTTTGATGTCTGAGATCCTTGGCCACAACTACATCGGCGGAGCGCGCAGCGCCGTGGGCTGCATCATCCTGAACAGCCATGACGCCAGCACCGGCGAAGCACTGCCCTACTCTTTCGTGCAAGCCACCGCGCAAGAAGTCGACGCGGCCGTCCAGGCCGCTGCGGCCGCCTATCCAGACTTTCGTAATTTGCCGGCGACGCGCCGGGCGCAATTCCTTGAAGCCATCGCCGCGCAACTGGATGCCCTGGATGATGAGTTCGTTGCCCTGGTGACCCGTGAGACCGCCCTGCCCAGCGCCCGGATTCAGGGCGAGCGCGGCCGCACCAGCGGCCAGATGCGTCTGTTCGCTCAGGTCCTGCGTCGGGGCGATTTCTATAGCGCGCGCATCGACCGCGCCCTGCCGGAGCGTCAGCCCCTGCCACGGGTTGATCTGCGCCAGTACCGGATCGGCGTCGGCCCGGTGGCAGTGTTCGGTGCCAGCAATTTTCCGTTGGCCTTTTCGACTGCTGGCGGCGATACCGCAGCGGCCCTGGC
>NZ_AKJL01000144.1 GCF_000282355.1 Pseudomonas sp. GM49
CGCCAGCCGATGCAGCGGGGGCTACCGGGTTGACCACTTTCGGAACCGTCGCCGGAATGATCGGCCCACCACCCTGAGCATCCAGGTTTTCCTGAGCCTGGGCAGCGTCGTTGGCGCGCTCTTCCGGGGTACGGGTGTCGCTGAACACCAGCAGCAGGTAACGGCTGCGGTTCAAGGCGGCGGTCGGAATGGCGCGGACAATGGCAAACGGCTGGCCGGAATCGTGAATCACTTCCTTGACCGTCGCCACCGGGTAACCGGCCGGGAAACGTTGGCCGAGGCCGGAGCTGACCAGCAAGTCGCCTTCCTTGATGTCGGCGGTATCGGCCACATGACGCAACTCGAGACGCTCCGGGTTGCCGGTACCGCTGGCAATCGCCCGCAAACCGTTACGGTTCACCTGCACCGGAATGCTGTGGGTGGTATCGGTCAGCAGCAAGACGCGGGAGGTATAGGGCATCAACTCGACCACCTGGCCCATCAGGCCACGGGCATCGAGCACTGGCTGGCCGAGGACCACGCCGTCGCGTTCACCCTTGTTGATGATGATGCGATGGGTGAAGGGGTTGGGATCCATGCCGATCAGCTCGGCCACTTCGACCTTCTCGTTGACCAGTGCAGAAGAGTTGAGCAACTCGCGCAGCCGAACGTTCTGCTCGGTCAGGGCGGCGAGCTTCTGCATGCGCCCCTGCAACAGCAGGTTCTCGGTCTTGAGTTTTTCGTTTTCGGCGACGAGTTCGGTCCGGCTGCCAAACTGACTGGCAACGCCGTCCCACAATCGTCCGGGCAGGTCGGTGATCCAGTAGGCGTCCATCAGCACCAGCGACATCTGGCTGCGTGCAGGCTTGAGCAGACTGAAGCGGGCATCGACCACCATCAGCGCGACCGATAGCACGACCAGCACCAACAGGCGCACGCCCAGTGAAGGGCCTTTGGTGAAAAGCGGTTTAATAAGCCGCTCCTTCCAGGCAAATGTTCTGTTTATTCATACGGCAGCAATCCGGCCTGGATGCAGACTGACAGAAGATAAACGCGAACAGGCAGCACTGCAAAGTGCCGCCTGCGCGCTCAACAGCATAGAGGCGATCCGGCGACTTATTCGCTGGAAAGCAGGTCCATGGTGTGTTTATCCATCATTTCCAATGCACGGCCACCGCCGCGAGCAACGCAGGTCAGCGGGTCTTCGGCAACGATCACCGGCAGACCGGTTTCCTGGGCCAGCAGCTTGTCCAGGTCGCGCAGCAAGGCGCCACCACCGGTCAGTACCAGGCCACGCTCGGCGATGTCGGAAGCCAGTTCCGGAGGCGATTGCTCCAGGGCGCTTTTCACGGCCTGAACGATGGTTGCCAGGGACTCTTGCAGAGCTTCCAGCACTTCGTTGGAGTTCAGGGTGAATGCGCGTGGAACGCCTTCGGCCAGGTTACGGCCACGAACGTCGACTTCACGAACTTCGCCGCCCGGGTAGGCCGTACCGATTTCCTGCTTGATGCGCTCGGCGGTGGATTCACCGATCAGGCTGCCGTAGTTGCGACGCACGTAAGTGATGATCGCTTCGTCGAAGCGGTCGCCGCCAACGCGGACGGATTCGGCGTAAACCACACCGTTCAGGGAGATCAGCGCGATTTCGGTGGTACCGCCACCGATATCCACGACCATCGAACCGCGAGCTTCTTCAACCGGCAGGCCGGCACCGATCGCTGCGGCCATTGGCTCTTCGATCAGGAACACTTCACGTGCACCGGCGCCAAGGGCCGATTCGCGGATGGCACGACGCTCAACCTGGGTGGATTTGCATGGAACGCAGATCAACACGCGAGGGCTAGGCTGCAGGAAGCTGTTTTCGTGAACCTTGTTGATAAAGTACTGCAGCATTTTTTCGCAAACGCTGAAGTCAGCAATCACGCCATCCTTCATCGGACGAATGGCAGCAATGTTGCCCGGCGTACGGCCGAGCATGCGCTTGGCTTCGGTGCCGACAGCAACGACACTTTTCTGGTTACCGTGCGTCCGAATGGCCACAACGGAGGGCTCATTCAGGACGATACCGCGCTCGCGCACGTAAATAAGGGTGTTGGCAGTGCCCAGGTCAATGGAAAGATCGCTGGAAAACATGCCACGCAGTTTCTTGAACATGGGAAAGGGACCCTAGGCAACGCGTGGGTAAAAAAGTGCGGCAAACTCTAACAACGACAGGGATTTTGGGCAAGGCGCCAATATGTTAAATTGGCCGCTTTTCTGTGCACCAAGCCCCACAATCGCGGCCTTATGACCGTAGAAGTGCGGTAGTGTTCCGACAATCTAACACACGGACGCCGTCCGTTTTGTTTTCCACTGGAGAATCCCAATGGCGCTAGAACGCTCCGACGTGGAAAAAATCGCTCATCTGGCCTGCCTTGGCCTGAATGATGCCGATCTTCCACACATCACTTCGGCCCTCAACAGCATTCTCGGGCTGGTCGACGAAATGCAGGCGGTCAATACCGACGGTATCGAGCCGCTGGCCCACCCACTGGAAGCCAGCCAGCGCCTGCGCGCAGACGTCGTGACCGAGACCAATCACCGCGAGGCCTACCAGTCCATCGCACCAGCGGTCGAAAACGGCCTGTACCTGGTTCCGAAAGTCATCGACTAAAGGGAAAGAGCCTGCAATGCATCAATTGACTCTGGCCGAGATCGCCCGCGGACTCGCCGATAAAAAGTTTTCCTCCGAAGAGCTGACCAAAGTCCTGCTGGCGCGCATCGCCCAGCTCGATCCGCAGCTCAACAGTTTCATCAGCCTCACCGAGGACCTGGCGCTCACGCAGGCGAAAGCCGCTGACGCCCGTCGGGCCAATGGTGAGAACGGCGCCCTGCTCGGCGCGCCGATCGCCCACAAAGACCTGTTCTGCACCCAGGGCATTCGCACCAGCTGCGGCTCGAAGATGCTCGACAACTTCAAGGCACCGTACGACGCCACCGTCGTCGCCAAGCTGGCCGCTGCCGGCGCCGTGACCCTGGGCAAGACCAACATGGACGAATTCGCCATGGGTTCGGCCAACGAGTCGAGCTACTACGGCGCGGTGAAAAACCCGTGGAACCTGGAACACGTTCCGGGCGGTTCGTCCGGTGGCTCGGCGGCGGCGGTTGCCGCTCGTCTGTTGCCAGCGGCCACCGGCACCGACACCGGCGGTTCGATCCGTCAG
>NZ_AKJL01000145.1 GCF_000282355.1 Pseudomonas sp. GM49
GCGAAGCCTGCGTTCGGCTGCGTAGCAGTCGTGAAATCAGGCAATGCATTTCCATTGGAAGACCGCGTGTTCAAGTTGACGACTGCTGCGTCCGAACGCGGCCCGAGCCGAACGCAGGCTTCGCCAGCTGCTACACAAGAGCGATAGAGCCCTCCCCTTGCGAGTCCTCATGAACCACAGCATCGATCAAAGCCATCGCGACACGGATCTGTTCGGCCTGCTTTACGGTTTCAGCTTTCGCCCCGGTGAGGCCGGTCGGGAAATCAATTCCGCCGAAGCCTTGCAGTACCTGCAACAACCGCAAAGCGACGAGCAATTTCTCTGGCTGCACCTGAACCTCGCCCATGCTGCGTGCGAACGCTGGATGAAGAGTCATCTGGAATTGCCCGAGGAGTTTTTCGAAGCGCTGCACGAAGGCTCACGCTCGACGCGCATCGAGCATGTCGATTCGGCGCTGCTGGCGGTGGTCAACGACGTGGTGTTCAACCTCAGCAACCTGGTGTCGTCGGATGTCTCGACGCTGTGGGTATGCGCCCGCAGCCGGCTGATCATCAGCGCCCGCCTGCAACCGCTGCACTCGGTGGACAAGTTGCGCTCGTCGGTTAAGGCCCGGGAATGCTTTCGCTCCCCGTTGGAGTTGCTGGTGCATCTGTTGCGCGACCAGGGTGAAGTGCTGACCCAGATCGTGCGCAAGACCAGCCAGAGCGTGGATCAGATCGAAGATGAATTGCTCTCTTCGCGGCTGTCGACCAACCGTGCTGAACTGGGCGCCAATCGCCGGGTACTGGTGCGTTTGCAACGGCTGCTGGCGCTGGAGCCGGGCTCGTTGCTGCGCCTGCTCAACCGGCCGCCGCAATGGCTGCAAAAGGAAGACGTGAAGGAGCTGCGAAAATCCACCGAAGAGTTTGCGCTGATCATCAACGACCTCACAGCGCTGGGTGAGCGGATCAAGCTGTTGCAGGAAGAGATCGCCGCCAATATCAACGAACAGACCAACCGCACGCTGTTCACCCTGACGGTGGTGACAGTGCTGGCGCTGCCGATCAACATCATCGCCGGTTTCTTCGGCATGAACGTCGGCGGCATTCCGCTGGCCGGTGACCCGGAAGGTTTCTGGATCCTGGTGGCGCTGGTCGCGACCTTTACCGTGATTGCCGGGCGCTGGGCGTTTCGCAAGCAGCAGGATTATTGAACATCCCTGCAACTCTGTAGGAGCGAGCATGCTCGCGATGAGGTCAGTTCATCCAACATAAATGTTGGCTGTCGGGACGCTATCGCGAGCAGGCTCGCTCCTACAGGGTTAAGTGCTCGGCTTCAGATCAGCGGGCTGCAAAAAACCCAAACACTGATCCAGAGCAGTCTCCCTGTAACAATTGGCAACGATTATCACTGATACTCCTTCCCTCCTCAGGAATGTCCGTGATGGCTACGCCCTCCTTCACCGCCGCCCCGGCGCCGGCCAGTAGTGCCAAACCGCAATTCGACAAAAAACCCGGCCTGCTCACCATCGTGGTGTTTTTTGCCGTGCTGGCCATCGGCTTGTTGTTTACCGCTTACAGCCTGATGCACGACATGAACGAACTCGGCACGGTGGTAACCACCTGGACGCCGTTCCTGCTGCTGGGCGTGGCGCTTTTGATCGCCCTGGGCTTTGAGTTCGTCAACGGCTTCCATGACACCGCCAACGCCGTGGCCACGGTGATTTACACCAACTCGCTGCCGCCGAACGTTGCGGTGGTCTGGTCCGGTTTCTTCAACTTCCTCGGGGTGCTGCTGTCCAGCGGCGCGGTGGCGTTCGGCATTATTGCCCTGCTGCCGGTGGAGCTGATCCTGCAAGTCGGCTCGTCGGCCGGCTTCGCGATGATCTTCGCCCTGCTGATCGCAGCGATCCTGTGGAACCTCGGCACCTGGTGGCTGGGCCTGCCGGCGTCGTCGTCGCACACCCTGATCGGCTCGATCATTGGTGTCGGCGTGGCCAACGCCCTGATGCATGGCCGCGACGGCACCAGCGGTGTGGACTGGGCCCAGGCCACCAAGATCGGTTATGCGCTGCTGCTTTCGCCACTGGTCGGCTTCGGCTGCGCCGCACTGCTGTTACTGGCCCTGCGCGCGTTCGTCAAGAATCGTGCGCTGTACAAGGAGCCTAAAGGCGAGACCCCGCCGCCATGGTGGATTCGCGGCCTGTTGATCGTGACCTGCACCGGCGTGTCCTTCGCCCACGGTTCGAATGACGGCCAGAAAGGCATGGGCCTGATCATGCTGATTCTGGTGGGCACGCTGCCGATGGCTTACGCGCTGAACCGCACCATGCCGGCCGATCAAGCGCTGCAGTTCGCGGCGGTCGCCGAAGTGACCCAGCAAGCGCTGGTCAAGGCGGCCCCGCTGCCGGCCCCGGCCGACCCGCGCGCGGTGCTGTCCGAATACGTGCGCAGCAAGGAAGCGACTTCGCAACTGGTGCCGGCGCTTGCTGCGCTGACCGGCAGCATCGGTGCCCAGGTCAAGGGTTATGGCTCACTGTCGAAAGTCCCGGCCGAGGCCGTGGGCAACGTGCGTAACGACATGTATTTGAGCAGCGAAACCATTCGCCTGATGGACAAGAACAAGGTCGGCAATTTCGACGCCGACACCAACGGCAAGCTGCAATTGTTCAAGCAACAGATCGACAACTCCACGCGGTTCATTCCGTTGTGGGTGAAAATAGCTGTGGCCATCGCCCTGGGCCTGGGCACCATGGTCGGCTGGAAGCGCATCGTGGTGACCGTCGGCGAGAAAATCGGCAAGACCCACCTGACCTACGCCCAGGGCGCCTCGGCAGAAACCGTGGCGATGCTGACCATCGGCGCCGCCGACATGTTCGGCCTGCCGGTGTCGACTACCCACGTGCTGTCCTCGGGCGTGGCCGGGACCATGGTCGCCAACGGTGGCGGCTTGCAGATGAAGACCATCCGCAACCTGCTGATGGCCTGGGTGCTGACCTTGCCGGCAGCGATCCTGCTGTCGGGTAGCTTGTACTGGTTGTTCACCCAACTCTTCTAAACACCGCAATCCCCCCCCTGTGGGAGCGAGCTTGCTCGCGATGAGGCCCTGTCAGCCAACAGAGATGTTGTATGAAAGACCGCCATCGCGAGCAAGTCGGATCGCCGCACCGTCGCTCCCACAGGGGCCCTAGGTCGGTCTCAGACTTCTGAGCAGATCACTTCCCCCAGCCAGTCCATGAACACCCTCACCCGCAACGGCAAATGCCGCTGCCGGGCATACAGCAGCGACGCCTCCATGGACGGCGCATTGAACGGCGACAACACCTCGACCAGTTCACCGCTTTGCAGGTATTGCCGCATGCCCATTCTCGGCGCCTGAATCAGGCCGAAACCACCCAGGCACGCAGCCTCATACGCATCGGTGCTGTTGACCGTGACACTGCCGGCCATCGGCAGTCGCTGCACCTGCCCCTTGTCGATGTACACAAAGCCTTCCGAACGCCCGCCCAAAACGCCGACGTAGTGCACCAGCCGATGCCGCGCCAGATCCTCCAGCCGCTCGGGCACGCCATAGCGCTGCAAATACGCAGGGCTGGCGCAGTTGACCATGGTGAAGTCACACAGGTGTCGCGCCACCACCGATTGGTCCGGTTGGGCGCCGATGCGCAGCACGCAATCGAAGCCTTCGGCGAGCAGATCGACCCGGCGGTCGGTGCTGCTGATTTCCAGTTCAAGCAGCGGGTGCCGCGCCATGAACTCCGGCAGGCGCGGCATCACCACCCGACGAGCGAGAATGTTCGGCAGGTCGATGCGAATGCGCCCGACCAGCGACGCCTCGTCCTGGCGAAACAAACCCTCGATTTCATCCATGTGCGACAGCAGGTCCTTGCTGCGCTCGTACAACACCAGGCCATCCTGGGTCGCCTGCACTTTACGTGTGGTGCGTTGCAACAGCCGTGTTCCGAGCAATGCCTCCAGTGCCTGCACATGCTCGGACACCGTTGATCTGGGCAGGCCCAGGCTTTCTCCGGCCAGGGTGAAACTCGACATCTCGCTGACACGGATAAAGGTGCGCAACAGTTCCAGTTTGTTCATCAGCCTGCTCATTAATTGTTCGGATTATCCGACCAGTGATTCCGGTTTAACTCTGTTTATCACCCCTCAGCGGATAAATAAACTTCCTCACATCAACCGCCCACTGCACCTGAGGAAGTCCCATGAACCGTAAAATCGCACTGATCACCGGAGCCAGCCGCGGCCTCGGCAAAAACGCAGCCCTGCACCTGGTCGCGCAAGGCATCGACATCATCGGCACCTACAACAGCCGCGCCGATGAGGCGCAGGCTCTGGTGGCCGAGATTGAAAGCCTGGGCGGTCGCGCCGCCATGCTGCAACTGGACGTTGCCCGGAGTGAGCATTTCAGCGTCTTCGGCAACGAAGTCGCGAAGGTCCTGCAGAGCCACTTCGGGCGCGAGCGCTTCGATTTTCTGGTCAACAACGCCGGGATCGGCCTGCACGCCAACTTCGTCGACACCACCGTCGAACAGTTCGACCTGTTGGTGAACATCCAACTCAAGGGGCCGTTTTTCCTCACGCAGACCTTGTTGCCATTGCTCAATGACGGCGGCCGCATCGTCAACATTTCCAGTGGCCTGACCCGTTTCAGCCTGCCGGGCCACAGCGCCTACGCGGCGATGAAAGGCGCGATGGAGGTGTTGACCCGCTACCAGGCCAAGGAACTCGGCGCCCGCAACATCGCGGTGAATATCCTCGCACCCGGCGCGATTGAAACCGATTTCGGCGGTGGCGCCGTGCGCGACAACCCCGGGTTGAACACCCTGGTGGCGAACAACACCGCCCTGGGTCGCGCCGGTTTGCCGGATGACATTGGCGCCGCGATTGCGCTACTGCTGGCGCCGGGCAGCCAGTGGATCAATGGCCAGCGTATCGAGGCGTCGGGGGGGATGTTTTTGTAACACGAGTGACGACAGCTGTTTGAAAACCCTGTGGCGAGGGAGCAAGTTCCCTCGCCACAAAAACGGTACTTAGCAAGCCTCGCGAGTCATCAACACCCGCTCCCGAACCACGTCATACCCCCAGTGGTAGACATAGGTGTACGGCAGGAAGAACAGCAACACACCGATATCCAGCAGGAACGCCTGCCACAGGCTGACACTCAGCCACCAGGCAATCAGCGGTACGCCGAGGGCGACCAGTCCGCCTTCGAACAACAAGGCATGCACGACACGAACCCAGGCGTTGTGGGCGATGGCGAAGCGCTTGAGCACTCGGTCGAACATGCCGTTGAAGACCACGTTCCAGGCGAGGGCCAGAGCGGCGATGAGGACGGTGACCGTGCCCATTTCCAGCATCGGTTTCTTCATGATCCAGGCCAGCAACGGGGTACAGATCAGGATGGCCAGCAGTTCGAAACCGATGGCTTGGAAAATACGTTCAGTAATGGACTTGTTGGCGCTCATGGCCAGACTCCCTTGAGTGACTGTGGTTGCCATGATCTGTCATCACGCCGATACTTCATAACCAATAACCATCGATCAAGGCGATAGTTCATGGCTTCTCACGAAGTGTTGCTGGCGTTTGTCGAAGCGGCAACCCAAGGCTCGTTTTCCGCCGCGGCGCGCAAGCTGGGCCGCAGTCAGTCGACCATCAGCGCGGCAGTGGCCAGCCTGGAAATCGATCTGAACCTGACGCTGTTCGACCGCAGCAGCCGCAAACCCGGACTGACCCCGGCCGGGCACGTCATGCTGCAACGGGCCGAAGACATCCTGGCCGCCACCAGTCGTCTGGAAATGACCGCCCGCCAACTGTCCCAAGGGGTGGAAGCGAAACTGACGGTGGCGCTGTCCGACACCTATCAATCGGACCGCTTCGAGGCGTCACTCAGCGCCTTCGAACAGCGTTACCCCGACCTCGAACTGGAATGCCTGATCGCCGAATGCGATGACCTGATGTCACTGGTGCAAAGCGGCCGGGCGCACATGGCCTTTGCCGAAATGCAGGACAGCTACCCGCCGGACCTGGTCAGCTCGACGGTGGACGAGCGTACGGAAATCGCCTTGTTCGTGTCCCCGGCACACCCGTTGGCGACGCTGGACTACGTCGATCAGGACGTACTGCAGCAGCACCGTGAGCTGCGTCTGGCTACCATCATCAATCCCTATGAAAGTCGGGCCAAGGGCCGCGTCTGGTCGGCGCCGAGTTATCTGATGCTGCTGGAAATGGCTCAGGGCGGATTCGGCTGGGCGCCATTGCCCCGCTGGCTGGTGGAACGCTTCGGGCCCGGCTCCTTGCAGGAACTGGTGGTGCGCGGCTGGCCAAAAACGGTGTCGGTGGACGCGTTATGGTCGCGGCTGAATCCGCCGGGGCCGGCGGGGAGCTGGTTGCTGGGCAAGATGCTGGAATAGCGGCGCGCCCTTCGCGAGCAAGCTCGCTCCCACTGGGATTTGTGAACAACGCAGCCCCCTGTGGGAGCGAGCTTGCTCGCGATGAGGCCATCACATTCAACATCACTCCAACGCCTTGAGCCGCGCTTCGATAAACCGCCGCTCCGGCTCTTGCCGGGTCAACTCCAGTGCCCGTTCCCACGCCGCCCGCGCTTCTTGCTTGCGGCCCAATTGCCGACAAAACTCCGCCCGCGCCGAATGCGCCAGGTGGTAATCCAGCAGTTCTCCCCGCCCCAGAATGGCGTCGACCAACGTCAGCCCCGCCAGCGGTCCATCCCGTTGCGAAATCGCCGCCGCACGATTCAACTCGATCACCGGTGACGGCACCGCCCGCAGCAGGACGTCATACAGGCCGACAATCTGCGGCCAATCGGTTTCCCCCGCCGTCGAGGCTTCGGCGTGCACCGCCGCGATCGCCGCTTGCAGGCAATAGGGTCCGAAACGTCCCATGGTCAGCGCCCGTTCGATCAGCGTGCAGCCTTCGCTGATCAACCCGGCGTCCCACAGCGAACGGTCCTGCTCGTCCAGCACAATCAGCTCGCCGCTCGCGGAAGTCCTGGCCGGGCGTCGCGACTCGTGCAGCAGCATCAACGCCAGCAAACCCATCACCTCAGGCTCCGGCAACAGTTCCACCAGTAACCGACCGAGACGGATCGCTTCGCGGGTCAATTCCTCGCGGATCAGTTCGCCCCCGACGGACGCCGAGTAACCCTCGTTGAACACCAGATAAATCACCCGCAATACACTGTCCAGGCGCTCGGGCAACTCAGCCAGCGTCGGCACTTGATAAGGGATTTTCGCGTCGCGGATCTTCGCCTTGGCGCGCACGATGCGCTGGGCGATGGTGGCCGGGGCCGAGAGAAAGGCCCGGGCGATTTCTTCCGTGGTCAGGTCGCAGACTTCCCGCAGCGTCAGCGGCACTTGCGCGTCCGCCGCCAGGGCCGGGTGGCAACAAGTGAAGATCAGCCGCAGGCGATCGTCTTCCACGTCTTCATCACTCCAGTCTGCCTGCTCCAGCTCTTCCAGTTGCGCGATCAGCAAGGGCTGCGACGCAGCAAAACGCGCACGCCGGCGCAAGGCATCGATGGCCTTGAAGCGCCCGGTGGACACCAGCCAGGCCCGCGGATTGTCCGGCACGCCGTCACTCTGCCAACGTTCGACCGCGATGAAAAACGCCTCGTGCAAGGCTTCTTCGGCGAGGTCGAAATCCCCCAGCAAACGAATCAGGGTCGCGAGAATCCGCCGCGACTCTTCGCGATAGACCCGCTCGACCTGCGCCTGAACCGGCAGCCCCGGCATCTTAAGGATTCAACTGCCGAACGGGGCGCACTTCGACACTGCCGACCCGGGCCGCCGGAATGTTCCCGGCGACCTGGATGGCTTCGTTGAGGTCCCTGGCATCGATCAGGTAAAAGCCGGCCAACTGCTCCTTGGTTTCAGCGAATGGCCCGTCGGTGATCGATATCTTGCCGTTGCGCATGCGCACGGTGGTGGCAGTCTGCACCGACTCCAGCGCCTCGGCGGCGACCATCCGGCCACTGCCCTGGATCGACTCTGCATAGGCCATGCACTCTTCGTCCTTCGGGCTTTCCGGCAGCGAATGCAGCAGGCGCTCATCGCTGTAGACCAGGCATAGATACTTCATCACGCTCTCCTTATCGAACGATCAACTATGGTCGCTGATTGGCATTCTGGCTCGGCTTCCCGACGATCAGGGTTTGAGATCGAACAGCGTCGCGCCGCTGGTCATGTCGAACGGTGCCGACCAATGTTCGTGAACGATCTGCCACAGCCCGGCTTCCTGTCGATAGCACTGTGAGACACGCATCCAGCAGGCCTGGGTTTCGCCCTTGTCGTTGGTGCCACCGCAATGGGCCAGCCAGTGAGCGAACGCAATTTCCTGGGACGGCTCGATGGTGATTTCGTGGAATTCGAAGATGTGCGGGCCGGGGCACATTTCCATGCAGGCCTGCCAATGCGCGCGATACGCCGGCTTGCCTTTGAATTGCAGGGCCTTGACCGCGTCGAAGGAGACGATGTCATCGGCATACAGGGCCATGACTTTTTCAATGTCCTTGGTCATGACCGCCTGACGATAGTTCTCGATGAGGTTCTGGATCTGGGTTTGCGAGTTCATGGTGGTTCTCCGTGGTTTTTATTGGAAGACACCCTTAGTCGTCTGGCGATCCGGCGAATCGACAGAAGAAATAAAAATAATCCAAACGGCCAGAATCGCTAGAATCCGAGGTTCTATTCATGTTGGAAAAAGGACACTCCCGTGACAGCCCGACTTGTGCCTTACGAAAGCCTGAATGCGCTGCAGCGCCAACAGGTCGAGGCCATTGAAGTACATCCGGAGCAGATAAAGTTCTCCGGTGATATCCACGGTGCATTGCACACCTTGTTGTCCAGGCCCGGCCCGGGGGTCAAAGGATTTGCCCTGCTGGCCGACGACATTCCCGTGGCCTTCCTGCTGCTCAAACGCCCACCCGTATTGCCTGCGTGGGCCAATGAACACAGCGCCACCCTGCATGCCCTGCAAGTCGATCAGCGCGCCCAGGGCAAAGGCTACGGCAAGGCCTGCCTGCGGGCGCTGCCCGAAACAGCGCGCCTGGCCTGGCCGGAAATCCGCGGGCTGGAGCTGTCGGTGGATGCCGATAACGAAGCTGCCATCGCCCTGTACGAAAGGTTCGGCTTTGTCGACAGCGGCGAGGCGTACAAGGGCCGGATCGGTTATGAGAGGCGGATGGGGTTGTTTTTCTAACTCGTCGAAGGATCAACGATGATTAATCAACCGAAGCGCTGAAAGCCATTTACGACCTCCCCACAACCCGAGCGAGCACTGAGCTAACGGATCAGCTCACTCAACTACAAATATCAGGCAATGGCCCGCGCCTCGCTACTGGTGGTGATCAGTTCGGTGCGCGTCGACAGTCTCAACAGTTCGCCAAGCGGCGAGAATATGTACGGATAATGATCGAGCGCGTACTCGCCTAACCGGATCGGACGCGCGGTTATGCTGAGGACGGTAGAAACCACGTATCACAAACGCTTTAATATCAAACGGTTCGATGCCCAGACTTACGACCACGAAACACCAATGCCGGTGAGGAACAGTCTTTACTGACACAACAGATTCAACGTTACTCCTACAAGACTTTGCGAATTATTCTGTAGGAGAATTCCCATCACAAAAAAAGACTTTTCCCGCTCTAAAAAGTCATCCATCTGTCAAAGCCTGTACGGCACTTCTGATTTTCTTCCTGAATATTGACGAACATCTCCTATCAAAACTATGGTTTAGTCACGACTGCACTACATAACATTCTAAAGATTCGACATTGTGCAAGGAGCGACACGCAATGACAGTCCTAATAAAAACTTCACAATCAAAAATATCGGACACCGAAATAACAATATTAGATGGGAAAATTTCGATCCCGAAAGACTACATACGCCAAAAGGCATTTTTAGACGACACGAGCATACTTATTGTTTCCGGATCTTTAATTGAAGGAATCGGCACCATACATTCCGACATCGACTGCATCATTCTTTGCGATCAACGCCCCAAAGCACGCAACATCAAAGGAGTTGAACACGCCTTTGTGACCGACATAAACTATCGGCACATCACCCAGGATGAGGAAGTTCATAACACAACCGATTTCTACGGCAACACCAGCATTCACATTGACGCTGACTACATAACGTTTTCAGAGATAGAAGAGATACTCGAAAAGATAGAAATTGCATTTAGCGAAATATCTTCCGACCAGCGCTTTCTCTATACCCCTATTTTAACGAATACAGAAAACAATGTTATCCATAGATCAATTATTGGGCATGCACTTAAAAATGAAGACAGATTTAACGATTTAAAATCAAGAATACCTCTGGAAAAACATATCTACGTAGCTCACCGTGAAAAGCTTCCTGTTTTTTACGCATTTCAGGATGTTCAAGGCTGCTGGCAATCAGGAAACCTCTGGATGGGATGCGAGATCGTCCGTGACATAATGTTAAAAACCACAATGAGCTTCACTTACCTTACTGGCACGACAAACAAACACTACAAGTGGGTTTATTCAAACATGTATCGAATCGAAGGATTTGATGAAATAAAGAATAAATTCTTCATTTTGGCCAGACAAGGCGCAACCACTGAAACAGAATGTAGGTCATTCATTGAAGAAACACTCAAATACATGGACTTGGTATTTTTGGCAATTGAGACTCTTCTAAAAAAATCGGAAATCTATCCCACAACAGAAAAGTCACTTATTGCACTTGATAACGAATTTAACGAACGCCAGCAAACCAAACACAAAGCTTCGATGTGCGAGTATTACTTCAGAAAAAAATACTTCGCTGCAACTGAAACACCAGCATTGGCAAACCTACTAAAGGAATGGGATTAACCAAACAACTTGAAAATCAACCTGCTGTTAGAATTCTAATCGGCGGCCTATTTATGGAAGTTTTCAGGATAGCCATTCCGCTCATATTTTCTAGATTGGGCGATTTGACAGCTTCATTAATATACTTCTCCTTTGTTGGCCACTTTATTGTCGATTCACTTAGCTCCGCATCGTTTGCCCTGGCATCAATTTCGTTCCTAACAGTCCTCGGCTTCGGTTTCTTTTTGCCAACACTACTAAAAGTGGCAGGATCATGTGATTTAAATACAAGCGAAATAGAATCAGAGATAGTTATCTCGATAAGACTTGCCATCCTATTTGGAGCACTTATCATAGGCGCAATATTTTTCACACACACAACAACACTTGATTCAATCGCGAGCCAAAGTAAAACAGAAGAGTTCAGAGCACTACTAACACTTTCACTCTCAATGCCTGCAATATATCTACAGATAACAATTTTCAATTTCTTCAATGGAGTCAAAAAACCGCAATACGAGATCATATTTACATGGCTATTCAATTTCTCCCTCTTGGTAACCTGCACCATCTTGATTACCACAGAGCCAGATAAAACTTTATCAAAATTTACTCTGACATATTCTTGTTTACGGTGTATTTTTTCTGCTCTAGCGTTATTACTTTTCAACCTTAAAATACAACAATATATCGAAAACTTTCTGCACACCAGATGCCTCCCCCCGAAAGAGTATGTTAATTACACGATTCGAGGGTTCCCCATGGCACTGTGCCTTGGCGGTGAAAGCCTTCTCTTCTTTTTGCTTTCTATAATCTCAAAAAACATAAGTGACAGCAGTTTATCCGCTTACCAGGCATCTCTCCACTTCATTAGTATTATATATATGATTTCTATCGGAGTGGGAAACGCGACAGGGATCGTCGCTGCACGCTATTACGCTGCATTGGATATACAATCGATCATAAAAATCTACACCCAAGGAATAATTCTTGGGTTAACAATACTGACACCGTTGTTATTTGGATGTTTCTTCTTTGAGGAAAACATATCCATAATGTATACATCAGACGCGCCAACCAGAAAATTAATTGAAAATAACATTCATATCTCGATCCCTTTCTTAGTATTTGAATTTGTTTACGTTGTGACCCGTATGACATTGAGGAGCATGGAAGACTTCTGGGTTCCCACACTGCTTACCATATTAATATTAAACATCCTTGGCATAGTTTTTTCAGTCTCCCTGCTATCACTTTACGATTACACGGTGCAATCCATATTTTTAGCTTTAGTGATTTGCTCATTCCTCTTAATGTTGCTTCTATTCTGGCGACTAAAGTCGATATCAAATAAAACCACAACGACAGACTAGCAAAACAATATTAAAACCCACGAGAACAAAACACGAACCGAGAAATAAGTTAAAGCCCCTAACATTTCAATTTTCGTGAGAATCAAACCATGAAGCATACTCCCCCTTCACCTTATTCTAAAGATTCAAGCTCGAGCTTTATAACGATCATTAGTGAGCATCACGCTTGGCGAACACTCAGCGGCGTGCAAACAAATGACTATTACGCTTATCGCAATGCACTATTAAATGGGTGCCACCTTCAAAAAGCTTCTTTCGAACTTCGCCATCCAGAAGTAATGATCTACGACTTGAGCAACATTGAGCCAATTTTTAACTACCTGTCCGACGACGAAGTAGTGAACACATGGAGGTACCTAAACCTAAGAACGAGCCAATTAAACTCAAGTGAGCTTCGTAAAATAAAAGGAGATGGTCTATCCCCGGAAATAGCCATTTCTGGACCTTCCAAACCTTTACTACTCGAATACAAAAAATCTCTAATTAGAGAAGCACTCTCTAATATCCCTCACAACAAACAGTTCTCATCGATCGAATCAACGATTCGAGGCATAGCCAAGAACAGGTTACTGATAGCCACAAACGATGAAACAATGGACTTTCATAATCGATTCTGTGCGTTCTACAGCGAATACATCTCTCACGAACATTGGCACAGCAGCCTAGCGCTCAACACGAGATACATTTATGAGAATCATGCCATTTGGCACAAAATTAAAACGATAGCAAAGAACAAATTATTTTTACTATCGGCTGGTTTACCACTCGCACTTGGCTACTTGGCAACGACAGGAGATCGAAACATCTTCTTTTCAGAAATCCATCGTCAAAACGATCCAAGCTTACTAACTAGGGATGATGAATTCCTCGACATTTTCCCTCACACATCATCATCGAATGAGTCATGGTTAATTATAGATAAATCTTATACTGGGGGAAGCCTAAGAGCAGCATCCAATATGATCAGAAAAAAACTAGGCTATGAACTCGAAATCAAAACTCTAGCACTATTTCCAAAAACCTTCAGTGCTTTCATGAGCGCAGATTATGCCATCTATGCAGGAAAGCTTTTTGAGGTCAGATCGTACGCGTCACGACTGGATAGAGAGAACTGGCACACACAATTAATAACTGAGCAACCAATATGAGAGCGCTATTCAAGAGTGAATATGTTGCCGAACTGGAAGAATGCCTTTATGAAGCCAGGAATCAATTACGTCGTTATTGGGCGGCAACACTGTCCCACCTACCAGACTTCAATATTGAAAATAAGATCTGGGACAACACCCAAACCAAATTTGATATAGATTGCCAAAATATACTATTTGAATGTCTTTCGAGTATTAGCATCCCAATTACTATTTTTTCCGAGGAAAGTACCTCGCCTATAAAATTTGGAGATCACGGTGATTTTTACTTATTGATAGATCCTTTAGATGGGACACACAATGCGGTACTAGGCTTTCCCGGTTATACATCTAGCGTAGCGCTTTATCATGATGGAAATTATGTCTTCGGTTGGGTTTACGACATATCAAGAGATTTAGTTTACACCGCTGCATACGGCGAAGGTGCCTATCTTCAATCTCCAATAATTGTAAAACGGCTTAAGACTCGAAAATCCAAATCAGTAGAGGACATGCGAATTTCGTTTCATCGCCCAAAAGGCAGTAGAGACATAAATAAAATTCAAACCCTTATATGGTCGGCGGCTAAAATTCGCGTTTATTCATGCTCTTCTTTGGAGATATGCCTGATTGCCTCTGGAGCTCTTGATGCTTTTATAGATATAGGTCCACCTGGGCATGAGCGGAGTTGCGATATTGCCGCTGCAGAATTAATTCTCAGAGAGGCAGGTGGAGCATTGTTCAATGATAAAGGTCTCCCCAGATTCTGCCCACCACCAACGACAGCCTCTCTATCAGACAACGAAACATTGATTGCCTTATCCTCAGAAGAACTGATACGAATAATTTTATAATGCAATTCAAACGGAGGCGAATCATGCTATTAGAAATAGTAAAGTTAAAACTTGAGTTGCTATCTAACGGCGTTAGTTTTACTCAAGAGTTCCTAGAGTACTTTCAGACTCACACAAACCACATTGAAAAAAGGCGAGCATATGGAACAGGTGATAGCGTAATCCTTAGCTGTGGCACTCGGACCCCACAGGAAATTATTCTAGGCGGCCAGATTATTGCAGCTGCTAACTACAACCCCAACTCAAACTTTAGAATTTTCTTAGAGGAAGAAACACCATCACTAAGATACGGCAACAAATCGATAAAAATTGCATTTCCGGCAAGACCACTTTCTTACGGAAACCGCTTGAGCAATGGCGAACTGCTCGAAAGAAACTTGACTGTGTACGGAGATTCGACCCTCGGAATTTTCTCACCTGGTCATTGCTATTACTTCAACGATGGTCATGAATGCAAGTTTTGCTCTCTGGGCCCTGCAAGAGAAAGCTTATCTGATCACAAGATGCGTATTAAAGGTGATATCGCGGGAGAAGCAGTAGCAACAGCCATAGAAGAAGAGAACAACAGATTCAAGAGGGTGTTATTGAACGGCGGTACAATCCCAAACTATGACAAAGGATATTCAATGCATATAGATTTACTTGATCGAGTAAAACAAAAAAATCTACAAAACGACTTAGAATATCATTTAATCTCTATGCCACCTAAGGACTTCCGACTATTTGAGCGTTTTAAAGCAGTTGGCAACAATATGTCAATGAGTCTGGAGGTGTTCAACTCAGACCTATTCTCCGAAGTTTGTCCAGGAAAATCTCGCGACTTCACTCGGGATCGATTTCTTGCTGCTTTTGAAGCTGCTGTAGAAGTTCTAGGTCGCGGCAAAGTATACGCGGGCTTTGTAGCTGGCATGGAACCGCTAGAATCAATCATTGAGGGTATAGAGTACTTTGGAGATATGGGAGTAGTTCCTGCAGTTGCAGCGTTCCACCCTGACGCCGGCTCGCAATACTCCACAAGAGAGCGGCCATCTGTGAATTACCTGAATACACTCGGAAAAAAAATGTCAGAGATATATCACAGAGAAGGATTTCAGCCTTTAATAGAAGGAAGTGGAAGAAACTCTCTTGACACCGAGGCTTACTTGGGAGGTTTCGCATGAAAGACACGTCTCAGCAGGCAGTATTTATCGCATTTGAAGGCACGGATGGTGCCGGAAAATCCACTGTTGCAAGGGCCACATTTGACAACATCCTTGAGTCCCATGCGGCGCTTCATTACATAGACAAAAACCGTCCACCAGTATCATCAGGTTATTCCGAGTTTCATATGTCCCGACTTCGTGAAGTTCTTTGGGATTACCCCGACCAAGCACCACTTGAACAATTAGGTGACAGACATTGGTTGGCCTTGATAACCGCATGGTTTCAGGCCACGAACTATGCGGCCGTAAGACCACTGCTTGATTCCGGCATGAGTTGCATCGCCGATGGTTGGTACTATAAGTACCTTGCTCGCTTCCTACTTAAAAATGAAGACTTGGCTGAAGAGGCATTAGCAGTATTCTCCACAATTAGAAAACCTGATTTCGTCATTTTTTTAGATGTGGATCCAGTTCTCGCAGCACAGCGAAAAGAATCATTCCGCCTGAGCGAGAGTGGAGCCTATGATGGAGGTAATGAAGACCGCATCAAGAGCTTCATTGAGTATCAAAATCGCGTCCGGTCCAGCTACGAGCGATGCGGCTTGGAAAGTTGGGTGCGAATTGATACAACTGATCTCAGTGAGGAGGCTGTACTTGATAAGGCGGTAAGCGCCGTACGGAACATACTCAACGGAGTATAGTATTCACAAATCCACCTGCCGTGCGTCGGTGCGTCCCACAAGTGTTTAAATGACGGCCAGTTCGATGCAGAGACCTTCAACCGCTGGCTCCGGCTCCGGACCGGGAAAGTATTTACTAGCCCTGAAACTAAGGACCACCACTAACTCCTGCTCGCGATAGCGGACTATTCAGTCGACATCCCTGTTGAAAGTTACGCCGCCATCGCGAGCAAGCTCGCTCCCACAGAGGATCTAGGTCGGGTCAGAGTTCCAGCACCATCTCATGCCAGGCCATGCCGCCATGGTCGGACGCCGAAGGCTTGACGTAGGCAAAGCCAAAACCGGCATACAACGGAATATGCCGCTCCTTGCACATCAGGTTGATGCTGACCTTGCCCATCGCACGCATGCGCTCGATGAACTCGCCCATCAAGCGCTTGGCCAGGCCTTGCCCCTGATAATCCGGGTGCACCACCACCGACATGATCACCACGTGCGGCCCGGCCGGGTCGTGGCCGATCAGTTCCTTGAACGCCTCGTCCGACATTTCCACCTGGAACGCCGCACCGGAATTGATGAAACCGGCGACCACGCCGTCCACTTCAGCCACGATAAAACCCTCGGGCCAGGTGGCGATGCGGGTGGCGATCTTCTCGCGAGTGGCGGCTTCGTCACCTTCATAGGCAACGGTTTCGATGGCAAAGCAGCGGTCCAGATCGGCGGGGGTGACGTTGCGGATGACGGTGTTCATGGCAGCTCGGGATCAGCGTGGGAAAGGCCGGGAATGATAAATCAGCCGCCGTGGGACATCGAGAGACGAATCGGCTGATCCGCCTCTCGATGCACGTGTCACGCCTTGATTGGCAGCCAGATTTCCAGCTTTCCGGTGTTGAGCTTGGGGTTGAAGTCTTCGCTGTAGCGTTCGAATTCCGGGGCGTCCAGCGCCTCGTGCCCGGACTGTGGCAGCCAGGTGTCAAAGATGTAGCGAAAGGTCTGTGGCAAGGTGTCCAACGACCCCTTGTGTTCGAACACCGCGTATAGCTGCGGCTGCAATTCAACCCAGCGATAGGTTTCCGGCAAGTCGTCGAGTTTGCTGATCTCGACGCCAGCGATGTAATCGAAGCCGCCCTTGCCGTCGAAATTGCAGCAGACGCCGTAGGTCACTTCGCCTTTTTGCCCCGGGATAAGGCCCAGATGCGGGATGAATTTTTCCCAGAGTTCGGGAATGCCTTGGGTGGTTTGCTGGGTGAATCGACCGCCCAGCCCTGCAATCAGCAGGAAGTGCCCATGTTCGAAGCGCGGTTGCGTCAGTTCGACGCGTGCTAACTCATCCATGACTCGACTCCTGACACATAAAATGGGTTCGGCTGGGAGTATAGAAGCCAAACCCGATTCGCCCAATTACAGCGCGTGCAATTGCTCGACGGCAGCGGCACCGACGAACTCGTTATAGCCAGATAGAATCACGTAGACCGCGAAATAGCAGAAGATCGCCGCCGATGCCATGTAGGAGTAACGCAGCAACTTGTCGCCCAGCAACTTGCCGCCGTGGCTCGCGGCAAAGCACAGCCCGACACACCAAAGAATCCCCGCGCAGAGAAAACCGCCGAGAAACAGCGCGGAACTGAGGGCACCACCGCCACCGGAACGAGCGATCAGCGTACCGCCCACCGCAGCGAACCAGAGAATCGCACTGGGCGACGACATGGCCAGGAAAATCCCGCGAAAGAACTCTTTGCGATAGGAGTTGTGTCCCACCTCGGCCGATTGCGCCAGCACCGCTTCGTGGTGAATCGCCGAATAGATCATCTTCGCCGCGAAGTACACCAGCAGCGCCGAACCACCGATCCACAACACCCAACGCACGCTTTCGTATTGCAGCAACACGGTCATGCCGGCCAGCGCCAGCACCGCGTAGATCAGGTCGCCGACGCAGGTCCCGAGACCCAGGGCAAAGCCCTGGAAATAGCCGCGCTGCATGGCCAGGGTGATCATCGCGATGTTGGCCACGCCGATATCCAGGCACAGCGAGAGGCTCAGCAAGAAGCCGCTGGTAAATTCCATCGAACCCTTTCCTTCGGAAAAATTTGTTTACTTTGAGGCTGGACAGTCTGCCACAGCTGCCCGTACATTCCGCCACAGGTCACCGCAGTGACCAGCGTCGCTCGGACGGTTCCGGGCGCTTACGTTATCCGAGGCAACAATGGCCGAACAAGGTTCGCCGCGCCGCTTTGCGCGCATAGATCGACTCCCCCCTTACGTTTTCAACATCACTGCCGAGCTGAAGATGGCCGCCCGTCGTCGTGGCGAAGACATCATCGACTTGAGCATGGGCAACCCCGACGGCGCCACGCCACCGCACATTGTCGAAAAACTCGTTACTGTCGCCCAGCGCGAAGACACCCACGGTTACTCCACGTCCAAGGGAATTCCGCGCCTGCGCCGGGCGATTTCCAACTGGTACAAGGACCGCTACGAGGTCGATATCGACCCGGAAAGCGAAGCCATCGTCACCATCGGTTCCAAGGAAGGCCTGGCGCACCTGATGCTGGCCACCCTGGATCAGGGCGACACCGTGCTGGTACCGAACCCGAGCTACCCGATCCACATCTACGGTGCCGTGATTGCCGGCGCCCAGGTGCGCTCGGTGCCGCTGATTCCTGGCGTGGATTTCTTCGCTGAACTGGAACGGGCGATTCGCGGTTCGATCCCGAAACCGAAGATGATGATTCTCGGCTTCCCGTCCAACCCCACCGCCCAGTGCGTGGAGCTGGATTTCTTCGAGCGCGTCATTGCCCTCGCCAAGCAGTACGACGTGCTGGTGGTGCACGACCTGGCCTACGCCGACATCGTCTACGACGGCTGGAAAGCCCCGTCGATCATGCAGGTGCCGGGGGCCAAGGACATTGCGGTGGAGTTTTTCACCCTGTCCAAGAGCTACAACATGGCCGGCTGGCGCATCGGCTTCATGGTCGGCAACCCGGAACTGGTCAACGCCCTGGCACGGATCAAGAGCTACCACGACTACGGCACCTTCACCCCGCTGCAAGTGGCGGCGATTGCGGCGCTGGAAGGTGATCAGCAATGCGTGCGCGACATCGCCGAGCAGTATCGGCAGCGCCGCAACGTGCTGGTCAAGGGCCTGCATGAACTGGGCTGGATGGTGGAAAACCCGAAAGCGTCGATGTATGTCTGGGCGAAGATTCCCGAGGCCTATGCACATCTAGGGTCGCTGGAATTCGCCAAGAAACTGCTGGCCGAAGCCAAGGTGTGTGTCTCGCCGGGTGTCGGGTTTGGCGAGTATGGCGATGATCATGTGCGCTTTGCACTGATCGAAAACCAGGACCGGATTCGTCAGGCCGTCCGCGGGATTCGCGGGATGTTCCGGGCGGATGGGCTAGTACAGAAAACCAGCGCCTGACACAAAAACCTGTGGGAGCGAGCTTGCTCGCGATGGCGGTGGATCAGTAAACATTGTTGTTGGATTTGATACCCTCATCGCGAGCAAGCTCGCTCCCACAGTGAACTGTGTTCAGTCTTGAAATCGATCACCCACAAAAAAACCGCATCGCTGCGGTTTTTTTGTGTCTGTCGATTCGCTTAGACGAACAGCGACAACAACAGAATAAAGCCCAGGCCTACCACCGACAGGATGGTTTCCATCGCGGTCCAGGTCTTGAAGGTTTCGGCCACGGTCATGTTGAAGTACTGCTTCACCAGCCAGAAACCGGCGTCGTTGACGTGGGACAGGATCAACGAACCGGCACCGGTGGCCAGCACCAGCAGCTCACGGTTCACACCCGGAATCATCCCCACCACTGGCACCACGATGCCGGCGCCGGTAATGGTCGCCACGGTCGCCGAACCGGTGGCGATACGGATCACCGCCGCCACCAGCCAGGCCAGCAGGATCGGCGAGATCTGCGCGGCTACCGCCATGTTGCCGATCACGTTACCCACACCGCTGGTCACCAGCATCTGCTTGAAGCCACCACCGGCACCGATGATCAGGATGATCGCGGCGGTCGGCGCCAGGCTCGCATCCAGCCATTTCAGGATCTGCTGGGAACCGATGCCCTGCTTGTGGCCGAAGGTGTACAGCGACAGCAGCAACGCCAGCAGCAGCGCCGAGATCGGGTGACCGATCAGGTCCATGAAGGTGCGGAAGAAGTTGCCGTCCGGCAGCACTACGTCGGCAAAGGTCTTGAGCAACATCAGGAACACCGGCGACAGCACGGTGACCAGGGTGATGCCAAAACTCGGCAGATCGGCGGAATCCGACTCGCGCGCCAGTTGATCCACCAGCTCCTGATTCGGATGACCGGGGATGTGCTTGGCAATGAACGTACCGAAGATCGGACCGGCAATGATAGCGGTCGGCAACGCCACGATCAGGCCGTACAGAATGGTCTTGCCGATGTCGGCACCGAACACGCCGATGGCCAGCAACGGCCCCGGGTGCGGCGGCACCAGGCCGTGTACCGCGGACAGACCCGCCAGCAACGGGATACCAATCTTGATGATCGACACGCCGGTGCGGCGGGCCACGATGAACACCAGCGGAATCAGCAACACGAAGCCGATTTCGAAGAACAGCGGAATGCCGACCAGGAACGCGGCGAACATCATCGCCCACTGCACCTTGTCCTTGCCGAAGGCGCGGATCAACGTCTGCGCAATCTGATCCGCACCGCCCGATTCGGCCATCATTTTGCCGAGCATCGTGCCCAGCGCGAGGATGATGCCGACAAAACCGAGTACGCCACCGAAGCCGTCCTGGAACGCCTTGATGATGGTGCCGATCGGCATGCCGGAGGTCAGCCCGAGGAAAGCGGCGGCAATGGTCAGGGCAATGAACGGGTGGAACTTGAACTTGGTGATCAGGACGATAAGCCCGATCACCGTGACCACTGCATCGAGCAGCAGGAACGTCTCGTGGGACATGCCAAACATTGGGGGTGTCTCCTGGTTGTTGTTGTTATTGAAGCGGGTTAGTCAGAAACCGTGAGGACAGCGCTGTCTTTGTAAACACAGTCATACCGCCTGCTTCAGGCCGTGCGCCTGCCACCAGACATGAGCCTGCGCAGCCAGTTGCTCGACGCTATGGGTCGAAGCATCCAGCGCCAGGGTCAACGGCTCGCCCACGGGCGATTCGAGGGTGGCGAACTGGCTGGCGATCAGGGTCGACGGCATGAAGTGGCCTGGCC
>NZ_AKJL01000146.1 GCF_000282355.1 Pseudomonas sp. GM49
TGCTACAGATCGCATTACCGCTTAACTGACTGGCATTAGCCCAAGTGGCCGGTTTTTTTGTGCGCGGAATTTGGTGATTCGCCTGCCAACGTTAGTGCTAAGGCCCACTTTTAAGGGCCCAACAGAGATCAACGCTAGAAAAAGCAACGTCCTACACGACACTGGGAATTGTCCGTACACTTGCGCATTGCTGTGCCTTTGTCATGAGACCTATAGTCCGACCGCGCTCAAATGGCGTATCGGGTTTGGCGACTCGGTAACAACGGTACAGAAGGCTCCGAGGATTTCTCGGAGCGCTTTTGATCACGCTTGGCTGCTTTTTTGGTAGCTGTGCGTGGGAGACCTTCGGGTCTGCCGGTTTTACCATTGTCCGGTTCGCCAACCCGCGTACAGCTGCCACCCTATTGTTTGGCGACAATTGAGTGGTAGGTCTTCCACCTACAATTGGTACGCACTCATGAAAGAATTCATGGCTTTAACCAGCAACGCCGACGATCTCCCCTCCCTCTACGTCAACACAACCCAACCCCTGCACTCCCTGCTCAGCACCGCCAGTTACAGAATTCGCGCCGTGACGCAGCTTCTTGAAAACCTCGCGATGCGCGGCGACCTGACCTCTGACTCAGTTGTACTCAGTGACTTCGCATTGCTCTGCTGCGTGCCATTGCGAGACGGTTGCGATGTGCTGGATGTAATCGCTCGACGCATGGATGCAGAACCATCCTGACAGTCCACCCGGCGCCTTTCGGGGGCGCCCTTTGGGATTCATAACCACACCCGCTGTGTTCACAGAGGACCATGAACATGTTTTACCCGATTGCGATTTCCATGGGCGACGACGAACATGCGTGGGGCGTGGAAGTCCCGGATGTGCCAGGTTGTTTTAGCGCCGGTGAAGATCTGGAAGATGAAATAGCCATGGTTCAACAAGCCATTGAGGGGCATTTCGAGATACTCGTCGAGGACGGTGCGCCCTTCCCCTCAGCCAGCAGCGTTACCCGGCATGCAGCAAATCCGAAGTACGCAGGCTGTACGTGGGCATTGGTGGAAATCGACGTGATCGAGTGAACTGATTGGAGCCCCTGATATGACTCAAAACAGTGGATCGGTGTTCAGCGCTGAATGTGACTCTGCCACCCAGACGCTCATATCTTTTGCGTATAGATCACCGCAAGCGAGTAAAGAAACCGTAGAGCTGCGTTGAGCCCGGCAACAGTTCCCTTATTCTCCCGGCTCACCCTTCGCCCCGAGATCAACATGCACAATTCAGAGTTGGGAATCATGATCATTTCAATGATCGGGTTGTTCGGCTTTGCCTCGTTTGCCTTTGAGTACTTGAGTGCCCGGCGCTCAAAAAAGAACAAGCCACAGTGATTTTTCCAAACCGTAAAAAGGGGCAGATGACGCTCATCAACTGTCCCTGTTTTGCATCAGCGGGTCGCAACGATAAACAGTCGCGGAAACGGCAGCAGCACCGACCCATCGGCCAAGGCCGGATACGCCCGCTCGATAGCAGTCTGATATTGCTTCAGATACTGCGCCCGTTCCGCCTCGTCCAGCGGATCGAGAAACGGCCGCAAGCCACTGCCCTTGAACCACTCCACCACGCCAGACGCGCCACCCGCCAGCGGATGGTGGTAAGTGGTGCGCCACACATCGACGCGGGTGCAACAGGCTTTCAATATCGAATAGTAGCCACTGGCATCGGCCATTTCCGTCCGTTGCCCAGCGGCGCCCGCCAGTTTGCTGCCCCATGGGCCATCAGCGGCGACTTCACGCATCAAACGGTGCGAGTGTTCATTCAGGTTGTCAGGCATCTGGACGGCCAAGCTGCCACCCGCCGAGAGTTTGCTAACCAATGAAGGCAACAACGTCGCGTGATCCGGCACCCACTGCAACACCGCGTTGGCAAAAATCACGTCGAACGGGCCGTTGTCGTTCCAGGTGTCGATGTCAGCAACATCGAACCGCACCTGCGGCAAGCGCTTGCGAGCGGCTTCGATCATGTCGGTCGAACTGTCCAGCCCGCGTACCGAGGCACCGGCAAAACGCGCCACCAACAACTCGGTCGAGTTACCAGGACCACAACCGATATCGATGGCCGAGCGCACGTCCCCAGCGGGGATGGCCGCCAGCAGGTCACGGGCGGGACGGGTGCGCTCATCTTCAAAAGCGACGTACTGTTTGGCGGACCAACTCATTGCGTTCTCCTGTCGGTGTGTTGTTCTGGCCGAAGCCGAAAACCGGGTAGCTACATTACATCGCCTGACAGGTTCCGCTCTATTCCACTTTTGGTAAGAGTCATCGCTAAGCGTTTCAGAAAAAAACCGGCGTGATTAGCTAATGCCAGTCAGTTAAGCGGTAATGAGATCTGTAGCAGCTGCCGAGCCCGCGAGGCTGCGTTCGGCTGCATAGCAGTCGTGAGTCCAGCTGACGCGGCCTGCCTGACGTACCGCGATGACTGGTTTTACGACTGCTATGCAGCCGAACGCAGCCTCGCGGGCTCGGCAGCTGCTACAGA
>NZ_AKJL01000147.1 GCF_000282355.1 Pseudomonas sp. GM49
CTGGCGAAGCCAGCTGCTACAGGCCGAGTGGTGGCATCAGGCGCGGCGTGCTTCGAGCAGGTCCGTGGCACACAGCACGATGCGCCGGCAGGCATCCGCCAGTTTCGGCCGATCGACCACCAGGCCGATGCGGATATGCCCCGCCGCACTCGGCCCGAAGGCTTCACCGGCCAATACCGACACGCCGTACCCTTCCAGCAGCCGCTCGGCGAAATGCTGGGCCGACAACCCGGTGGGGCGCACATCGACCATCACGAACATGCCGCCATCGGGGCGGATCGCCCGCAGACCGGCGCAATGATCGAGACTTGCACACACCAGGTCACGACGCTGGCGATACTCTTCGCGCATCGAGGCCACTTCCGGCAGGTCCCGGTCCAGCGCCAACTGCGCGGCGTTCTGCACGAAATCCGGGATACCGAACAACATGCTGAGCGACAAGTTGACCAGATGCCCGGCCATGGGTTTGGGCCCGATCACCCAGCCCACTCGCCAGCCGCTCATGGCGTGGGACTTGGACAGGCTGTTGATCGTCGCCGTCCGTTCGGCCATGCCCGGCAGACTCGCCGGACTGATGTGCTCACCCTCGTACAGCAGATCGCTGTAGACCTCATCGCTGATCAGCCACAAATCATGGCGAATGCACAGCGCCGCCAGCTCCTGCCAGCTCGCCAGGGACAAACTGGCGCCGGATGGATTGTTCGGACTGTTGAGCAGGATGGCGCGTGTTTTCGGCGTGATCCGTGCCGCGACATCCGCCGGGTCGACGCGAAACCCGTTCTGCGGACGCACTGGCACCGGGACCACTGTGGCCGCACAAGCGCCGATCACGCCTTCATAAGTCACGTACATCGGCTCGGCGACTATCACTTCATCGCCCGGATCGAGCAGGCATTGCGCCACCGAATACACAGCGCACTGCGCGCCTGGAAAGACGATCACATGTTCTGCATCCACCGCCTGACCGCTACGGTGCCGATGCCGGCGGGCAATGCTGTCGCGCAGCCCTCGACTGCCGCGCACTTCAGGATAGTGCGTATCACCGGCCAACAGGCTGGCAATGGCCGCCTGGACAATCGGTTGCGGCGTGTCGAAATCCGGGTCACCGATCGACAGCAGCAAGACATCGACGCCCTGCTCACGCAACGCCAGCGCTCGATCGTGAATCTGCCAGGCCGCCGCTCCGTCACCGGCGATTCGTTGAGTCAAGGCTGAATAGCGCATGTCTTTCTCCTGTCGCGCGGGTGCTCCAGCCTCAACCCTATCTCAAATCAGGAAATGCGCCACTATTGCAGGGATGCCCTTTATTCTTCGGGCCCGATCCGCACCTGGGCCCTGGCCACCCGCCACACCCGCGCCACATCACTCGCCCGCTCACGCAGCAAGCGCGGTGCTTCGGCACAAGCCCGTTCCAGAGTCATCGGCCCGCTCGCCAGGGCAAACGCAGCGTCGATGCCATGTTCATAGAGCGCCTGATAACCGTCGCCCAGCGTGCCGGCAATGACGATGACCGGCACGTCGTGCTGCCTGGCGACACGCGCCACACCAAACGGCGTCTTGCCGCGCAAGGTTTGGGCATCGAAACGCCCTTCGCCGGTGATCACCAGATCGGCGCCTGCAACGGCGTCGGCCAGGCCCACGAGTTCGGCAACCACCTCGACCCCGGCCTTGAACTGCGCGCCCAGGAACGCTTTGGCGGCAAACCCCAGGCCACCCGCCGCGCCGCTGCCCGGTTCGTCGCGCACGTCGTTGTTCAAGGCAGTCGCGCAATGGTCGGCAAAGTGTCCGAGGGCGCGGTCCAGAAGTTCGACCTGCGCGGGCGAGGCGCCTTTTTGCGGGCCGAAAATCGCCGAGGCTCCGTGGGGGCCGCACAGCGGGTTGTTGACGTCAGCCGCGATGTCGAAGCGTACCTGCGCCAGACGCGGATCAATCTCGCTCAGGTCGACGCGGGCCAATTGCCCAAGGGCGAGGCCGCCCGGTGACAGCGTCTGCCCCTGAGCGTCCAGCAGTTTCACGCCCAAGGCCTGCATGGCACCGGCGCCGCCGTCATTGGTCGCACTGCCGCCAATCGCCAGGATCACCCGTTGTGCACCGGCATCCAGCGCGGCACGGATCAATTGTCCGGTGCCAAAGGTACTGCTGATGCACGCATCCCGTTGAGCCACCGGGACCAACTGCAAACCGCTGGCCTCGGCCATCTCGATGATCGCGGTGTGGCTCTGCGGCAACCAGCCCCAGGCAGCATCCACCGTCGGCCCCAGCGGCCCGCGAACCAGGGTGCGGCGCTGTTCGCCTTCGCACGCGGCCAGGATCGACTCGACAGTCCCTTCCCCACCGTCGGCCATCGGGCATTTGATCAATTGAGCATCCGGCCACACCTGCGCCAGCCCCAACGCGATGGCATCGGCCACGCCTTGAGCGCTGAGGCTGTCCTTGAACGAATCGGGGGCGATCACGATTTTCATGGGAATTCTCCAGTTCCAATGTCCCCATGCTGCCAGCAGGCATGAACAATAACGCCGGTCCGCTGCACAAGCGGCTTTGAGGATTATTGTTCATTTCCACAAAACCCGAGGTAGACGTTTCACCTGTAGGAGCGAGCTTGCTCGCGATGGAGGGTAACGATGACGCGGGAAATCAGACTTACCGCGGCGTCCTCTGGTTTTTCGCGAGCAAGCTCGCTCCTACAGGGGGATTTTGTCGCTCACGAAATTGAGTCTGACTCGGGGAGCAGTTGCACGCCGAGGTACAGCGCAAGCATTCCGTCGAGTCGCAAGGGATCAACCCCACTCAGTTCGGCAATCCGTTCCATTCGATAACGCAGGCTGTTGCGATGAATGCCCAGGGCATCGGCGCAGGCCTGGCTCTGGCCGTCGTGTTCGCACCAACTGCGCAGGGTCGCCAGCAACTGACCATTGCTGTCCCTGGCGATGACCTTGCGCAGCGGGTTGAGCAATTCGTCGAGGGCGTCGTCGTTGCGGTGGCGCCAGAGCATCACCGGTAGCCGATAGCGGGTCAGCGTCAGCAATCTGGAGCGCGGCAACACATCTCGACCGTAGGCCAGCAAGTCACCGACCCGGCGATAGCAGCGGCGCAAACCCGCCAGCCCATCGGCCTGACCACCCACGGCTATGCGCAGGATGTTCCAGCCCAGGCCGTCGAGTTTGTCCAGCAAGCGCTCGTTCTCGACCGACTGGCTGGCCGGCCGGCACCAGAGCAGCGAGGTTTTGGCTGAGCTCACGCACCAACTGTCGGGGTACCGGCTCGTCAACCAGGCACTGAGTGCCTCGACCGTTTGCCCGGGTGCGTGCTCCAGGCCCAGCTCGAAAAGGTACGGCACTCGGGTCATCTGTGGCTTGAGGCCCAACTGCTGCGCTTCATCGACCAGTCGCGGAGAATCCCCGGCTTCGCTGAGTAGCAACGCCAGCAAATCATCGCAGCGCTGGCGCCGCCATTGCTGTTCGGCCTGCTGGTTGCGCTGGCCCACCAGCATTTCGGCGGTCATGCGCACCAGTTCGGCGTAGGTGCGCAGTTGCTCGGGCTCGCCGGTGATACCCAGTACACCGATCAGGCGCTGATCAAGCAACAACGGCAGGTTGATGCCCGGTTGCACGCCCTTGAGATGAATCGCAGTCTGCGCATCGATCTCCACCACGCGGCCGTTGGCCAATACCAGTTGCGCGCCTTCATGCCGGGTGTTGACCCGCTCCGGCTCGCCGCTGCCCAGGATCAGGCCCTGGCTGTCCATGACGTTGACGTTGTACGGCAGGATGGCCATCGCCCGGTCGACGATGTCCTGGGCCAGGTCGTGATCGAGTTCGAACATGCAAGTGATCCTTGAAGACGGTGATGGAACGGGTTGTTCACCCGCACAGGCCTTGGTTGCAAACCCTGTGCTCAGGCACAAAGACAGCCACCCTGAGGGTGGTCGAGACTCTCCTGGCGATCAACGTTACCCTTTGCATCGCAAAAAATCATAATAAAGAGAGAGCCGCCATGACACAGAGCGCCGTAGCGTCCGACGCCATCGCTGACGACAAAAACGCCGTCTACAAACGCATTACCCTGCGTTTGATCCCCTTCATTTTCATCTGCTATCTGTTCAACTACCTCGACCGGGTAAACGTTGGATTTGCCAAGCTGCAGATGCTCGACGCACTGAAATTCAGCGAAACCGTGTACGGCCTCGGTGCTGGCATCTTCTTTATCGGTTACGTACTGTGCGGCGTGCCAAGCAACCTGGCCCTGACCAGGTTCGGCCCGCGGCGCTGGATCGCGCTGATGATGATCACCTGGGGCATGCTGTCGACCTGCCTGCTGTTCGTCACCACCCCGACCGAGTTCTATACCCTGCGTCTGTTCACCGGCGCCGCCGAAGCCGGGTTCTTCCCGGGCGTGGTGTTGTATCTCTCGCAATGGTTCCCGACCTTCCGCCGGGGCCGCATCATGGCGCTGTTCATGTCGGCGATTCCGGTATCCGGTCTGTTGGGTAGCCCGTTCTCTGGCTGGATTCTCAACCACTTCGCCGCAGGCCAGGGCGGTCTCTCTGGCTGGCAGTGGATGTTCCTGCTGCAAGGCATTCCAACCGTGATCCTCGGTGCGCTGGCTTATTTCCTGCTCAGCGACAGTTACGCCAATGCCAAATGGCTGACCCCGTTCGAACGTTCGGTGCTGGAAGCCGACCACGCCTTCGATCTGGCCAACAAACCGAAAACCACGACTGATTCGCTGCTGGCGGTGTTCAAGAACCCGGCGATCTGGGCCTTCGGCCTGATCTACTTCTGCATCCAGAGTGGTGTGTACGCGATCAACTTCTGGCTGCCATCGATCATCAAGAACCTGGGCTTCAACGATAACCTGGTAATCGGCTGGCTCAGTGCGATTCCGTACCTGCTGGCAGCGGTGTTCATGCTGATGGTTGGCCGCTCGGCGGACTTGCGCAAAGAACGTCGCTGGCATTTGGTGGTGCCGATGTTGATGGGGGCGCTGGGCCTGCTGATCGCTGTGAACTTCGCCGCCAACCCGGCCATCGCCATTCTCGGCCTGACCATCGCCACCATGGGCGCCCTCACCGGCCTGCCGATGTTCTGGCCGGTGCCGACCGCCCTGCTCAGTGCCGGCGCCGCTGCGGGTGGCCTGGCGCTAATCAACTCGATGGGACAGATGGCCGGCTTCCTCAGCCCGTATCTGGTGGGTTGGGTCAAGGACAGCACCGGTTCGACCGATGCGGCGCTGTACCTGCTGGCGGGTGTGATTGTCTGCGGCAGTCTGCTGGCGTTGCGCATGACACGCACCCTGCGCGCCTGATCACCGCCCCCCCTGTAGGAGCGAGCTTGCTCGCGATAGCGGTGTGTCAGCGACATTAATGCTGACTGATGCGCCGCCATCGCGAGCAAGCTCGCTCCCACAGTTTGATCCCGGCGTGTTCGATATTTCTGTTTGATCCATGCGACTGTTCTGGTATCTGATTGAGCCTTTCCCACTGGTAAAAGGATTTGCTCATGAGCTATCGCACACTGGGTCATTCGGGTCTGCAGGTGTCCACCCTGACCCTGGGCACCATGATGTTCGGCGAACAGACCAGCACCGAAGATTCCCTGCGAATCATCGACAAGGCCTGGGACCAGGGCATCAATTTCATCGACACCGCCGACGTCTACACCAACGGTCGTTCCGAGGAAATCGTCGGCGAGGCCATCGCCAGCCGCCGTCATGAATGGGTGCTGGCCACCAAAGTCGGCTTCGGTCCCGTGGACGGCATCCCCAACCGCAGCGGCCTGAGCCGCAAGCACCTGTTCAACGGCATCGATGCGAGCCTGACCCGCCTGGGCACCGACTACCTCGACATTTATTACCTGCACCGCGAAGACCACAATACGCCGCTGGAAGTCACGGTATCGGCCATAGGCGATCTGATTCGCCAGGGCAAAATCCGCTATTGGGGTCTGTCGAACTACCGTGGCTGGCGTATCGCTGAAGTGATTCGCGTGGCCGACAAGTTGGGGGTCGACCGGCCGGTAATCAGCCAGCCGCTGTACAACATCGTCAACCGCCAGGCCGAAACCGAGCAGATCACGGCTGCACAAAACTACGGTCTGGGCGTGGTGCCCTACAGCCCGCTGGCGCGCGGGGTACTCAGCGGCAAGTACGCGCCGGATGTGCAACCGGACGCCAACAGCCGTGCCGGACGCCAGGACAAACGCATCCTGGAAACCGAATGGCGCGTCGAATCCCTGCGTATTGCCCAGCAAATCCAGCAATACGCCCAGGAACGCGGTGTCGGCATCGTCGAGTTCGCGATTGCCTGGGTGCTGAACAACAGCGCAGTCACCTCAGCCATTGTCGGGCCGCGCACCGAGGCGCAGTGGGACGCCTACACTAAGGCGCAGGCGGTGAAGATCACGGCGCAGGACGAGGCGTTCATCGATTCGCTGGTGACGCCGGGACATGCGTCGACACCGGGGTTCAATGATGTGAGCCATTTTGTGTCGGGGCGTACACCTCGCAACACCTGAAAAAACACAAAACCTCTGTAGGAGCGAGCTTGCTCGCGATGGTGGGTCAGCTACATGGATGTCAACTGACCCACCATCGCGAGCAAGCTCGCTCCTACATTCAGACTGTGTTGATTGATTGGTCAGTATTCGGCCCGAAAACCACGTATCCTCCGCCCCCCCTGTTTCACCTTCAACATCGCGAGGACAGCTTGTCTAAAGGTATCGCTCTATCGGTTTCAGCCTCGGTGCTGTTTGCCGTCATGTATTACTACACGTCGCTGCTCACCCCCTTGAGCGGCGTGGAAATCTTCGGTTGGCGCATGCTGCTGACCGTGCCCTGCATGACCGTGTTCATGGTGTGGTCCGGGGAATGGAAACGCGTGCTCGAAATTGTGCGGCGCGCCATGGCCAACCCGAAACTGATTGGCGGGCTGATCGCCTCCTCTGCCCTGCTCGGCGTGCAACTGTGGCTGTTCATGTGGGCGCCGCTCAACGGCTACAGCCTCGACGTATCACTCGGTTATTTCCTGTTACCGCTGACCATGGTCCTGACCGGCCGCCTCGCCTATGGCGAACGCCTGTCCTATCTGCAAAAAATCGCCGTGGTGTTCGCCTGCCTGGGCGTGATCAACGAGGTGTATCAGGTCGGTGGTTTTTCCTGGGCGACCTTGCTGGTCTGCATTGGTTATCCGACCTACTTCGTCGTGCGCAAACGGCTGGCGGCGGACAATCTCGGCGGTTTGTGGCTGGACATGGCGTTGACGCTGCCGGTGGCCTTATGGTTCGTTCAGAGTGGCGCACAAGGTTTCGGTGTGTTTGACCAGCATCCATGGTTGTCGCTGTTGATTCCGATGCTCGGCGTGATCAGCGCGTCGGCGCTGGTGGTCTACATCATTGCCAGCCGCCTGCTGCCGTTCAGCCTGTTCGGCCTGTTGAGCTACGTCGAACCGGTGCTGCTGCTGGGCGTGGCGTTGCTGCTGGGAGAGAGTATCAAGGCCGGCGAATGGCTGACGTACATCCCGATCTGGATGGCCGTGCTGGTGCTGATGTTCGAAGGGTTCAAGCACTTGGTCCGACAGCGCAGAGCTTAAGGCCACGCAAAAACAAATGTGGGAGCGAGCTTGCTCGCTCCCACAGTTTTATCGGTGTAACGGTTTAGTCGGTGGAGAGAACGCCACGACGAACCTGGTCACGCTCGATGGATTCGAACAGCGCCTTGAAGTTGCCTTCGCCGAAACCGTCGTCGCCCTTGCGCTGGATGAACTCGAAGAACACCGGCCCCATCAGGGTTTCCGAGAAGATCTGCAGCAGCAGACGCTTGTCGCCCGACTCGGACGAACCGTCCAGCAAAATACCCCGTGCTTGCAGTTCGCCCACCGGCTCGCCGTGGTTCGGCAAGCGGCCTTCGAGCATTTCGTAGTAGGTGTCCGGCGGCGCGGTCATGAAACGCATGCCGATACTTTTCAGGTGATCCCAGGTCTTGAGCAGGTCATCGGACAGGAAAGCAACGTGCTGGATGCCCTCGCCGTTGAACTGCATCAGGAACTCTTCGATCTGCCCGGCGCCCTTGGACGACTCTTCGTTGAGCGGGATGCGGATCATGCCATCGGGTGCGGTCATGGCCTTGGAGGTCAGGCCGGTGTATTCGCCTTTGATGTCGAAGTAGCGGATTTCGCGGAAGTTGAACAGCTTCTCGTAGAAGTTGGCCCAGTAGGCCATGCGACCGCGATACACGTTGTGGGTCAGGTGATCGATGATCTTCAGGCCGGCACCGACCGGGTGACGGTCAACGCCTTCGATGAACACGAAGTCGATGTCATAGATCGAGCTGCCTTCACCGAAACGGTCGATCAGGTACAGCGGCGCGCCGCCGATGCCTTTGATCGCCGGCAGGTTCAGCTCCATCGGACCGGTTTCAATGTGAATCGGCTGGGCGCCGAGTTCCAGGGCACGCTTGTAGGCCTTCTGCGAATCCTTGACGCGAAACGCCATGCCGCACACCGACGGACCGTGCTCGGCCGCGAAGTACGAGGCCACGCTGTGGGGTTCGTTGTTGAGGATCAGGTTGATCGCGCCCTGGCGATACAGGTGCACGTCCTTGGAACGGTGGGTCGCCACCTTGGTGAAACCCATGATCTCGAAGATCGGCTCCAGGGTGTTCGGGGTCGGCGATGCAAGCTCGATGAATTCAAAGCCCATCAGGCCCATTGGGTTTTCGTATAAACCTGCCATGGTTGGCGCCTCATCATTTTTTATCAATTAACTAAGGTTAGTTGTAAGCAATGCTGAGACCGGTGGGTGGCGCACAGGAGATGCCCCGCACGCTGCGGGCGAGAAAATCACCGTAGATCAGTTGAAACCCGAATATCTTCATTGTCGACCCAAGGCTCTTGCGGGCGAGGCTTCTGCTGCCAGAAGACGATTATTATTGTATGCGTAAACCGATTCTACACAGCGTAAATGAGTTTGTCCGCCTTCTGTATCAAATCCCCTTTTTCCATGCTCGCGCAAGGGGTTTGTTGCAGAGGAAAATCCCCGCCAGAATCAGCCCGCCACCCAGGCACATGGCCAGCGTCAGCGGTTCATCCAGCAGCAGCGCGCCAAGGATCACTGCTGTCAACGGGTTCAAGGCAATGAACACCCCGGAACGCGTCGCGCCGATTTTGCGGATGCCGTCGTAGTAGCCAATGTACGCCAGCGCCGACCCCAGCACACCCAGGTACAAAAGACTCAACCATTGCGGCGCACCCAGGTGGGCAATCGCGGTGACACTCGCCTCGCCGCGGACAATGCAGGTCATCCAGAGCATGACGGTGCCCAGCAGAATCGACCAGGTCACCGTTTGCACCGGCCCCAGGGTCTGGTTCAGCTCTCTGGAGAACAGCGAGTAGACAGCCCAGCCGAGGACGCAGCCGAAAATCAGCAGATCACCGAGCCAGGCACCAGCACCGGCATCGACACCGCCGGCCAGTAATTGCGGGTTGCGACTGACGATCACCATGCTCGCGCCCGCGATGCAGATCGCAATACCGGCGACTTTCGCCCGGTTCAAACGCTCCTTGAACAGCAGCCAGGAGGCCATGCCGATCACCGCCGGATTCAGCGCCACAATCAAGGACGCCCGTGAAGCGTTGATGTATTGCAGGCCATAAAAGAAGCACAGGTTGTAAAAGAAGATCCCGAAAAAGCCAAGCAACAGCAATTGCCGCCATTGCCGGGCGCTGGGCCGGAGCAGTGGTATCCGCGCCACGCGTAAAAACAACAGCAACGCCACGCTGGCCAGTAAAAACCGCAGGCTGGCCGCCAGCAGCGGGCTGAGACTGTCGGCCAGAAAGCGTCCGGCAACGAAGGTACCACCCCAAACCATGGTGACCCCAGCCAGTTTCAGATACACCGGCAGATCAGATGGTTTTGACAGGGTTTGCTCGCAGATCGTCATAGATTCCAGGGCCGGATGTCGGAGAGATGACGTATCATTCGGCTAATACCCAGTCATCGTAAAATGAGTAAACACTCATGACCCTCACTCAACTGGAGATTTTCTCCCTCGTGGCCGAACTGCGCGGCTTCACGGCAGCGGCCAATCGCCTGGGAATCTCCCAATCGGCGGTGTCCCATGCCTTGAAGTCCCTGGAGCTGGAGTTGGGTGTCGAACTGTTGCGCCGGCATCAATCCCAGGTCGAGCTGAGCGACATTGGCCAGCAGTTGTTGCTGCGCGCCCGGGCGATGCTGGGCCTGGCCAACACCCTGCGCCAGGAAGCGGCCGATGCAAGGGGCATGAAACGCGGCACGTTGCGTATCGGCTCCTTCGGCCCGACCTCATCGATCAAATTGTTGCCGTTGATCCTGCAGCAGTACCGCGCCGCCCATCCCGGTATCGAGGTGCATATCGACGAAGGCCCCGACCGCCAGGTGCTGCAGTGGCTGGAAGAGCGACGGATCGACATCGGCTTTGTGGTGTTGCCCGAGGAGCGTTTCGACACGGTCGCGCTGATCGAAGACCAGATGGTCGCGCTACTGCCCGCTGGCCACCCGCTGGCGGGTCACAACAGCCTGAGCCTGAAGGATCTATGCGATTTTCCGTTTGTGCTGACCGAGGCCGGTTCTTCGGAGCTGGTTTCACGCCTGTTCACCGCGGCCCGACTGACGCCCAACATCCGTTATCGCTGCTCGCAGTTGATCAGCACCCTGGATGTCGTCGCTCGGGGTGACGGGGTGACGGTGGTTGCCGAAGGTTCATTGCCCAATCAATTTGACAGCCGCTGTGTGAAAAAACAGCTGTCGCCGGCGGTGTTGCGCCAGGTTGGCCTGGCGGTACTCGATCGACGCCAGGCATCACCCGCGACGCTGGCCTTTATCAAACTGGCCGAAAGCCTTGATTTGCGTTGAGCGGCATAACCGTCAACGGCCAACTATCATAGCCCATACCCTAACTCTTCATGGGAGGCGTTTTTACCCTGCCATCAATTGAGAGCCTTACTTCTTCGTGACAGGACTCGCGAATGCCACTGAAAGCCAAAACCCGCAGTCGCAGCACAAAAGTTGCTGTCACTCTGATCAGTGGATTGCTCCCGGTGTTGCTGGGGGCCGCCATTCTTTACATGCAAGCGGGCCATGCGCTGAAGCAAAGCACCGAGCAAACCGCCGAAGAAGCGATTCGCCAGTTCGACTTGATGCTCGACAACACCGCCCAGGCCACTCGCGAACTGCTGCCGCTGGCCGGTCAAAGTTGTGGCGACGTCAACTTGTCTCTGCGCGAGCAGGTCACTCGTCGCCCATTCGTGCGATCAACCAATCTGGCGTGGGACAACAACCTCTACTGCAGCTCGTTGTTCGGCGACTATCAGGAAAAGGTCAAGCCCGGTGAATACACCCAGGGCGCCTTATGGCTCATGAGCGGCAATGCGGTGACGCCCGACACCGCCGTGCTGGTGTACCGGCTGAGCGAAGGCAAAAAAGGTGCGCTGGCGACCGTCGATGGTTATCACTTGAGCAATATTCTGCGCCTGATAGGCCGCAAGACCATGCTATTGCTGCAAGTTGGCCCGGACTGGATGTCCGCCGACGGCAAGGTACACAGGGACGCTGCGCCCGAACTGCCCGTTGCGCAAAGTCGATTGACCTCCGGGCGCTATGCCTATGCGGTGCAAGCCGGCTTCCCCGAAGGCGAAACCTGGCGATACATGAGCAACGAGTATCCACCGCTGTTCAGCCTGTTGATTTTCTTCGGTGTGATTGCCGGTTCAATTGGTCATGTCCTGCAAAAGCGCTCATCGGCACCCACTCAGGAAATGCAACGGGCACTGGAAGCTGCAGAGTTCATTCCGTATTTCCAGCCCGTAGTACATGGGGACAGCAAAAGCTGGTCCGGCGCTGAAGTGCTGATGCGCTGGAAACATCCGAAGGAAGGCCTGGTGCGTCCGGACCTGTTCATCCCGTTTGCCGAGCATTCAGGATTGATCGTGCCGATGACCCGCTCGCTGATGCGTCAAACCGCCGCCCTGCTCGCGCCGCAATCCGCCAGATTCAACAAACCGTTCCACATCGGCATCAACATCACCGCCAGCCATTGCCAGGACCTGGAGCTGATCAAGGATTGTCGCGAGTTTCTCAATGCATTCGAACCGGGCTCGATTTATCTGGTGCTGGAACTGACCGAGCGTGAACTGATCGAGCCCACGGCCATTACCCTGCAATTGTTCGAGCAACTTCGCGAACTGGGCGTGAAAATCGCCATCGACGACTTCGGCACGGGTCACTCAAGCCTTGGCTACCTGCGGCAGTTCAATGTCGATTTTCTGAAAATCGACCAGAGTTTTGTCGCCATGATCGGCATCGACACACTCTCCAGCCACATCCTGGACAGCATCATCGAACTGGCGGTCAAGCTCGACCTTGCCCTGGTGGCCGAAGGAGTCGAAACCCGTGAGCAGAGCGATTACCTGAGCGTACATCGGGTCAACTTCCTGCAAGGTTATCTGTTCGGCAAACCCATGCCGGGTGCTGAATTCATTAGTGCATTAAGCAACCATTAACTAGCGGATTTAACCGACAAAACAGCGATTACACGCACCAATTTGAATCAAAACACTACTGTCGTTACATGAAGAAAAAGCCAGGATTTACTCTTGGCCAATTAACTACTACAATTTTCCATGCCTGCGCTAAATTGGCAGGTGAGCCACTATCACCGAGTCGCTTCAAGGCTCTTGGCTTATAGCTTTGTTTGCGGTTGGTATCAGCCAAACACACTATTGGAGTAAAGATATTGTCCAGACTCGCTGAATTCCGTGCAGCCGAAAAGGCCCTTCAAGAACAGCTCAAGCAGTTGGAATCCTTGAAGAACGATGCCGGGCTCAAGAAAGAAATCGAATTCGAAGAAAAGCTCCAGGGTTTGATGAAAACCTATGGCAAGAGCCTGCGCGATATCATCGCCATTCTCGATCCGAACCCGGCAAAATCCGGCCTGCAGCAGGCAATCGCACCTAAAACCCGTCGTGCCCGTGTGGTCAAGGTTTATCAGAACCCGCACACCGGCGAGCTGATTGAAACCAAGGGCGGCAACCACCGCGGCCTGAAAGCCTGGAAAGAACAGTACGGTGCAGCCACCGTTGATTCCTGGCTGCGCGGCTAACTCTCGCAGCGACAAAAAAGCCCTGCTCATGCAGGGCTTTTTCATGGGCTATCTAAATGCCGGAGGGCAGGCGCCGGACAATTACCTAACAGCCAACAACTTTGTGCTTAATCCATTTGGGTATCTAAAATTTTCTTCATGCATCGAAAAAGCACTGTCGCTTACTAAAGTTTCAAGCTGTTACGGGCAGCGTCTATTTCCTCCTGGCTCGCCTTATAAGCCTCGGCCTGCCCTGCGTAGGAAAGAACATAGGCCTTATCGGCATCCACCGCGGCCACCAATGTTTGAGAAAGCACATGCCTGCCGTTTTGCGTGATGGTGCAGGTTGTTTCCAGCGCAACCAAACGACTCAACGTAGTCGAATGTATTCGCGTGCAAACACTTTGGTACCCGCCCTGAAAGAAGTCTTTTTGTACTGACTTGCGCATCTCCAGCAATACGCCTTCAAGGTTCACCTGATGATCGCTTTGCACCTGACTCATGGTCAGCTCCATCACCATGACCGGCGAGCCATTCTGATCATTTTTCACCGCCCGCTGGCGGCTGACTCCCGGCGCCGATTCAGGCACGACTTCGACCTGCCAGCCTTCCGGCCAGGTCACCACCGGCGCATCGGCACGAGCGGCGCCCACCACCGAAAGCACGCTTAGCAGGATGAACAGCAGTTTACGGAATCGAATCATTGCAATGGGCACTCAAGGATCAAGCCGTAAAGTCTGGGCCCAGGCCGGCTGTCAGGCAATAGCCGACTGTTTGGGTTTGGTGATGTCCGAACCCTTGCGTATCATTGTCGCCATTCGTTAGCCCACATATTTCCCGGAGGGCCCATGAGCCTGCACGAATTGAACACCTTCCCCGGCGTCACCGCCCAACCGGACGCCGCTACACAGAAATTTGTCTTCAACCACACCATGCTGCGGGTCAAGGACATCACCAGGTCCCTGGACTTCTACACACGCATCCTGGGTTTTACCCTGGTGGAAAAACGCGATTTCCCGGAAGCCGAGTTCAGCCTGTATTTCCTGGCGCTGGTGGACAAAAACCAGATCCCGGCCGATGCCGCCGCGCGCACCGAGTGGATGAAATCGATCCCCGGCATTCTGGAACTGACCCACAACCACGGCACCGAGAACGATGCGGATTTCGCCTACCACAATGGCAACACCGACCCGCGCGGTTTCGGCCACATCTGCATCTCGGTGCCGGATATCGTCGCCGCTTGCGAGCGCTTTGAAGCACTGGGCTGCGATTTCCAGAAACGCTTGAGCGACGGCCGCATGAAGAGCCTGGCATTCATCAAGGACCCGGACGCCTACTGGGTCGAGATCATCCAGCCAGCTCCACTTTAAGCCACACCGCAAATCCCCTTGTGGGAGCGGGCTTGCTCGCGATAACCCGGAGAACACCGCGGGGCATCTGCCAACCAGCGTTATCGTTGACGACCATCGCGAGCGAGCTCGCTCCTACAGGGGTTTTGTGTTTTCAGCGCCGGGGTTTATGCCGGGGCGGACGTGCGGATCAAGTGATCGAAGGCACTGAGAGAAGCTTTGGCGCCCTCGCCCACCGCGATCACGATCTGCTTGTATGGCACAGTGGTCACGTCGCCGGCGGCGAACACACCCGGCACCGACGTTTCACCGCGAGCGTCAACGATGATCTCGCCACGCGGTGACAATTCGATCGTGCCCTTGAGCCAATCGGTGTTCGGCAGCAGACCGATCTGCACAAAGATCCCTTCCAGTTCCACGCTGCGCAATTCGTCACTCTGACGGTCCTTGTAGCGCAGACCGTTGACCTTCTGACCGTCGCCGGTGACTTCAGTGGTTTGCGCACTGGTGATCACGGTGACGTTCTGCAAGCTGTGCAATTTGCGCTGCAATACCGCATCGGCACGCAACTGCACATCGAATTCCAGCAGCGTGACATGGGACACGATACCGGCCAGGTCGATGGCCGCTTCGACGCCGGAATTGCCGCCGCCAATCACCGCTACGCGCTTGCCCTTGAACAGTGGACCGTCGCAGTGCGGGCAGTACGCCACGCCTTTGTTGCGGTATTGCTGCTCGCCCGGAACATTCATTTCACGCCACCGCGCACCGGTCGCCAGAATCACGGTTTTGGCTTTCAGCGATGCACCGCTGGCGAAGTGAATCTGGTGCAGCTCGCCATTTTTGCCGGGCACCAGTTTGTCGGCACGTTGCAGGTTCATGATGTCCACGTCGTATTGCTTGACGTGCTCTTCCAGGGCCACGGCCAGTTTCGGCCCTTCGGTTTCCTGCACCGAGATAAAGTTCTCGATGGCCATGGTGTCCAGCACCTGCCCACCAAAACGCTCCGCCGCGACACCGGTGCGAATGCCCTTGCGGGCCGCATAGATTGCCGCCGAAGCACCAGCGGGGCCACCGCCGACCACCAGCACATCAAAGGCTTGCTTGGCGCTGATTTTCTCGGCCTGGCGTTCGATGCCGCTGGTGTCGATTTTGGCGAGGATTTCTTCCAGGCCCATGCGGCCCTGGCCGAAATTCACGCCATTCAGATAAATGCTTGGCACGGCCATGATCTGGCGATCATCGACTTCAGCCTGGAACAGCGCGCCGTCGATGGCGACGTGGCGAATGTTCGGGTTCAGCACCGCCATCAGGTTCAGGGCCTGGACCACGTCCGGGCAGTTCTGACACGACAGCGAGAAGTAAGTCTCGAAGTTGAACTCGCCTTTGAGCGAGCGAATCTGTTCGATCACCTCGACACTGGCCTTGGACGGATGACCGCCGACTTGCAGCAAGGCCAGCACCAGCGAAGTGAATTCATGGCCCATGGGGATGCCGGCAAAACGCAGGCTGATGTCGGCTCCCGGGCGATTGATCGAGAACGATGGCTTGCGTGCATCATCACCGTTGTCGAGCAAAGTAATCTGGGTGGAAAGACCGGCAACGTCTTTCAACAGTTCGAGCATTTCCTGGGATTTCGCACCGTCGTCGAGGGAAGCAACGATCTCGATCGGCTGGGTGACCCGTTCCAGGTACGATTTCAACTGGGCTTTAAGATTGGTGTCCAACATACGGGCGATTTCCTTTTGCTGTTTCATATAAAGCAGGCATAAAAAAACGCCCGAGCGAATCTCGCCCGGGCGTTTTTATTGGGCGGTGCAGCTTACCGAACAGGTGCGGAGTTCCGCCCTGATGAAGCGATCACAGACTTAGATCTTGCCGACCAGGTCCAGGGACGGCGCCAGAGTGGCCTCGCCTTCTTTCCACTTGGCAGGGCAAACCTGGCCAGGGTGAGCAGCGACGTACTGGGCAGCCTTGATTTTGCGCAGCAGCTCGGAAGCGTCACGGCCTACACCGCCGTCGTTCAGTTCAACGATCTTGATCTGGCCTTCCGGGTTGATTACGAAGGTGCCACGGTCAGCCAGACCTGCTTCTTCGATCAGCACGTCGAAGTTGCGGGAGATGGCGTGGGTCGGGTCGCCGATCATGGTGTATTGGATTTTGCCGATGGCTGGCGAAGTGTTGTGCCAGGCAGCGTGGGCAAAGTGGGTGTCGGTGGAAACGCTGTAGATCTCGACGCCCAGTTTCTGGAATGCGTCGTAGTTGTCTGCCAGGTCTTCCAGCTCGGTCGGGCACACGAAGGTGAAGTCGGCCGGGTAGAAGAACACTACAGACCACTTGCCTTTCAGGTCAGCGTCCGAGACTTTTACGAAGTCGCCATTTTTGAATGCGTCAGCTTTGAACGGTTTAACTTGGCTGTTGATGATAGGCATCGTTGACTCTCCGTCAGGGGTTAAGAAGTTGATGGAGAGAACTTTACTCACTCGACGGACGGTTGGCTCATTGGCAAACCTCATGCTGCTGATTGGCTTTCGCTATTAGCCGACTGTATTAATAGAAGAAAACGGTATCCAGGATTTTTTGTAGCAGCAGGCTTCGCCAGCTGTTATGGATCGCGTGGATCCAGGGCGATGTGAGTCATGCCGAGGAACGGACTGACTTCGATGTAACGCATGGCCGACTTCATGTCCTTCCAGCCTACATAACTCATCAGGGACTTCAAATCCCAGCCACTCTGATGCGCCCAGGTGGCAAAACCACGACGCAAGGAGTGACTGGTGTAATGCTCGCCGGCAATCCCCGCGCGCGCCAACGCTTGGCGCAGTAGCGGAATCACACTGTTGGCGTGCAGTCCCTCCTCGCCCAGATGCCCCCAGCGGTCGATGCCACGGAACACCGGCCCACGCACCAGTGCCGCCTCGGTGATCCAGTCAATATAAGCCTGCACCGGACACAAGCGTTGCAAGGCCGGCGTCTGATACGTCTTGCCGAGGTTATCGCGATCACTCTTGCTGCGCGGCAGATAGAGGCTGATGCCGAAACCGGCACTTGCCTGCACATGCTCAACCTGAAGCCGACACAACTCATCGCTACGAAAGCCGCGCCAGAAGCCCAGCAGGATCAACGCCATGTCGCGCCTGGCCCGCAGCAATCCCGGTCGGTCACCTTCGGCCCTGGCGGTTTGGACTTCCAGCTCCAGACAACTGACCACCTGTTCCAGATGCTTAAGCTGCAAGGGTTCGGCTTGTTTTTCCTGAGCCGGGTGCAGCGCGCGGATGCCCTTGAACACCTTGCGCACCACCGGCGCCTTGGTGGGATCGGCAAAGCCCTGGCTGTTGTGCCACTGCGCCAATGCCGACAAACGCAGTTTCAGCGTATTGATCGACAACACGCCGGCATGAGCCACCAGATAGCGCGCCACGCTGTCACCGGTTGCCGGCAGAAAACCGCCCCACGTGACTTCGAAGTGTTCAATGGCTGCCCGATAACTGCGACGGGTGTTGTCGCGAGTCGCGGCTTGCAGATAGCGATCCAGATCGCTCATAGGAAATGAACCTGTTTTGACCGACTGTAGGAGCGAGCTCCGGGCGGAGATCCGACGATGATCGTTAACGATGACGCTGGTTGGCAGGTGCCCCGCGGCGGTCTCGGGTTTTTCGCGAGCTGGCTCGCTCCTACAGGGTTTGTGTACGGAAATCGCGCGAGGAATACCTCGAAACTGCGATCACACGGGGTAATACCAGTATATCCCGTGTTAGTTATATTCAGTATTTAATTTCATGAATTGAATGGTACAATGTGTATTTACGTGGTACGTACCACATTGCAAAACACAGGAGAACTCATGGCACGCGGCGGTGTAAATAAAGCGGTGGTGCAAGCCGCCCGGTTGGCGATCCTCGCCCGTGGCGAAAACCCCAGCATCGATGCCGTACGGATCGAGATGGGCAATACCGGCTCGAAAACCACGATTCATCGCTACCTCAAGGAACTCGATGTCAGGAACGAATCGGTCGAAGCACCGGCGGAACCGATTGACGACGAACTGATGGCGCTGGTGTCGCGACTCGCACAAAGACTCAAGGAACAGGCACAAGAGCCCATCGACCAGGCCCGCGCGCAGTACGAGGAACAACGCAAGACGCTGGAAAAGCAGCTCAGCGAAGCGCAAGAGGCCAACAGCGAACTGCACCAGCAATACGAGTTTCAGAGCCTGGCGCTGACCCAGGAGTCCGAGGCCCTGCAAGAAACCCGCGCCATGTTGCAAACGGAGCAAACCCGCAACGCCGGGCTGAACCAGGCGCTGGCGGATTTCGAATTGCGCTTGAAAGACAAGGACGAGCAGATCCGCTCCCTCGAGGAAAAGCACCTGCACACTCGCGATGCGCTGGAGCACTACCGCAATGCGGTCAAGGAACAGCGCGAACAGGAAATGAGCCGCCACGAAGGCCAGGTGCAACAGCTACAGATGGAACTGCGCCAGGCACAACAAAGCGCTCTGGTACGCCAGGATGAAATCACCCAATTGCACCGTGACAATGAACGCTTGTTGACTGAAAACCGCGGCACACTGCGCGAGCTGAGCCTGCTGCAAGAGCAGCTCAAGCAAAGCAACACCCGTCAGGATCAGTTGCTGGAACAGGCCACCCGCGTCGACGGCGAGCGCACCCTCCTCCAGGAACGCCTGCGCGTCGCCCTGCTGGAAAGTCAGGCACTCAAACAGAACGTCGATGAACAGTCGCAGATCAACAAGTCACTGGAAATTGATTTAGCCAGGACCCGGACGGATCTGGAAGAACGCGTACGTCTGGCCGCGACCCTTGCGGCAGCGGCAGACGCAGCGAAGGACGATTAACCGGCGACCGGCGTGCGCATGGTGACGAACTCTTCGGCGGCCGTCGGGTGCACGCCGATGGTTTCGTCGAAGTCGCGCTTGGTGGCGCCGGCCTTCAAGGCAATCGCCAGGCCCTGGACTATTTCACCGGCATCCGGGCCGACCATGTGACAGCCCAGCACCTTGTCAGTCCTGGCATCCACTACCAGCTTCATCAGCGTGCGCTCCTGACATTCAGTCAGGGTCAACTTCATCGGCCGGAAGCGGCTTTCGTAGATCACCACTTCGTGGCCGGCTTCGCGGGCCTCTTCTTCGGTCAAACCGACGGTACCAATGTTGGGCAGGCTGAACACCGCCGTCGGGATCATCTTGTAATCCACCGGACGATACTGCTCAGGTTTGAACAGGCGTCGCGCAACCGCCATGCCTTCAGCCAGGGCCACCGGTGTCAGTTGCACGCGACCGATCACATCGCCCAGTGCCAGGATCGACGGCTCGGCGGTCTGGTACTGCTCATCGACCTCGACAAAGCCTTTCTTGTCGAGTTTGACCCCGGTGTTTTCCAGCCCGAGATTGTCCAGCATCGGACGACGCCCCGTGGCGTAGAACACGCAATCGGCTTCCAGCTGGCGGCCATCCTTGAGCGTGACTTTCAGGCTGCCATCGGCCTGTTTGTCGATGCGCTCGATATCCGCGTTGAATTGCAGGTCCATGCCGCGCTTGGTCAACTCTTCCTGCAAGTGTTTGCGCACGGAACCGTCAAAGCCGCGCAGGAACAATTCGCCCCGGTACAGCAGCGTGGTCTCTGCGCCCAGACCGTGGAAAATCCCGGCGAACTCGACCGCAATGTAGCCACCGCCGACCACCAGCACACGCTTGGGCAACTCTTTGAGGAAGAACGCCTGGTTGGAACTGATCGCGTGCTCATGCCCCGCAATCTCCGGAATCTGCGGCCAGCCGCCGGTAGCGATCAGGATATTTTTGGCGGTAAAACGCTCTCCGTTGATCTCGACCTGATGCGGATCGACGATCCTGGCGTGACCTTCATGCAAGGTCACGCCACTGTTGACCAGCAGGTTGCGATAAATGCCATTGAGGCGATTGATCTCGCGGTCTTTGTTGGCGATCAGCGTCGCCCAGTCGAACTGCGCTTCATCCAGGCTCCAGCCAAAACCGGAAGCCTGCTCGAAGTCTTCGGCGAAATGCGCACCGTAGACCAGCAATTTTTTCGGCACACAGCCGACGTTCACACAGGTACCGCCCAGGTAGCGGCTCTCGGCCACGGCTACTTTCGCGCCAAACCCGGCGGCAAACCGCGCAGCCCGCACACCGCCGGAACCGGCACCAATCACATAAAGGTCAAAATCGTAGGCCATTTTCAATCTCCTCGGCAGGTGACCAGCATACCCGTAGACATTTGTGGGGCAAGCGCTGCAGACGATATGGGGCTGGAAAATGAAAAAGCCACCCGTAGGTGGCTTTTCGATACAAACAGGCCGCCGGCTATCAGTAAGCCTTGCCCGTCTTGTAGAAGTTCTCGAAGCAGAAGTTGGTCGCGTCGATGTAGCCTTCAGCGCCGCCGCAGTCGAAACGCTTGCCCTTGAACTTGTAGGCAATCACGCAACCATCCTGCGCCTGTTTCATCAGGGCGTCAGTGATCTGGATTTCGCCACCTTTGCCTGGCTCGGTTTGTTCGATCAGGCTGAAGATGTCCGGCGTCATGATGTAACGACCGATGATCGCCAGGTTCGACGGGGCATCTTCCGGCTTTGGCTTCTCGACCATGTTGCGCACGCGGTACAGGTCGTCACCAATCAGGTCGCCGGCAATCACGCCGTACTTGCTGGTTTCTTGCGGGTCGACTTCCATGATCGCGACGATGGTGCAGCGATACTGCTTGTACAGCTTGACCATCTGCTTCAGTACGCCGTCACCTTCCAGGTTGACGCACAGGTCATCCGCCAACACCACGGCGAACGGCTCGTCGCCGATCAGCGGACGACCGGTCAGGATCGCATGACCCAGACCTTTCATTTCAGTCTGGCGAGTGTAGGAGAACGAGCACTCATCCAGCAGACGGCGGATGCCGACCAGGTATTTCTCCTTGTCGGTGCCCTTGATCTGGTTTTCCAGCTCGTAGCTGATGTCGAAGTGGTCTTCCAGGGCGCGCTTGCCGCGACCGGTGACGATGGAGATTTCGTTCAAGCCGGCATCCAGTGCCTCTTCGACGCCGTACTGGATCAGTGGCTTGTTCACCACCGGCAGCATTTCTTTGGGCATGGCTTTAGTCGCTGGCAGGAAGCGAGTACCGTAACCGGCTGCTGGGAACAAGCATTTCTTGATCATATAAGTCCTTGTAAGGCTGTGCGTGTACGAGTTTCGGCGCAGTCTAATCAGGCGGCGAGCACCTTACAATGCCCCGCTCTGGCTAACCGATGCCAACATAGAGAAATAATCTTGCCGATAGTTCCCTGCGGGAGTGCGCAGGTCACTGCGCAACCTCTTATACATAGCAGAGACTTGCGCAATTGCACGGCTTCACTGACCCGGAACGCCCCACCATACGCCCATCGGCACCCGTTGAGTGCGTTTGGCGGTATCATGGCGCGCTTGAACCAGACAACGAGGCAAACAGATGTCGGCAGTAAAAAGCGTCAACGGATTCCTGATCAATCAGGAGAAAGACGGTCAATGGTGGGTAGCCAGTGTCGCCGGTGAAAATATCGCCGGACCTTTCCCTTCCGAAGCCTTGGCAATCGAAGTGGCCTCGGTGCTGGAGCTTGAGCACCCGGAACCCAAGCGACGCGGCAAGGACAAAAGCTGAGCGACGCCCAATGCGACAAGCCCTGCCATTGCGCAGGGCTTTTTTATGAATAAATGCAAAGGCGTGGCCTTTGGCTATAACCTTTTGCCTGCGACGCTGTCTCAGCCTTAGCCCCCCCCTGACGACGACCACGCCATGAAAAAATTTTTGCCTCTGATCGCAATACTGGCCCTGAGTGGCTGCGCAACGTCGAAAGAAACCTACCTGGGTAACGGAGAGCAAGGTCTTTCCATTGACTGCTCCGGGGAAGCCAATTCCTGGGCAGCGTGCTACGAAAAAGCCGATGCGTCCTGCGCTGGCACCGGCTACAGGATTGTCGGAACCGATGGCACACCCTCGCTCAGGGAGAGCGAAAAGACTCTCGGCGTCGACGTCGGCAACTACAAGAGCCGCAACGTCGTGGTGATCTGCAAGTAAGGCGCCGCGCCCTACATATGGATTTCGGCGAATTTGATGCCAAGCCCGCGCACGGTATCGATCAGATCATCCAGGCGACTGAAAGACTCGACTTCATCATTGTCATCCACCAGGAAATAGCTGCGCCCGGCGCTTTTCTTGAAAAACACGATCCATTCTCCCCGCTCCGCCGGATTCTGAATCACATGGGTGGCGCAGATTACCCCCTCTGCATGACGTTCCCGGACCTGCTCTCGCTTCATAGTCGACTCCAGAAATAACAATGCCGCCAAAGCAAGGCTTGGGCGGCATCGGTGCTGATTGTCGATAGTTTATCAGCCGGAAATGCACTCGTTGGCAGCATTCTGTACGTCCATGGGGCGTACCGGGACATTGGACATGCTCTCGTGCAGCTTGATGCTGCTGCCGCCCGAGCGTTCTTCAATGTCGAATACGGCAGACGGCCCCGAGGAATACTTGAGTGGCACGATCACACGCAAACCATCCTTGTGCGGCTCGATCTGCAAGGCGCCACGGCTTTCGGCCAGCTTTTCGCTCAGACATTGCGCGTACTCATGGGGCTTCTTGCCAGAAATCACGTTCATCGTCGGCAGGGACTCGTTGATTTCCGAGACGTTCGCACAACCACTCACCGTCAATGCCATCGGCAACAACCACAAACCCCACTTCATACAAATCCTCCAATAAAGACCCTCGGACAGCGCAGGTGCGATTTTTCTCCGAGACAAACTGCTTTATCGCTCATCAAACGTGAAATAAGCGTTTTTAATTGTCAGAGCGGCCGGATAATAAGGCGTTCGGGCTGATAAACTGCGCCAATCGCCCATGCTATCGTTTTGATTTTGTAGAAAAAGCCCTTCTGGAGGCGCCTCATGAAATTTATCCATCAGCGCGAGCACCTCAATGAAGACGACATTGTCGTCATTCAATGCTCCCAAATGTGCAACATCCGTTTGATGAACGACGCCAACTTCCGCAGCTTTAAAAATGGCGGCCGTCACACCTATCACGGCGGTGCATTCGACACGTTTCCGGCCCGCATCACCGCCCCTAGCACCGGTTTCTGGAACATCACGATCGATACCGTAAACCGTCGCCCTATCAGCGTGACCCGCAAACCCACCCTGACTCACTCGATCAAAATCATTCGCCGCTCCAGCTCGAAACTGAGCTGAACAACGAACCCGAAACAAAAGACAGGCAGATACGACCGTGGCCCAAACGACCAAGTACGTCATCAAATACAAACTCAATGGCGAACGCCGCTTCGAGTTTGCCCAGCTTGAAAACGGCACCACCGAAGAAGCCAAGGCAGCGCTGGATGCCATTCATGGACAGGACGATGTCATCAGCGAAATCAGCGTCAGCAAGGCGCTGTAACGCGAACCGGGGCGACAATGGACGTCAGCTCCCGCTCGCAATTGGACCGCAAGCGCCGGAGTGCCTGCTTCATCTTTGCCTTCCAGACTGGCCACCTCAACAATAAGAGGCCTGGCAATGAGCGAGCAATATCTGGACAGGCTGGACTGGCCCCGGCTGGAACAGCAACTTGATCAGGACGGTTACGCCGTCATCCCGTCCCTGTTGAGCCACAAGGCTTGTGAGCAAGTCAGCGCCTTGTACCCTCGAACCGAGCTTTTTCGCTCCCACGTGGTGATGGCTCGCCACGGATTTGGTCGAGGCGAATACAAGTATTTCAGCTACCCGTTACCGGAACTTGTGGCCCGCTTGCGCAACGCGTTCTACCCACGACTGGTGCCCATCGCCAATCGCTGGCATGAACAGATGGGTTTGCCCAGCCGCTTTCCTGAGTCTCATCAAGCCTTCATCGAACGCTGCCATGCCGCCGGTCAGAACCGTCCGACACCGTTATTGCTGCAATATGGTCCGCAGGACTACAACTGTTTGCACCAGGATCTGTACGGTGAGCACGTTTTTCCGCTGCAAGTGGCGATTCTGCTGTCGGACCCGGATAACGACTTCACCGGTGGCGAATTTGTCCTGACTGAACAGCGCCCGCGAATGCAGTCACGCCCGATGGTCATAGGTCTGAAGAAAGGTGACGGCTTGATCTTTGCGGTCAACCAACGGCCGGTCAAAGGGACTCGCGGTTACTACCGCGTGACCCTGCGCCACGGCGTGAGTCGCCTGCACAGCGGTAAACGGCATACCCTTGGAATCATCTTTCACGATGCGCTATGAGCCCATGAATCCGCTGACTTTCGATCTGTTTGCCGATGCAGAGCCCGAGCAACAGCCCAGGCGCGAGCAGATCGGCGAACAGTCATACGTGCTGCGAGGCTTCGCCCTGCCCTGGCTGGAGCGCTTGCTGCCTGCTCTGGAGGCGGTGCTGGCGGCCGCGCCGTTTCGGCAGATGGTCACGCCCGGCGGCTTCACCATGTCGGTAGCCCTGAGCAGTTGTGGCACATTCGGCTGGACCACTGACCGCAGCGGTTATCGATACACCCTTGATGATCCACAAACCGGTCAGCCCTGGCCAATGATGCCCGAGGTGTTTCTCCAACTGGCACAAGCGGCGGCACTGGCAGCGGGGTTCACCGATTTTGCGCCAGACTCCTGCCTGATCAACCGCTACATCCCCGGGGCAAAAATGTCATTGCATCAAGATAAAGACGAATATTCCTACGCCGCCCCCATCGTTTCGGTATCGCTGGGCTTGCCGGCGATGTTCCTGTTCGGCGGCTTTAAACGCAGCGACAAAAATCAACGCGTTCCCTTGCTGCATGGCGACATCGTGGTCTGGGGTGGTGTGGATCGCCTGCGTTATCACGGTGTGTTGCCGATCAAGGATGGCCATCACCCGAGACTCGGCGGGCAACGCATCAATTTCACGTTCCGTACCGCCGGATAAAAGCTTCGAATTTGACCGCAAGCGCCGGAGTGCGAGGGTATTGCCCCGTGGTTAAGGTGTAGTCAACCACTCATAGGACATGACGCCATGACAACCCAATCGACCAAGATCACCATTGAAAACGATCCGCGCTGGGCCGCCGTTGTTGCGCGTGATCCCAAGGCTGACGGGCAGTTTGTTTATGCCGTGAAGACGACAGGCATCTACTGCAATCCCAGCAGCCTTGCGCGCTTGCCCAAACCACACAATGTCGAATTCTTCGATAGCGCCGAACAGGCTCAGGCCGCGGGGTATCGTCCCAGCAAGCGCGCGACAAAAGATCAGAGCGAACTCGCCGCGCAACATGCCGCGACGGTGGCCGCCGCTTGCCGCCAGATCGAAACCGCGGAATCGCTGCCGGCCCTCGGTGAATTGGCCGAGGCGGCAGGGTTGAGCAGCTTCCACTTCCATCGCGTGTTCAAAGCCGTCACCGGCCTGACGCCCAAGGGTTACGCCGACGCTCACCGCTCACGCAAGGTTCGCGAGCGGCTGACGAACGGCGGCTCGGTGACCGATGCCCTGTATGACGCCGGTTTCAACTCCAACAGCCGTTTTTATGAAGCGGCAGACCAACTGCTCGGGATGAAACCCGGGGACTACCGCGCAGCAGGTCAAAATAACGATATTCGTTTTGCCGTCGGCCAGTGTTCTCTGGGGGCGATTCTGGTGGCGCAGAGTGAGCGCGGGGTATGCGCGATCCTGCTCGGCGATGATCCGCACCAATTGGTCTGTGATCTGCAAGACAAATTCCGGCGCGCCAATTTGATTGGCGCCGATCAGGAGTTCGAAACGTTGATTGCCAGGGTCGTCGGCTTTATTGAAGCCCCGGCGATTGGCCTGGATCTGCCATTGGACGTGCGCGGCACCGCATTTCAGGAACGGGTCTGGCAAGCGCTGCGGGAGATTCCTGTCGGCAGCACCGCGAGCTACGCCGATGTCGCGCTACGCATCGGTTCGCCGAAAGCCGTTCGCGCCGTGGCTCAAGCCTGCGGCGCGAACAGTCTGGCAGTCGCGATCCCTTGCCATCGCGTGGTGCGCAGCGACGGCAATCTGTCGGGCTATCGCTGGGGTGTCGAGCGCAAACGCCAGTTGCTGGAGCGCGAGTCGCAGTAATCAGCGATTCACATCCACCACCACCCGCCCGCGCAACTGCCCGGCAAGCAAGCGCGGCGCGGCTTCGATGGCTTCGCTCAAGCCGATTTCGTGACTGATCAGCGGCAACAGGTTGAAGTCCAGATCCTTCGCCAGTCGACTCCAGGCCTCCACACGTTTGGCTTTGGGCTGGGTCACACTGTTGATGCCAGCCAGGGTCACACCGCGCAAGATGAACGGTGCAACGGACGCCGGAAAGTCCATGCCTTGCGCCAAACCGCATGCCGCGACGGTGCCATTGGCCCTGGTGCTGGCGCACGCATTGGCCAGGGTATGGCTACCGACCGAATCGATGACTGCCGCCCAGCGCTCCTTGGCCAACGGCTTGCCTGGTTCGGACAACGTGGCACGGTCGATGATTTCGCCAGCGCCCAGATGCTTCAGGTAGTCGTGCTCCGAGGTACGTCCGGTGGAAGCCACCACCCGGTAGCCGAGCTTGCTCAGCAATGCGATGGCGAAACTGCCGACGCCACCGTTGGCGCCGGTAACCAGGATTTCGCCCTGCTCAGGCGTCACACCGTTATGCTCCAAAGCCAGGATGCACAGCATGGCCGTGTAGCCCGCCGTACCGATGGCCATCGCCTGGGCGGCGCTGAATGCCTTGGGCAATGGAATCAGCCAGTCACCGTTCAGGCGAGCCTTTTGCGCCAAGCCCCCCCAATGCCCTTCACCCACGCCCCAGCCATTGAGCAGGACTGCGTCACCGACCTTGTAGTCCGGATGCCCGCTGACTTCGACGACACCGGCCAGGTCGATGCCCGGCACCATCGGGAATTTGCGCACCACCGGACTGCTGCCGGTGATCGCCAGGCCATCCTTGAAATTCAGCGTGCTGTAGGCAACACGCACCGTGACATCGCCCTCGGGTAACTGATCGTCCTGGATCTCTTGCAGTGTGGCCCGGTAACCGCTGTCGTCTTTGTCGATCAAAATACCTTTGAACATTACGGCCTCTCAATGGAATCAGTCTGGTGGTGGTGCATTTGAAATAACACATGGCAACCGATTGTCGTACTCGACTTTAAGCCAATCAGCCAACACATGGGGCGCTGAAGAAAGCCTGGCGAACTGAAATGACGACTGGCCTTGCGCCAGTCGTTGCGTTACAAATCCTGTTCTAGCGTCCCTGCCCGGATTCAACGTCGGAGAACACAGCACATGAACCAATGGCCAGATACCCGCATTCTTGACCTGCTCGGGATCGAACTGCCGATCATTCAGGGGCCGATGGCCGGTGCCACAAACTCGGCCATGGTGATTGCAGCCTGCAATGCAGGCGGCCTGGGCTCGATGCCAGCGGCGATGCTCAGCACCGATCAACTGCGCGAAGAGCTGAAAACGATCCGCCAACACACCCAGCGCCCGATCAACGTCAATTTTTTCTGCCATCAAACTCCAGCCCCTGATGAGCAACGCGCGCAGGACTGGAAAAACCTGCTGCAACCCTACTACCAGGAACTCGGCGTCGACTTCGATGCGCCAACGCCCGTTTCCAACCGGGCACCGTTCGATAACGCGGCCTGTGAAGTGGTCGAAGCGTTTCGCCCTGAAGTGGTGAGCTTTCACTTTGGCCTGCCGGAAAAATCCCTGCTCGACCGGGTGAAGGCCACCGGTGCGAAAGTGTTGTCCTCGGCCACCACCGTCGAAGAAGCCGTGTGGCTGGAGCAGCATGGCTGCGACGCAATCATTGCCATGGGCTACGAAGCGGGAGGCCATCGCGGGATGTTTCTCAGTGATGACCTGAGCAGTCAGGTGGGCACTTTCGCCCTGGTGCCCCAAGTCGTCGATGCGGTGAAAGTGCCCGTGATTGCCGCCGGCGGCATCGCTGACGCACGTGGCGTCGCCGCCGCCTTCATGCTGGGCGCTTCGGCGGTACAGGTGGGTACGGCGTACCTGTTCACGCCAGAGGCCAAGGTCAGCCCGTCCCATCACAAAGCGTTGCGCACCGCCAGGGAAAGCGAGACGGCCGTCACCAACGTGTTCACCGGTCGCCCGGCCCGGGGCATCCTGAATCGGGTGATGCGCGAACTGGGGCCCATGAGCGCCAAGTCTCCAGCCTTCCCCCTTGCCGGTGGCGCGCTGATGCCTCTGCGGGCCAAAGGTGAAGCGGACTTCAGCAACCTCTGGGCCGGTCAGGCATTTACCCTCGGGGTCGAATTGACCACCGAGGCACTGACTCGAAAACTGGCTGAAGAAGGATTAGCGAGGCTGCTAGGTCGCCCCTGAGCATCACTTGCGTTAAAATTGTATACAATTTTGTGACAGCACATTCCGTTCAAAGGCAATTCGCTATATATTTCTGTACATAACGATTCACCCCCTGCTGCAATTGCCTTTAACGGAGCCGTTTCATGACCATTCGTGCCTCACGTTTTGCCCCTGCGTGCCTCGCGAGCCTTATCGCCGTATTCGCCTTCGGCCCAGCCCAGGCGGACGAAGTCCAGGTGGCTGTCGCTGCCAACTTCACTGCGCCCATCCAGGCCATCGCCGCTGATTTCGAAAAGGACACCGGGCATAAACTGGTGACCTCCTTTGGCGCCACCGGCCAGTTCTACACCCAGATCAAAAACGGTGCGCCGTTCGAAGTGTTCCTCTCGGCAGACGACAGCACTCCAAAAAAACTTGAAGCCGAAGGTGACACCGTCAAGGGTTCGCGCTTTACCTACGCAGTCGGTACGCTGGCGCTGTGGTCGGCCAAAGAAGGTTATGTCGATGCCAAGGGCGATGTGCTGAAAAAGAACGAGTACCTTCACCTGTCCATCGCCAACCCGAAAGCCGCGCCTTATGGCCTGGCAGCTACCCAGGTATTAGCTAAGGAAGGTCTGACCGACAAGGTCAAAGACAAGATTGTCGAAGGCCAGAACATTACCCAGGCCTACCAATTCGTTTCCACTGGCAACGCCGAGCTGGGTTTTGTCGCCCTGTCGCAGATCTACAAGGACGGCAAGATCACCAGCGGCTCAGCCTGGATCGTTCCAGCCAGCCTGCACGACCCGATCAAACAGGACGCCGTGATTCTCAACAAGGGCAAGGACAACCCGGCCGCCAAGGCACTGGTTGACTACCTCAAGGGGCCGAAAGCGGCAGCTGTCATCAAGTCCTACGGTTACGAAATCTAAATGTCGCTATCGAGTGCCGATTTTTCCGCCATCTGGCTGACCCTGAAACTGGCGTCCCTGACGACCGTCATCCTGCTGATTGTCGGCACTCCGATTGCGTTATGGCTGTCGCGCACCCGCTCCTGGTTGCGCGGCCCGGTCGGGGCGATTGTCGCCCTGCCCCTGGTGCTGCCACCGACGGTGATTGGTTTTTATCTATTGCTGGCGCTCGGCCCTCACGGGTACATCGGCCAGCTCAGCCAATCACTCGGCCTTGGCACCCTCACTTTCAGTTTTGCAGGGCTGGTCATCGGCTCGGTGTTGTATTCGATGCCGTTTGTCGTCCAACCGCTGCAAAACGCTTTTTCCGCGATAGGCACGCGCCCTCTCGAAGTAGCCGCGACGTTACGGGCCAACCCCTGGGACACTTTTTTCAGCGTGACGCTGCCCCTGGCCCGCCCCGGGTTCATTACCGCGGCGATTCTCGGTTTCGCCCACACCGTAGGCGAGTTCGGCGTGGTGCTGATGATTGGCGGCAACATTCCCGAAAAGACCCGGGTGGTCTCGGTGCAGATCTACGATCACGTCGAAGCCATGGAATACGCCCAGGCCCATTGGCTGGCCGGGGCGATGCTGGTGTTCTCGTTTGCCGTCCTGCTGGCGCTGTACTCCAGCCGTAAAACCAAAGCGGGCTGGAGCTGACCGATGATTCAAATGCGTCTGAAACTGGGTTATTCGGGCTTCGCCCTGGACGTCGACCTGCAGCTGCCGGGCCGTGGCGTCACCGCGCTTTACGGTCATTCCGGCTCGGGCAAGACCACTTGCCTGCGCTGCATCGCCGGCCTGGAACGGGCCGATCATGGCTTTATCCAGGTCAACGATGAAGTCTGGCAAGACAGCGAAAACAAGATTTTCGTCGCGCCGCACAAACGTGCGCTGGGCTACGTGTTCCAGGAGGCCAGCCTGTTTCCTCACCTGTCGGTGCTGGCCAACCTGGAGTTCGGCCTCAAGCGCATCCCCAAGCCTCAGCGTCGGGTCGACATGGCCCACGCCACCGAATTGCTGGGCATCCGCCATTTGCTGGACCGGCACCCACAACACCTTTCGGGTGGCGAGCGGCAGCGCGTCGGCATTGCCCGCGCTTTGCTCACCAGCCCGAAACTGTTGTTGATGGACGAGCCACTGGCCGCGCTGGATGCCCAGCGCAAAAGTGAAATCCTGCCCTACTTGCAACGACTGCACGACGAACTCGACATCCCGGTGCTGTACGTCAGCCACTCCCAGGATGAGGTCGCGCGGCTGGCCGACCATATCGTATTGCTCAGCAACGGCAAGGCACTGGCCAGCGGCCCGATCGGCCAAACCCTGGCGCGCCTCGACTTGCCTCTGGCCATGGGGGATGACGCCGGCGTGGTCATCGAAGGTCGCGTCAGCGCCTATGATGCCGACTATCAACTGCTGAGCCTGCAATTGCCCGACACCACCCTCAACATTCGTGTGCCGCATACCCCCATGGATGCGGGCCAGGCACTGCGCTGCAAAGTCCAGGCACGGGATGTGAGCCTGAGCCTGCACAGTACCGAGCAAAGCAGCATTCTCAATCGCCTGCCGGTCACTGTGATCAGTGAAATGAATGCCGATAACGCCGCTCACGTGCTGATTCGCCTGGACGCCGCAGGCACGCCGTTGCTTGCGCGAATCACGCGATATTCTCGCGATCAACTGAACGTCCATCCTGGCCAGCAACTCTGGGCGCAAATAAAAGCGGTAGCGGTGCTGGCGTAAATCCGCCGGCACGCCTTAACCGACGAATTAACTTGCCTATTTTTTGCACGATCACCAATGGCTTCTATAGTTGAACTGAACACGAATCAGCTGCGGAGACGCCATGGAAGACATTTTCGTCGTGAAGCGTTGCAACAAGATCATCATCCATGGCCGCCGTGCGGGTGAACATGACCACCTGCCACCGGAAGCCGCGGTCTGGTATCGCATCGCCGATACCCGCACCCTGGGCTTTATCGGAGATGGCTATGATGTTGAAGAAGACGCCGTGCGTGTTTGCCGCCAGTTGAACGCTAAATCACAAGTGACAGCCCGACAAAGTTGACGAGCGTCAGCATTTTTTAACGGGTCTATACTGAAATGGCTGAAGGATCAGTAACCCTTCCAGCAGAAAGCTCGCCCCAGGCGGGCTTTTTGCTGCCACGACCAGGTTTCTTGAACGGAGGTGTTTCCCATGTCCGAAAAAGAGTCCATCACCACCCTGCTCACCTTGCTGGACTCCCGTCAGGCCCGCCTGGCCGCCGCCTGCAAGGAAATCGCCGACTGGGTCGATCATCAAGGCGGGCATCCCACCGCCCTCAGAATTCGTGATCGCCTGAACGACATCGAGAAGGACACGCCGCTGATCCGGCACACGCTGTCGTCTCTCCAGCCTGTCGACCGGCCTCTGCCTCGGTTCAGATGATCCGCCACGGAACTGCGGTGCAAAGACAGGCCCGATTCGGGCTGCATGATCGGTGACACTGACGTCTCCGAACCTTTGGCTGCCTGCTGGATTTCCATCCTTTCTCACAACCCGGCCTGGAACCGGGGTTTTTTGTTGTGCAAAACCAATCGAACGTCCCCGCTCACGTGGAGTCAACCGCTCACACGTCACGAAGGAGACGTTCCAATGGTCACTCATTTCAAAGTCAGCGGGCACCTGGCCTGCGGTCACCACGGCAACAACCTCGTCTCGACCCGCGAACTCAATCGGGTAAAATGCCGAAGCTGCCGGAACACCGACGCCTACAAAGAAGCCCGCAAGGCTGAACGCAACGCTGCCCGTCGCGCAGCACGCAAAGCCAAAGCCATGCACACCGTCAATGACTGGCGTTCAGCCTGGACCGAGCGACTGACCGCGATGGCCGGCCTGCAACGCCTGCCCCGTGGCTTTGGCGGCCAACCCTTCGTTTAGGGAAACTGAACTAACCACCAGGCTTTTACGGCGAGTCGATGTTCCTGCGCGCGGGCTCCATGATTTCGCGCAGGGACATTCGCTTGAACGCCTCGACCAGTGCTCGCCCTTCCTCTGGCGTACAAGTGACCGCCAGGCGCATGGTCGCCTCCCCCAGGTGCCAGATTAAAAACGCGGACTCCTCGACCTGTTGTTCGTCGCAGTCGGGATACACGCGAAGCATGGCCTGGGCCAGCAGCCCCCCCGCCACCCGGCTTTCCTTCAGTTCCAGCTGCAATAACTGCTTGTCGGCCTGCATACCGGACCAGATGTCACGCATCACCGGTGTCGCCATCACGATCTCGTAATACAGATCGAGCAACTGCGAGTAGGCTGCCCGCAAGCCCTGGGCATCCTCGACAGCCTCCATTGCTTCTTTAATGCAGCGACGGCTCTCAGCGTTGTAGCGCTCGGCCAGCGTACGGATGACGGAACTCTTGTCGGGGAAGTACTGATAAAGGGAACCGATCGAGATCTCGGAGCGCTCGGCGATTTCACTCATCTTGAGTTGATCGCTGCCCTTATCCGCAATCAATTGAGTCGCCACTGTCAGAATCCGCTCCTGACGATCGCGACTGCGCTGTTGCGTGGGATTACGTCTAACAGCTTCTGCAGCAGGCCGTTCGAGGGTTTCAGAGGGCTTTTTGCGCACGAGCGAATTTCCCGATCAATAACGTGACATGTACTCACCTTAGCATCGCCACTCCCCACGCCCAATAACAGATGTCCACACGTCGGGGAATTCAGTCTGATGGCTTGACGGGAAAACATGAGCATCTATCATCTTTTAAACATGAGCATCACTCACATTAACCGATGGAGATCAACGCAATGAAACCCGATCAACCAATCATGCTGGTCCTCGGCGCCACCGGCAAAACCGGACGGCGAATCACTCAACGACTCGAAGCGGCGGGCCTGCCCGTTCGCCGAGGTTCCCGCGATGCGAATCCCCCCTTCGACTGGGAAGATCGATCAACCTGGGATGCTGTGATAGATGGCGTTCATTGCGTCTACATTTCCTTTCAACCTGATCTCGCCGTTCCAGGCGCCCTTGAAACCATCCAGGCGTTCACCGACCTGGCGGTGAAAAGCGGCGTCCGCAAACTGGTTTTGTTATCCGGGCGCGGAGAGGTCGAAGCGGAACAGGCCGAACGTGTCATACAGAACAGCGGGATTGACTGGACGATTCTGCGGGCCAGTTGGTTCTGCCAGAATTTCAGCGAGGCACACTTTCTTGAGCCAATTCTGCAAGGTGAACTCGTACTCCCCGTCGACCAGGTCGCCGAGCCCTTTGTCGATGCAGAAGACATTGCCGAGTGTGCCGTCGCGGCAATGACCCAACCCGGACACACTAACCAGCTCTATGAATTGACCGGCCCTCGGGCGTTGACCTTTGCTGCAGCCGTGACCGAAATCGCCCGCGCCACCCGGCGCAACATTCAATTCGTCGCCGCACCGGCGGACGCCTATCGACAGGCATTGGAACAGGAACAACTTCCTCCGGACTTCATTAACCTGGTGTTGTACCTCTTCACGACTGTGCTCGACGGCCGCAACACCCCCGTGACCGATGGCGTACAGCGGGCACTGGGGCGGCCGGCGCGCGACTTCAGCGACTATGTACAGCGCACTGCCGCTGCGGGCATCTGGGGATATGGAAGTCCGACGTAAAGCAGTGGCGAGAACAAGCTTCGTCGACTAGGGTTTTTGGCGTATCGAACTGCGGCGCCTTAATTGGCAGGAGCCCGATCAAGGAGGAACCCATGTCACTCAATCGTAGTGCCGAACAAACCTACCGCCAGTGGTCGACCCCGATCCTGTTGGAACTCAAGGAGCGAGAACATCAAATGAACCCGTCAGACCGCCAGGCCTTGGAAAACGTACTGCTGGAAAGAAGGCTGATCAATATCGGCAACCCGGCCGGCAGCGATCGCCGCAAGGCAGACCCGGCGTCCTGAAGCATCAGGCAAGCACGATCAAGATAGAAACAATGGAGCAGAAACAAACAAGGGCTTGCATCAGCTTTCGCTTGCGAGCCCTTGATTTCAGATAACACCCGACGACGGAATTGATGGCGTTGAATGCACCTTGAGGAGCGTTGGTCGTTCAATTTTACGTCGGGTTAATTACCCTTTTGGACAAATCCAATCGTTTTCCGCGCTAAAACCACCCATTACGATCATCTTCCAGCTCCTGGCGACACTGCTTGAGTTGGGCGCTGTAGATTTCTGACCGCTTTTGCACTTTCTGGGCAACCTGCATCAGCCAGGGTTTACTGCGATAGGAATTATGGCTATAGCCCCCACGCCCCTCGTGATAAGCCAGGTACTGATTGTAGGTGTCCCATTTGGAGATGCCGAGCTGACGTTGGGTGCCAGTGGTGTACCAACCGATAAACATGATCGCGTCGTCGAAACTGTCACGCGAACCGCCATTGCCAGTATTGTCCTTGTACTCACCCCACACCGGGTCTTGAGCCTGCGCATAACCGTAGGCCGAACTGACTCGCCCCCAGGGAATCACCCAGAGCAGATAGTCACGAGGCGGCAAGGCGTCAGCCACGAAGCTGCTTTCCTGCTTCATGATCGCCATGGCCACATGCAGAGGCGTCCCGAATTCACTCTGCATCTCTAGCGAGTCCTCATACCAGTCGGGATACTCACGGTAAATACTGCAGAGATTGTCTTGATCTTTTGGTGGCATAGTCGTGCAACCGGTCAAAAACAAAAACAACAAAGCCAACAGCAAAACTTGCCCTTGTTTCATCCATCCCCCTCAAAAAAACAAGGGCATAAAGTGCCTAATGCCAGTCAGTAAAGCGGTAATGCGATCTGTAGCAGCTGCCGAGCTCGCGAGGCTGCTGCTACAAAGTGTCACCTTCTCGAATTATGGACGAGTTGGTCAACGAAGAACTCCATATGCCCTCTGGGGGTAGCCGGCAAAGGCCAAGCGTCTACCTTTAAAGCGATTTCCTGAAATGCTTGAGCGCACTTGGAGCGCGGAAAGTGTTCGTAGACTGCTCGCTGCTTCTGCACTGCCCTACGCGCACATTCATCGTACGGAACCGCTCCCACATACCGCAGGGTTACGTCGAGGAAGCGATCGGTGACTTTGGCCAATTTAGCGAACAGCACCTGACCTTCCTTCGGGTTCTGCTCCATATTGACCAGCACCCGGAAACGGTCCATTCCGTAATCACGATTAAGCAGTTTGATCAGTGCGTAGGCATCGGTGATCGAGGTCGGTTCGTCGCAGACCACCAGCAAGACTTCGTGGGCCGCCCGGACGAGACTGACCACCGACGCGCCGATACCAGCAGCCGTGTCAATCACCAGCACATCGAGACTGTCACCGATTTCACTGAAGGCCTGGATCAGGCCTGCGTGCTGAGCCGGAGACAAATGCACCATGCTCTGGAGGCCTGAAGCCGCGGGGACGACTCGTATCCCGCCCGGACCGTTCAAAAGTACATCGGATAGCTCACAGCGACCTTCGATTAAATCGGCAAGCGTGTACTGCGGGGTAAGACCCAACAGGACATCGATATTCGCCAAGCCAAAATCGCCATCAAGCAATACGACTCGCCTTCCAAGTTTCGCCAGCGCCAATGAAAGATTCACAGCCACAGTCGACTTGCCGACGCCGCCCTTTCCGCCGGTCACGGCGATAACTTGTACAGAACGCACACCATCCATGTTATTGATTCCCTTCCATGTGCAACGCGTGCGAGTAGTCGCTAGCTATCCCTAGATACGCAATGTTAACTGAAAAGTACAGACACATGGCCCCTGGCTGTATCACAGGATCACTAGAAACGCTGTAACCCACTACGTGGCAATCACGCGAACCAGAACTGCCACTGCTGCGATGCCCTCATCCGCCGACTAATCGCCTATGCCGGCTTCAGACCTGCTCCCTTCCGTTCCGTTCAAGATCAACGAAAACCAGCTCGCCCTGGAGGCTGCCATCATGGTGCTCCCGCTTTGTGTTGAGCATCGCGGAGCGGGCGAGATCGGCGGCAATATCCGCGGCGCCCTTCAAACGATTGACAAGAACGAAGAACTCATCTCGGGGGCAAGTCGGGCGCGCGTTTACTGCTGCAACTTGTGCACTTGACATTCTTTTTTCAGGGAAAATAAATGCAACCGCTCTAAAACGCAGTTTTGACGCAGGATGTCAATCGTTTGACATCCGTTCCCCCCGAGCTACCATCAGGGAATGGATGATACTGACCTAGGAAAAATATGAGCACCGAATCTAAGCACGGATGGAAATGGGCTTACCGAAAACTGCGTGGACTGTACTGCTCTCGCCGGACAGCCTTCTACAGAGCCACGCTTTATTCCCTTCGGGGCGACACGGGGTCGTTTTACGTTGATCGCAGCTGGGAGAAGATCCGTCTTCGTCGCTGATTGTGTGCCAGCCATCAATTCGCCGCGGGCCTCGCCCCACAACGTCCGGGCGAGGATGTCGCGGTCCTTCTCGGCTTCGGTCATCACTTTTCTCCAGGCGAAAAAAAGCCCGCGATCAGCGGGCGATAAATGGTTGTTCAAATCGGGAGGAAGCTATGCGTAATGCCAATCGAGCCGGTTTTCTTTGACTCCTGTTTCCCACACGCACAAAAAACCCCCTCGCCAGGAGGGGGTCTGATGTTTCAAAGGGTCAAACGGTTTTACCCGTCTTTACCTGGATTTTCGTCAGCTCAGCGCAGCGCAGGAATACCCGCAAACAGCCACGAAGTCTCCTGAACTGGCGCTGCTTCGTTGCGTTTACGCGCCCATTGAGTCAGCGCCACCATCATCGCAAAGCCGAGCACGATCAACACCGGATAGGCCATCAGCAACTCGGTGAGCGAATACTTCCAGGCCAGCGGTCGACCGACACCGAGCATGGCGGCATACAGCCAGGACACGCCCGACAGTGCGCCAGAGAACAGGGCAAACATTCGCACATTGACCTTAAGATCCAGCAGCGACCCGGCCTTCAGCATTGCCGGCAATACATAACGGTGTAACAACATGCCGTTGAATGTCAGCAACAATACAATAATGACTTTGGCTTGAAGTTTCGGATTGGCAAAATAGTTCATGCCTTTATCAAGGTAATCAATACCTATAATCGCAGCACCAGTCACCCACAAGAATATCAACGCATTGGCAACAGACTTCTGAAGACTGGCCATATGTTCATTGTCGTGCCCCGACGACACACGACCTTTCAGTAAATCCTTGACCATTGCGGCATCACTGGCAAACACCAGTCCGATAGCTACGCAGCAAGCCAACAGGTGAACGTACACTACGCCTAAACGCAAAAACTCCATGGATTCTTTCTGGCCGATCAGGCCAATCATTGTATTAATATCCAAGACTACATCTCCACTTATTGCGGCAGTGCAAATTGACCATGCCCCAGGCATGCGAATTAATTGATTAATTGCGCCTGCACGGCCAAGTTCGCATTGATTGAAGCAACTAAATAATTTGGTATTACAAGAGAGAGCGACTCGCCCAGCGAGTCAGTGATGACGGCATACTATCACTCCAGGTCTCAGGTAAAAAAAATCCCCATGCGCATTCCATTCAATGCAGATGAGGTATACGTCCATTTTATTAGTGAGTGCAGTGCGAACTCTCGAAGGTTCCGCCTGCTGGTGAATCAGAGCGAAGCATATCAAAATCGTTCACTTTTTAAGCAGAACGCTCGACAAACGGTACAAAATCCAACCCCCAGGGGTACCTGTTTCCCTGGCTGAAACCCGCGTTGCTACGGAGCTGAATCGTTTCCTGTCTTTTGCCGGAAAAAAAACAGCAATCGCACTGAACTCACATCGCCAGACCCGAGCGATGGCAAAAATTGCCTACCGGTCAGTGCGGGCTCAAGCCAGCAACTCGGTGATCCACCGGGCCTGCCGCGCGATGTCCTGCACGGTCTCCTCGGGCACGGCCTGCTGCGCCCGGGCAAAGTGGCTCAGGGTCTTGTGTTTCTGGCGCAACTTGCGCTGCCACTTGACCAGGAACGCCGGACTGCGGGCCTGCATCTGCAACGGCCCGAAGTACAGCTCTTGGGCGGTGTAGATCACCGGTCCGTTTCGCTCGGCGACGATGATTTCGTAGTCGAAACGATTTTCCCGCAGCACTTCCTCGCAGAGGATGCGATAGCCATTTTCCATCAGCCATTGGCGCAGTGGCTGTTCGCCGCCGTTGGGTTGCAGGATCAGGCGCTCCTGACCGCTCAGGTGCGCCTTGCCGCTGTCGAGAATGTCGCGGATCGTTTCGCCGCCCATACCGCAGAGGCTGATCGCCGTGATCCCGTCTCCCGGTTCGATTGCCGCCAGACCATTGGCCAGGCGCACGGTGATCTGCGGTTCCAGGCCATTCTCACGCACGGTGCGGTTGGCCGCGTGGAACGGCGTCAGCGCCACCTCGCCGGCCACCGCCGCGACAATGGCGCCACGGCGCATCAACGCCACCGGCAGGTAGCCGTGATCCGAGCCGATATCGGCCAGGCGCGCACCGGCTGG
>NZ_AKJL01000148.1 GCF_000282355.1 Pseudomonas sp. GM49
CCCCCACCCCCCCCCCGGGGCCATACCCCTCAACTTGCTATCAGGAGAGTCATCATGAGCTACGAAAAATTCAGTGCAGACAATGCCGCCCTGCTGCTGATTGATCACCAGGTGGGGACAATGGGATGGGTCAAATCCATTCCGTTCGAAGAGATGAAACGCAACGCCCTGATGCTCGCCAAGACCGCCAGCATCCTGAAACTGCCGGTCGTGCTGACCTCGAGTATGGAAGAATACGCACAAGGCCCACTGCTCAGTGAACTGGAACAGATCCTGCCTTCCGAGTTCGCTTCGCGAGTCAAACGAATGGGAATCGTCAATGCCATGGACGATGAAAACTTCGCCGAAGCCGTCAAGGCTACCGGCCGAAAAAAGCTGATCATTGCCGGTGTCACCAATGACGTCTGCACCGTTTACCCAGCCCTGAGCCTTGTACGCGACGGCTTCGAAGTTCAGGTCGTTGCCGATGGCGGTGGTTCACCCAGCGTCATGGCCGATGACATCGCCCTGCGGCGGATGGATAAGGGTGGTGTGACATTGACCACCACCAACCAGCTGATTGCCGAACTGGCTGGGAGCTGGGCGACGCCAGAAGGTGGGCAGTTGGTACAAGTGCTGATGGAAGCGCTTCAGGGTTAAAGCTTTTGCATGGTAATGGACTGCACCTCGTTACGAGGTTCAGTCTGCCTGACAGTTTGAATCCGCAGCCTTTGCGGTGAGTGATCGGGATCCGCCTGGACACCGACACCGCGCAGTTAAAAGTGCGCCGTATCCCCTCCGGCAACCGGCAGGCTGGTCGACAAGGGTACGCTCTGAGTGACTTTGGCCATCTGGGTGATTTCCACCTGCACCTTATCCTTGCCGAGCAGGTAGTCGGCCAGCTTCTGCGAAAACGGCCAGTAGTTCAGTTCGGCAGTCAAGGTCAGCGGCCCGACTGCGTCGACCGGCACCAGGAAGGAGAACTCCCCGATATCGTAGCCCTTGGGCAGAATGCGGTTGTCCGAGAGAATTTGCGTGGCATTCCAGACCTCGACATCCAACGGATTGCCGTCCTTGTCGCCTATGTGCACTTTGAAATTTCGCGTGTCGTTCTCGGTCTTGCCGTCCTTGATCGAACCTAGCCGATAGAGCTCGCGACCACTGGCATCCAGCACCCGGAAATCGATCCACATCTCCCGTCCCTCCGGAAAGCCGGTCGGCAGTTTGTGCCCGGCGCCGACATTGGAAACCTTGACGGCTACCGAGGTGTATTGCCCGGGAATGATGGCGGCGGGCAGTTGCTGGAACGTTATTTCCGCCGCGCGCGCGAGCATGTCGCGCGCGCGTTGAGCGCCTTGTTCCTGACCGAGATGCTGGAGCATCATCGCGTTGGCGCCGCTGAACCAATGCGAGGCGACCTCCTCGCGGTCTGGCCCCATGATCGCGGCCTTACCCGCAAAACCCGGCATATGGCAGCTCTGGCAGGTTACGTTGTTAAAGCTGTAGGCGCTCTCCTGCCATTCGTCATAAGTGCGCTCGACCGCCACACTGCTGAACGGGTGCGTGACGTTGTGGCAGGTGCCGCAAAAGTCCGAGCGCGTGTGCAGGGCGGAATACACGGTATCGTGATAAGGCGAAACGGCATCTTTACGCGGGCCGAACTTGGTTGGTTTACCGTGCGCTCGCGGGCTCAGGACATAGGCGCCGTTATCGAGGCCCGTGCGGGCACTGATGTTGTGGCAGGTCTCGCAATCGACCCCAGGCATCGGATGATTCTTCGCGCTGTCTTCAATCGAGGAGCGGTTGACTTGCGAATTGATCTGCCCGGTCGTGAGACCGATCGGGGTATGGCAGCCGGTGCAGAAGTTGTCGACCTTCCCCTCGGTGGCCGTACTCGCACGCTTGAGCAAGGCCCGGTAGATGGGTTCATCCCAGGCCTGGGACATCATCGACGTGCGCCACTGCTTGTAAATCTCCGTATGGCAAGCGCCACAGACCTGGGCATTGTCGAAGTCTTTTGCATTCAAAACCAGGTTGCCGGGGGTATTGGCCCGATGCGGAAAGAACGGCATCCCGCCAATTACATGCATAAGCCTGGAGCGTGCCGGCTCCAGCCACTTGTCATTACTTTGATTGTCATTGCCCTGAGGTTCGTCGCCCACCACCAGCGTTACCGTAAGCAGGCAGGTTAGAAAGCACAACCGAAGCAGCGCTACCTGCGCGCACGTATGTCTGGAGTGGCTCATAAGCATTTCCCCTGGACGGTTGCAGAGGATGACTGCAGTACTTCTATTGAGTAGCCCCAGGATTGAGTAACCCCAGTATCGAGTAGCCAGAGCTACTTCGTGATGCAAACCGATGGTTACAGGCAATCACTCAATGGAGTACTGACAGCTCCACAGCATCCCGACCCTGCAACTTGCATGAACGGGACAAGCTCACTCAGCAATTACTCTGCCAGCGTTGTATAAAATATGTGCGGTAACGTGAAAGACCCGCAAACATTGGCCAGCGATTGAAGTAACCGGCGAATGAAGAGGCGAATATTGCTGAGCGATAACGCCCATTAGTGGGGGGAGTTCACTCCGAAATCGGGGGGTGGTGTCAGACGGGAAGTCTGGGGCAACTCACTTTACTCGATACGACTTACTCTCTGTCTTTCGTCGAGCGGATGAGATTGCCCCGTAACTTCACAATGGCCTTCTGCATTTGCACGAAGTCGTCGGGGTCTAGACCGGTTTGCGGGAAGCCGTCTTCGCGGAGGCCCTCACGCAGTTTTCGCCCCTCTTTTGTCAGACTGATCCGCACCTGGCGTTCGTCTTCCGGGTCGCGCTGGCGCAGCAAATAACCCATCGCTTCCAGCTTCTTCAGGATCGGCGTGAGGGTATTGGATTCGAGAAACAGCTTTTCGCCGAGGCTGCCAACGGTCTGGTTGTCTTCCTCCCACAGCGCAACGAGAGTGATGTATTGCGTATAGGTCAGGCCGAGCCGTTCGAGCATCGGCTTGTAGGCCTTGCCGAAGGCCAGGTTGGTGGAGTAGACCGCAAAACACAGGAACTCGGAGAGTTTGAGATCCAGGGCGGATGTCTTGTCGGTGTTTTTCATGGACGTTCTCTCGGGTCAATCTGGCAAGACTGAAACTATACGTCGTACGCGATGGTATCGGAAGTGCGCATAAACACCGACGGCCGGCTCACCGGGAAAATCCCCGGTGAGCCGGCCGTGCAGCGGGTTATGCCGTCAGGACGTTGATGTCGACATCAATGTTGCCGCGTGTGGCCTTGGAGTACGGGCAGATTGCATCGGCGTTGTGGGCCAGTTCAGTCGCCACTCCATGATCCAGCCCCGGCACGCGTAAAGTCAGTCGGGCCTGGAGGAAGTAAGCCGCGCCGGTCTGGCCCAGATCGACTTCAATGTCGACGGCCGTGTCAGTCGGCAGTGTCACCTTCATCTGTTGGGCGGCCAGCCCCACCGCTGCGATGTAGCAGGCCGACCATGCTCCGGCGAACAGTTGCTCGGCTTTCGGGTGCGGCTGAACGGCGGTGAGCACGTGTGCCGGCGTATCGCTGCCAGGGGACGACAGCACGATGTCGAGGTTGCCGTTATGGCCGCGCGACGTGTTGCCTGCGCTGTTATGAGTGGTGTGGGTTTTGCCGCTGGCCAGTACTTTTTCGATCTTGCTCATGATGATTTCCTCAGGATTACTGTCAGTTAAGTTCGCATACGCTTTTATCGCATGCGGTATTTTTGATGCATCCAGGCATCACGCCGTAATAACGTTCAGGGCAACGTCGATATTGCCGCGTGTCGCTTTGGAGTAAGGGCAGATGGAATCGGCAATGTGCGCCAGTTCGGTCGCGACATCCTGTGCCAGCCCTGGCACTCGCAGGGTCAGTCGGGCCTGAAGGAAATAGGCCAAACCAGTCTGGCCCAGGTCCACTTCAATGTCGACGGCCATATCCGCTGGCAACACGATATTGCGTTCCTGCGCCACCAGCCCCACTGCGGCGGTGTAGCAGGCTGACCAGGCCCCGGCAAACAGTTGCTCGGCTTTCGGGTGCGGCTGAACGGCGGTGAACACGTGTGCCGGCGTATCGCTGCCAGGGGACGACAGCACGATGTCGAGGTTGCCGTTGTGACCGCCGACAGCGCTGTGAGTGGTGTGGGTTTTGCCGGTTGCCAGTACTTTTTCGATTTTGCTCATGGGGATTTCCTCAGGATTAAAGTTTTGTACGATTTTGTCGTGTGCGATTCTTTTGATATTGAAAGAGACAACGTTCATCAATTGGCGTGTGCAATGATCCAGTTGTTGCCGTTGTGACCATGGGTAGCTCGAGCGGTAGAGATATACATTGTGCGGCGGCTTCCGGTATTCATGGCTGAATCTCCAAACGGCAGGGTTGTCGTTGCTTCTTATCGCTATCGATTAGATCGCATGCGATGGATGAATACTCAACCAAGGCCCCGGTGATGTCAAAGTTATTTTATGGCTTGGCGATGAGCGGTAGACGCGAGGCCTCGCCCTCCCCCTTGCCAAAAGGATGATCGGTTTCCACCATCCGGCCCTGCGGGGACCTCTGATTGCTCGGTTCGGATCGCTTTCACGCATGGCGATCAACTCTTAGGCGCTGAAATGAAATGGACGTCTTTCACTCGATAAAAAACCGGCCAATCGAGCCTAATGCCAGTCAGGCAAGCAATTTCAGCCGCTACACCCTTTGTAGCAGCAGCCTCGCGGGCTCGGCAGCTGCTACAGATCGCATTACCGCTTAACTGACTGGCATTAGGGAGCTATGCCTCTCCTGCCAACGCGGCCAGTCTGGCTTCAGATCCTGCGGCGATGAAGGCATAAAGCTCGTCCATACGGAAGCTGAAGCGGTCGCCTGCCGGGCTCATCAGCTTGGTGGTTTCCGGCTTTACCTCTACGATCTCACCGTCAATCTCTCCATGTTCAGCCTCGACAACCTCGTAAGAGTCTTCCCACTTATCGTGGCAAATAAATCCGTAGCCGAACGGCTCTAGCCCGTTTTGCTCCACGATCTCGACGGCTATTTTCCAAAAACCACGAATTAACGGTTGAAACGGACAGGGACTGGTCGTTGAGGCGAAGACTCCAGACTTTTAACTTACCCTTCCAGTCGATGAAGCGTCGCGGCGGCTTGTGGTGGAGTGGTCATGGGCTACTATCAAAAAAATCGCCGACGCGGATGGTTGATATGGTGACCAAGAACAAGAAGCGGCCAGTTCGATAATGCAAAAAATACCAAACACCGCTGTTCGTAAGACACTACTTTGAGAAGAGCAGGTCAATATGGACATTAAAGCCGCCTTACTAGGTACCATCCCGCTGTTGGCCATCTTCGTGATCGCCCTTCTCATCGAGCGCATCAATCCAGCCCAGGTGCAACCACTAAAGTCGGCCGGCTTTAATCTGCTCTACACGCTGTTGTACGCCTTGGCGCAGTCCGCAATTGTTCCACTGGTCTCCGTTGCCACGGTTGTCGCCGTCAATGCTGCAGGCGGTGGCTGGATCGATCTGCCGAACACTGGATGGGGGCTACTGCTCGGCTTTCTGCTTTATGCTTTCACGCTCGACTTCATGGAGTACCTGTTCCATCGTGCGCAGCATCGCTTTCCGGTGATGTGGGCCATGCATTCGTTCCACCACAGCGATACGGCGCTAAACGCAACCACGACCAGCCGGCATCATTGGGCTGAACACGGGATCAAGATGCTGACGATCTTCATGCTCGCTGGGGTGATCTTCAAAGCAAATTCCGCCATCGTCGGCCTATACGCGGCCATCAGTTTCTACAACGTGTTCTCCCACATGAATATCCGAATTGGTTTCGGCCGCATGTCGTTCGCTCTGAACTCGCCGCAATATCATCGCATTCACCACTCGGCACTGCCTGAGCACTACGACTGCAACTTTGCAGGGCTGTTTCCAATCTTCGACGTGCTGTTCGGCACCTACCGTCAGCCGCGCACGGGGGAATTTCCACCCACCGGACTCAACGACAAGAAACCGCCGTCCGGCCTGATCGATGCAATCATCTGGCCCGCCCGGGCGAAGTAACACGGATCAGGTGCAGGTGAACACGACGGCGCGCGGTTCGCGCTGCCTTTACGGGCAGCCCTTGTCCGTCGAACAAGGTGTAGTCCTTTGCGTGGGGCTTGGCGGCCTCGCATTTGGGGTCGGTAAGGGGGGGGTACGGTGCGCGCCATAGGTATACGCCTCGATATCGAACCGATATATACCTAAATCGTGGGCTGTACAGGAACATAAGGGGATATTCAGACACAAAAAAACCGGCTACAAGGCCGGTTTCTCTAGGTTTCAGGTGTTTACGGGAACATCTGAAATCATACTATTGGTGCCGAAGCCGGGGTCGAATATACCATCTACAGACCGCTATTTTACTGGCTTCATCTATTATTAATCTCAGTACGTATACCTAAACGTATACCTAAAACGGGAAGTACCCTTATCTTCTCCGCCTCCCGCCGGTCGCCTATCGTGCAGCCCCCCCGTTTTGCCGTCGCCGGGTGACGCTTGTGGTCATCATTACTCACCCCGTTTTGGGATGGAAGAGATGGAAAAATAGTTTGGGCGTGGGGGCGCCGATACTGCGAACGCTAATATTTTTGACGCAGCACCTCCAGCATTCCCCCAAATTCGCCCAAGACGGCGATTTCCTAAAAAACTACGAATTAATGATTGAAACGGGCAGAGAACGGTCCATGGGGTCAGCGCTCCAGACTTTTGCTCCCCCCTCTCCCTAATGACTTTATCAAGCCGCAGGCCGCTCACCCGCTTCCAGTCCGTCTGACGCTTGGAGGCGAATAGCAGCGCAGCTCGCACTGAAGTGACTGGTCAGACGGCTCGGCACATGTCTCTATCGAGGGCTGACGTCGTATGCCTACAGGAGCTCACTGTAAGTAATGTTCGATCCGATCTTAGTGGTCCACTGCTTTTCATAGCGAAGAGTTCGATACCGGGAGGTTGTCCGCATTTTGTCCGCATTGCATGCGGACCGACTTCCGACGGTTGGCTGACTACATTCCGTTTAGTGTCTTTTCAATACGCTTTTGGTTGACGGAAATCTAGAAGGCTACAGCGTCGAGATGGTCGACAATCTGATCAGTTTTCTAGGTGCGCCATGATCGAAGTTGGTGGACTAATCGAAACCACCGGAACCCTTGCCTTGCCTTGCTTGTAGAACAATAGCGGTCTACGAGCCAAGTGCCGGGCAACGGATCAGGCCATAAGCGAAACGTCCGCAATCTGTCCGCACCCGATATGGACAAAAAGCGGACTAGAGAAGAGATATACAAACACTAGCTAGCGCTTTAAGCACTGCCACGCCAAAGACCAATAGTTAGATTGCTTTGATCTGACCGAAGATGTGGTCCTCCAGAAGTACGGCGGGGTGGCAGACCGGCCGCTCGAGTACTAGATTATCTAGCGTGTGCATCCGTCGTTGCATCGGACTTGACCAGCACGCTTTGCAGATTGATGCCGGTATTCACTGGTGAGCTGCCCGATGCTTTTCGGAGTAGTTCAAATTTTAGAGGATGCCACTCTGAGACCCACTCAAGGCCCGCTTCAGCCAGACTCGTCAGATGCATCAGCACCTAGTCAATGCCATGGTCGAGCAGACCATGCCTGACCTCCATTAATCGACAAGGATGTTCCATGCGGGATAACCCAAAACTCTCCGTGTTCACCCGGGTCGATACTGGCTTGGCGCGCTTTGCCTGTGGCCTGCTCGAGGGGCTGAAGCACCTGGCGCTCTGGATGCTGGGGCTAATCGCCATAGACGAATACTTCACTCTGATTTTCGAGTATGGCGAAGGATTGGCCGATATGGCCCTGCTTGAATGGGCCTTTTTGCTACTGGCGCTGTCGCTGACCTGGCGCCATTGCCATTACGCGCGGCACTTCGGTTATGGATTCTGGCGTGGCCTGGGGCGCTGGCTGACGGCGCAGGGCATTCTGCTCGCCGTAGGAATGATCGTCTTGGCAACCCTGGAGCCATCGGGGTCCGCAAAGGCGCTCGACTCGCTGAAGCTAGCCAACAAATCGGGAGAAATACTGAGTTTCGCCTTCGCATTACTGGCCCTGTACCTAGGCGCACCTACGCAACCACGTATTGCCGAACAGCCCAAACCGGTGACGGAGAACGCCCGCCAGGAGCCCAGCACTTCCCCGGCTCCAGACAAGGCAGTCAGCCCTTGAAAACCCTCACACCCCTGTTGACCCTGACGCTGCTGAGCCTGCCCATTCAACTCAGCCTGGCCGGCACCGATCCGGCCCGGCTAATTGAGAGCTGTACCGAACTGGTGAATATCTACGACAAGCACGACCAACTGCGCTTTGCCGCTGCGCAAACAACCTCGCTTTCCGAAGCCATGCGTGCCGGCTATTGCCGAGGCGTGCTCGACGAGTACCAACGCAATAACCAGTGCGGAACCCGCGACTGGCGCGAGCAGGCCAACACCATTGCTAAGCGCGCTGAACAGCCCGGTGCACAGGATGTCGACCACTTACTGGCAACAGCTTGTGGTAAATGAACAAGGGCTAACCCTACCACAGGCGGTGGAGCGCCTGTTTGGCATCAAGCCCGCCCACCACGATACTCTACGCAATGCCCTGAACACGCTAGTCAAGGCGATGAGCCAGGCCGGGGTGCTCCTGCTGCACAAGGAAGATATCAGCTTCACGGAAGGCGGACGCAAGCGCTGGTCACTACCGCGCAGTGAGCTGGACTGCCTGCATAATGCCATTGTTTTGCATGGTATCTTCGGCGACCCCAAGACGGTGATCCTCCTGTTCACTCAACCGGCGCAACGCCGACAGCACGCCGATTGGGCCGCAAGCCTGCTGCTGGAACGGCAGTCGGTGGCCAGCCTGGGGCTGATCAACAAACAACTTGTGGACCTGCTCGGTATGCTCAAATCGGCGGTCGACCTCAAGCTGGAGCGCTTGCCCAACCCTTTCGACAACGCGCTGCCGCAGATGGGCCTGGACGACTACGGCGGTAATCTGCTCAAGGCCATGGCCTGCCAGACGGCCGCGCTGTCGATGGGCGACAGCATGATGGTGCATTACCTCAACGGTGATCTGGAGCAGGCGCACACTGTGGCGGCGACCCTGCAAACCGATAACCCACTGCTGCTGCAATATCGGCAGATGATCCTGACCGCCTATGAGGAGGCAAGGACCTTCGACGACCTGCTCGACACTTGGCGATGAAAGGTCTTGGTAGTGGAATCAACAAATAAATACTGGCTCCGTCATCACACAGGAGCCAAGCATGAACACCATCGAACACATCCTCGCGAACTGCCCACATCAGGTAAGTCCATGCCATCTGTGCAAGGCCATCGAAATTGATCAGGCCCTGCAGGCCGGCATTCCCTTCACTGCTCTCGGCGGCAAACGCGTGCGCTGCCGCAACGGCCTGGTGCGTTTCAAGCTCGGCTGCGACTGGCGTCTGCTCTACATGACCAGCGTGTACGGCTACTCGCCGCAAAGTCTGGTCAGCCGCCAGTGTTTCGAGCGTGAACTGAAGCGAAGGCGGGCTCTCAAGCCCTGATTCCCTTCATTCACTGGAGACACACTCATGACTGCAATTATTGCCCTGAAACAACCTCTGCTCGCCGCCAACGGTCTGGAAATGCAGGTCAGCCAACTGGACTTCCAGCGCCTCAAGCACAAGTACACCGCGTCATCCGAGGCCGAAATGAGCGCAGCACAATGGGACGCGTCGGAGCTGGAATATCGCCGTTTCCTGACACTCAAGTGCTTGTATCCGACTGTCGCGTTGGTGCCGAGCAAGCAGGTCGATGCTATCTGGCATGCACACATCCTGGACACCCGTGCCTATCGCGAGAACTGCCTCCAGGTGTTCGGCCGTTTCATCGACCACTACCCCTACTTCGGCATCTACGGTCAGGACGACTACCAGGAACTGAAGAGCGCCTTCGCTCACACGGTGGCGCTGTACGAGCAACACTTCGGCGCCTACCCCGGTGGCGGCTGCGAGACACAGGCCATGCGCTGCAAGGACCACGCATGTCACGTCCCCACCACTTGCGCCTGTCGAGTCGAAGGTGCCTGCAAGTAAGCGGGCAATTCATAGCCAACCAAACTCTGGAGAAACTCAAGATGAGCAAGAAACCACAAAACCCCAGCCCTCCATCCCCCGCCCCACGCCCGGAAGTCCCCAATCTACCGAGCACAACCGGCAAAAAGTCAGGTAAAGACCGCGGTAACCATCCGCCGAAAAAATCGTAGCGCGTTAGTCGAGTGCGGCAGTCCACCTAGTGCGGTCTGCCGCACTCTTCATTTATTCAAACTCCGGCACCGGACTGTTTGCTATCTGATCGCGTAGAGCAAGGCTCGACACTTCGATACCACTAGATGGCACCACTGGCCGATTTCAGTCGGCCCTAACCGACTGCTTTTGGGCGGTTGCAGCCCCCTTGGCGGCAGGTAGCAATCGACCAAAAACAGCCCCTGGCTTGCTAGAAAAATGTAGGCACTCCTCGTAGACGACCCTTTACCCTTTGACTGGTGTCAAATTGATATCTACGATGGGCGCTTCAGTACGCGCTTATTGGGAATACAAATGTCGGGAACTAAACTAACACCAGATAAAATTACCAGTCCGTTTCAGCTAATGGCTGCTTGGTTTTCCATGCTGGTGCTTCTGGTGGTAGTTTTGCTGGGAGCTGCGGCAAATATCGATAAACCAGATTGGGCTGCGGGATTTTTAGTAATTTTTTCTTCAGTGGTGACTCTCGTGGTCATTAGTTGCGTGACATTAATGCTCACAAAATTTAGGCCACACCTTCAAGATGGCAAAGAGTACGCTCAATGGCTAAAGGTGCAAGCTAGATATACTGCTGGTATCCGCATTAGCGAAGCTTTACCGAATACTGGACTGGTGCCGGTCCCCACCATACTGAATGCTGCACCAATAACTGCCGATGCTCACCTTACATTTCAGACCCAAGAACACTTCACCGTTAGCGTACTCAATGGCTTTAATTCGAAAGAGTTGGTACGTGCTTTAAGGAAAATAGGAGTATCTGCTGAGGTATACCAAGAGGCATCGAACGAGAGAGATTTTGATGGCCAAGAGAGTATCTGGCTTGGCGAGAGAGTTTCTAGCAAAGTTGCCTCAGAGGTAATTAAAATTGCGTCAGAATTTTGGCCCCACTTGAAATATATTCACCTTTCCAGTGATGGTGATGTTCCTCCCGATGATGTTCATGATCAAATTTTTCTAGCTGGATCTAGTAACACGGCGATGGTACTTGGACTAAACCCATGGAGTACGAGTGAACTTTCCAGTCTTGACGGAACACTTAGTCTTGGCGATTTTCATTTAATGATCCGTAGTAAATATCGATAGGTCAATCTCGCATCTCACACGCACCAATTACCGTAGACTAAGTATGGTAGTTCGGCTCCACCGCTGCGCCCCGACACCGGATTTTTCCAACGTGGGTTAATATCAGGAATGGGTCGACTGCTGCCTCCGCGACTGGCAGCAATCGGCCGATGCTGTTGAAAACAGTCGGTCTGCTCAAACTGACTGATCATTGACTGATGAAAACGCCTTTTTTGCACGCTGCCATGTGAAATCCGAGTCCGGATGCCTTTGCCAAAAGTAAAGATTTCATTCTCGGACGCGTACTTTCCTGATGCGCAAACCATGGCCGACTTTTCAACTGTATCGGCCAAAAACAGACGGTCAGGCCCGATCTTATATGCGGTTGTGTAGGCTTTTGGTGATTATTCCATATCCACTTCAAATAAGAGCTTTAACTTTTCCATACAAATCGTAGAGGTGTAGCGCCGACATATCCAAAATAGGTTCATACATAAACGAATTCAGATGGATATTTTCCGGCGTCATGAGGTTGACCTGAGATAGCACTATTATCTGGTCGCTAGCGCCAGGAAACATCAAAGAAAACTTACTATACAACTCAAAGGTCTGGTTGCTGCTGATCTCATTGACAAATTTAGAATCATTAATCTTAGCAATCATAAATTCTTCAGCTCTGAGCCGAATCCCGATTGATAAAATCACCTTGGATTCCAACTCAACATCATCATCAGCCTTAACAGCCAAAGCATCTGCCTCATCGTAAATAAGCTGCATTGCAGAGGTCGTCGGATTTGGAAGTGACAGATTGGCCTGATCCAGCAATGTAGCTTTGAATGACACTTCTAAATCTCCGATGGTCAGCGTCGTGCTATCTGCCTTGACGTGCAACAACGACGTGAGCATGAGATAGTGCGGACTCGTAACACCATGGCAGTATTCAGCTAAATTGCGCACGAACGGGATACTGGCTACAAGAAAGGCAGGATTTTTTGCTAGGCCACCTTTCCATGTCGTGAACGGATTTTTCTGATATTTTTCTTCTACAAAAACCAGAGCCCCTTGATTTTTCTTGGCGAACAATCTCCGACTCCTAGCAATTTGGAGCCTGCTACTAATCGTTCGATGGAAATCGAAATTATGCGTTAAGAAAACCAGTCTAAAAAATGGAATTTTTGCAATTTCGTTGAAGTACTCAATTATTGCGTATTTATTTTTATAATCAAATGAATCTGCGATATCATCAACTATTAACAGCGTTTGTTGATTTGACTCGCGCCGCGCCTGAACCTCAAACAATACGTTGAGTATATATAAAGCACGCTTTTCCCCTTGACTCAGAACCTGAAGCAGTTTTTCCTCTTCTACACCACACGTTCCTTGTCCATCCTGAAACTCAAAAGCAACTTTCGGGGTTTCTCCCTTGAGAATAACATCTTGTTGATTCTGAACGACCAGCTTAAACGGCACGTAAAACCTTTCATTGAACTGGGTAACAACCGCAGCCCACTTCGTCTTTTCCGCCTCAGCTTGATGTGCCGTCTCTGCGATTACATCCTTTGCTGAAGCATAGGCCGCAGCAAATGAAATCAAAGCAGGTTTGGCAGCATTAAAATAGGAATTCCACAGTTTCTTCCTGAACCCGTTAAAATCCCCAAGCTCGGCCAAAATTTCCGGATGCCCTGTTAGATACTCGCGAAACTTCTTAAGCTCTAGGTTTTTTTGAAGCTGTTTATCTACGGCTTCAAATTTTGCGGATAGCTCTTTATCACCCAGAATGCGCTGTTTCTCCGCAACAACAAGCTCCTCCAATTCTTTCGCTGAGGTGACCTCTAACTTTTCGCCACCATTCGAAATATTCAGCGTGTGGTTTGCATCAAAAAAACCGTTGCTTTGTAGGTTCTTTGAGACATCGGCGGCACCAGCATGGTTAAATTTTTTGCTAAGCAATGGAGATTTCTCAACAAGCTCTTGATACTTCGACATATATTCTTGCAGTTGCTCGTGCAAAGTCCCAGCCTTGAACGCCGCGATTGTCTTATCATTGAATATTTCGGCATATACCAAGTCCGAAAATCGAGTATCACCATCCAAACTATCAGCTAGATCTGCAAAGAAGTCATAAGGATTTTTAAACTGAAAGACGTCTTTAATTTCAGAGGCCGGTGATGCTTTTCCTGGCCAACCTGAGATTTCCTTCAGCGTCTTCAAGAGACTTTCTTGAGTTGAGTCGATGTTTCGAACAGCCTCTTCGTATTCATGCCTCAACTTTGGGTTAACTAGAAGCGTTGAGGTCCCTGCCCCGGCATATCGTTCAACATATGGTTTGATGACAAATAGGGACTCAGGAGTGATCGGCGTAGCTGGGTCAGAAGTAATTAATCTGCTGGTTTGACGTGCGGGGAATATCAGATCTTGGCTGTCCCGTCCCTCTTGAACATCCAGAAAGGTTCGCGCTAGCGAAGTCTTCATGAAACCGTTTGGCGCATATACAGAGAAAGCAGAACCAGCTGGAACCTTCGCACTTCCTTTAAACGTGAGCATTGCGTCAAGCTTTTGTATTCCGTAGCAATTCTCTAGTTTAATATCCAAGACATCCATATCCATTTCTCCAGTTTGAAGGTGGTACTGCGAGAGGTCGACACTATCGATTTGCCAGCATTCTGTCTATGCGTCGTTGTGGTAAATCCGGTTCAGTCTCATACTGCGTAGCGGGTTATACGGCCATCGCGGAAGCTATCCACGGGAGCAGGAGAGTAGCATTAAGCGGATAGGCTGTTGTCGGCTAGGTGCTGCCTTCTCCACAGGCTGCTTCGGGCCCAGAGTGTGTAAAAACGCATGCGCTGTTTTGAAGTCTGCGTTGCTAAGTAAAATCTGCTGGTGCCTGTGTAATCAGCAGACCAGAAATTTGCGTAGGAGCGCGTTTTTTGTTCCAGCCCCGACTGTCAGGCGTGTTCTAAAACGTTTTTACACACCCTCGGTCGGAAACCGCCCTTCGCACAGGCAGCAGTCGGCCGATTCTGTTGAAAAAGTCGGTTCGCCCAAACAGCCTGGTCATTGACTGGTTAAAACGCCTTTTTGCACACTGCTACGTGAAATCTGAGTCCGGAAGCCACTGCCGAAAGTACAGATTTCAATCTCGGACGCATACTTTTCTGCTGCGGAAACCATGGTCGACTTTTTCAACAGAATCGGCCAATTGCGGTCACTCACCATATCCATCGTATGCACTCCAACTTCGGCACGCGTGCGAACAACGGCTATCCGCACTCTGGCTTCTTTTTCAAAGTACACCCGCATCTAAATGAAAAACGCCGCCCCCCCTATACGACTTATGGAGCTGGAGGCGAGGACTGGCGAAAACCTTTAATGCTGGGGCAGCCCGCCTGTGTAATCTTGCTGTTAGCGTATGCAACGAAGTCTGGACAGGCCGCTAGACCATGCCAAAGTCGGCTATCCCATGCATTGCATCCAAGCTTTTCTCTGGCTTCGGCGTACCGTCGTTTCAAGACACTGTCCAATGCCCGCTGCGATACCCCTCCAGGATAATACTGGCGCAGCTCACTGATGAGCCCGCTTACTGTGCTGGATGCCTCGCCTTTAAATCTGTCAATCAGTCCAAGCCGCTCAAGATGTTGATGAGCGACTGCACCTGCTTGGCTTAGCTTACCCTCACCCCCACCGTAATATTGGATAGAAAGCTTCCCGTTGGTAATAGTAACCTTGCAGTGCAGCAAGGCCTCATCATTATCTACGGTAAAATAAGGGTGACAGTAAATTAGCTTGTTTTTGTCAAAGTAGCTAGATTTCCTTTGATTGCAGCCATAGCAGATATAGATCAAATTTTCATGGCAAACAGAATATTCAGGAAAGTAGTCCTTTGGCATGTAGTGATCCCATGTTTTGGGGTCATTCAACATGCAGTACGCACAACGCTGCACATTAATATTAGATTGTGAAATCAGAGACTTTAGAATCGCATCCTTATGCGTGGATAGCTCCTTGGTGCCGACTGAATAACAAGACTTAAGTGCCTCTTTAGCTTCGTCAGTCCAACCTTGCTGGATGGGGGGCTTAAACGATTTTAATATTTTTGCATAACCCTTACATAGAGCAAGTACGTCAACCTGCACAGCCTTCAATTCAGCCCTTGTTTTCAAATGCTTATTGGCAATTATTGCCGAGAAATAAGTGTCAACGTCGAGAGCACTTGCTGCCATCTGATATCTCATTTCAGCGTCGCCCTTCCTTCCTGCAAAGATTCCAGGTAAATATCTGCGCTCAAACTCAATTGATTGCTGAAGATCGCACGCACAGCTTCAATATCATTATTCGCCTCAATATACATACGATCCAAGACCGACCGATAGTCACGATCTGCCTCTGTGGATGAGAAGACGAATTTAGTGAGTTCTGATAAGCTTTCTCCAAATGTCTGAAAAGTTGGCTTCAGAACCATCGGAGTCATCCTATCCCGACGAAGCACGTGGACACATTCCATAGGGAGCTGCTGAATTACCAAGGGAGAGTGTGTTGCAATAATTGCAAACGAGTCTTGGCTTTCCAAAATCTCACTAAGCGTATTTAGGAGGCCAGTCAGCAACTGGGGATGTAAATGCAACTCGGGCTCATCAAACAGAATTAATGTTCGACGATCAATTTTGGAAAGAATGTGGAACACACAATTAAGGGCCAGACGCTGCCCTGCGCTCAAGCGTTCGTACAGACTTTCATTATTTTCCGGCTCATCAATGAAGGTCTCCAAATCATCAACCCGAACTAGATTCCCAAGAACTTTTTTTAGTAAGTCTCTTTTTTCATTAGATAGGCTGGCTAGGGTAGATTTAATTTCCTCTAGAAGATCTTCTTTATTCTTGAGACGCCCTCTATGGCTTTGTAAGCCGCAGTAACTGTATTTAAATTTCTCACCTTGCGACTGCGTAGGGCGTTCGAATTCGTCAAACGCGCTAAAAGAGACAGCTACAACGCCGTATACTGATGGGACAGGATTAAGAACGTCATCGCCTTGAAGGGCAGATCGCTTTTCTTTTATGGCTTGCTTCGAAAAGCGACTCATCAACATTGCAAGCCTTGCCATTACTTGGGTTTTTCCGACGCCATTTAAACCGACAATCGATTGTATTCGTCGAGGAGCGCCCAGTTTGGAGTAGAAGTCAAAGTAAAACTCATGGGGGGCGCTCGCTCCCTCCAGCAGTATTCTGGCAGTAAATGCGCTTATTAATTGCTGTTCTGCTCCGAAGACAATACCAGCGTCGTCAAGTAACTCGCGCGCCGCTAAATCTCTAAGCAGGGATATCTGAAAACATGGCTGCTCTTGAAAACGACGCTTCACATCAAGAAGAAATGACGCATCGTTAAGAGCTTTTAGCACGTCACGTGCCAAGCTCACATCTAGTGCTGCGAGAGTATCGTAGTATTTCTTTTTTGAACTAAGTGAACAAATAGACCCTAGAATGGCCTTGGGAATTAATGTGCCGGGCAATAAACCTTGGAACGGTCGACTCTCAATACCCTCAAGTTGACCATCCATCATTATTTTTAGTTCATCAAGGTCTACTTGAGAGCTTTCGTTCACCCTTAACTGCACGTCAAACAATGTATAATAGGAATAATCATTCCAGCCGTCCCTCGCAAGTAGGATGTGCGGATACGGAACGCCCGATGGTGCTCCAACGAAAAATCGACTGCAAATATAAATATCCATCTCGAAGACGCTAGCAGGATGTTCACATTAAGTCTAGATAGCAGTCATTTCAGGCAACCGATGATTGGAGTTCACCATCGATAGCCGCCGAAGACCAATTCTGTCCAAAATTCGGCTCATCTGAATCTGATCGATGCTACTGCCCGCTTCTGGCCGTTTTCTGCCTGCCACGACTGGCCGCTATGGGTTCAGAATGTGTAGAAACGCAGACACCGTATGGAAATCTGCGTTGCTACGTAAAACCTGCCAGCGCTTGGCTAGTCAGTAGACCTGAAATTTGTGTAGGAACGCGATTTTCGTTCTGGTTCTGACCATCAAACCTGCTCTAAAACGTTTTTACACAGCCTCGGTTGAAAGCCGCCGGTTGATGGAACGATGGCAAATGAGTAGCTATGCTGGGTCTGATGCCGGAATTTATCAAGCAGAATGGGCTTTCCGTCCATGGTATGTAACCCCCTTTGAGCGCTTCACCCGACTATCACAATGCCCCGCTTGGTTGGGGGAAACGAGAGGACAAGGAATGTTGTTATCCATCAAGCCGGTGAAAGCATTATCGCAGCATTTGGTGTCTATTTATAATCGTACGCCAATCTAGCCAAATCATGATTATCTGGAGCACCATTATGCGGATGCGATATTTTTCTTTTTTTCTTCCTCTGCTGTTAGCGCTTGATGGTTGCAGCGTCGGAATAATAACTGCGACCCGGACACTACAGGAGCCACCATTTTCAACCATGTATTTAGCTGGCGACGTAACTCAAGCGGGCCGTTGTGTGGGTAAATATTGGCAAACCGAGGCCACACGAATGGGGCCTTTTTGGGAGGTCACAACTACGTCCTATCGAGTAACTGTTACCGGAAATCACGGTGCTGGCACCCCTCCAATTGGCTTAGTTATTGAATTCACCGACACACCTGAGGGTACTAGAGCATCAGCGCATGTGCATCCCATTTACCCTCCTGATGACCCTAGGCGCACAGTAACCATTGCCGCTCTAAATGCCTGCAAAAAAAGATAGCACGCTCAATATTTATAATTAGTACATGACGTAAAAAAACAGGTCAAGTCCGTTCGCTTCGCCCACTCGGGACGCCCGAAAGCTTCACTCGTGGTCGCCCCTTAACCGAACGTTAGGCCATTGGTGAAAGATGAATTTTCTGATACTGCCCATAGCAGGAGTCGTGAGCGCAGCAGCTTTTCTGTCGCTGTGCACCTATATTTTTCTAGCAGCTCAGGAAAAAGCATAACCCTATACTCGACACCACAGTCTGCTCGAGTACGCCAATCCCCCGATTGACCTCAATCGGTTGCACTGGTGGCGAAGAAATCGCCGGTGCATTCATTGCGCTGGCATAGATCGGGCAGTAACACCTTGGCTTTGCCGTAAGCGACTTTTACCGATAGACGCATCTAGGCCAGTCAAGGCCGCCTTGCTGACCAGGGTGATAAATGGGTACCTGCTGGGAGCGGGTGCCAGCCACCTTTGCTCAGCTTCTTCTGCACTAGAGCCTTGTATTCCTTAGGCTCAGGTGCATCTTTGAGCTTATGTCGGCGCTGATTGCACCGCAGGCAGGCGGCTGCGATGTTGAAGCGGGTGTCTCTCCCGCCATCCTGCCTGGCGACCAGATGCTCGGCTGTGCATCGGAAGTGCCTAGCCTGTCGAAGGGTAAGGCCATAGATGCGGGCGAAGGCCTCAGGAGTATCGCGCCACATCTGAAAGCCGCAGTAATAGCAGCGGCCACATTGGCGATCGAAAGCAGCGGAACGATGTTTGATAACAGATTTATGGGCCACGGCGGTCTCCTGTATGAAAAAGGAAGTCCGCTGCGCCGAAAGGCGAGAAACGGTACCAGTCGAGTCACTCGAACCGGCCCAACATCGCCCCTTTAAGGGAACGACAAGAGCAAATCTACGCCAAAACAAAAGCAGCGATCAAGTAGTCTGGAGGCAACCTGAACTGGTCAAGTATTCCCTGACACCCATGCAGGCGAAATCATCACCAATCAATTGTGTAAAAGTATAAAGCCCGGTAGTTATCCGGGCTAAACGTTACTCTACATTCGCTTCAGGCCACAGCATTCGGGCTTCAGCCAAGGCTTCGGTATAGGTCATCGGCTCTACGATCATTGTGAAGGGGCTGTACCCTGTCACGAGCACTGTCCAGTGACTGCTGCGGGCTTCACCATCGTTGGCCACAACTTCGACCATCAGCTCCAAACGGTGCAACTTGATATAGCGGCGCTCCTCCTGTGTCAGCCTGCTAGATGGTGAGACCCATAAGCGGTTGCCCACCACCTCGGCACTGAACCCACGGTCATGGAGATAGTCGATAACTCCCATCAGAAGGCCTCCGCGTCGGACTCATCGAAGACCATGTCTGCCGAGGTACTGGCGGTGTCGGGGGATAGTTGCCGACTCGAAGTCTTGCAAGTCCCAATGTCCTGTTCGGGGTGATCGTCTGGCAGGACATCAGGACTTGCAGGACATTGTTTCGATAACTTTCTCCCGATTCCCCACTTCACCGTCCCCCCAGATTTACCCAGGGGCTTGCACTCGATGCCTATCTGCCGAAGAGCGGGAGCGGCACGTCGCAGGGCGTCCCCTAACCCCTTCGCGGAACGCGGCCACGAATCGCAGCCAGTTGGACGGTACTGCTCCAGGATAAGCAGAATCTCTTTTACTGATGCGGTCACTCCTTGCGGGCGCGCCTCGACCAGTTCCACTACGGCGGCAGCTACCGGGCTAGCGTCAATGGTGCGAGCCAGACTTTCCTGCCGACTGGAATTGAACTCGTGCAGGAAATCCTCGGGCTCATGTCCCGCTGCGGCGGCGACAGCCATACCCAGACGAGCGAATTCAACCAGCCGCGGACGCTCGTCAGCGGGGATGTACATCTGCGGAACTAACTCCAGCGCCTTGGCGAAAATATCCAGCAGCGCCCCCAGAAAACACGGACGCTCGGCTTCGTATTCTCGCCAAAGGTCTGTCACTTCCAGCCGCTCGCTGATAACCGGCGTCTCGATAGTGATCGTTCTGTCCACCAGATCTTGCGCCGTGACTGCCGCTGATATTCCATTCAGCACGACGGGGCGCTTCACGCTGATAACACTTTCGTCGGCATCCGAGTACAGCTTGCGCTTGGCAAACCCGCCTCCGGTTGCCAACACGCACATGGCATCCTGAGTTGCTGCGGGCAAGTGCGAGACGTTCTCCAGGCTCACTACCGCACATACACCAGCAGAAACGAATAGGTCCTCCGACGACTTCGGTGCACTGCGCAAAGGACAGGAATTCGGATCAATGAGCTGGCGCAGCGCCGTTTGTGTCGTGCTCTTGGCACTGCCCTGCTCGCCCAGCAGCTCCAGCACTGGATAAGGTGTATCAGGACGCAGGCATTCGATCAGCCACGCCAGGGCCAGCAGACGGGAGCCGCGCGGGATGTTCGCCACATGCCAAAGTTGCTCGATCGATCCACCTGGAACTGGAGCCGGAATCGGCTGCATGGATTCAGGCCGAACGAACATCGCCTCAGGTGACTCGACGATCTCCCACTTACCTGGCCGTATGCGAACCGCTCGGCTACTGCCTGATACAGCCAGGTCGAGAAAATAATCTCCGGCGGCACCAGCAGTGCGCCGGTTTACCTCCTCGCGGTCTCCATGGAATCGACCGAGGCCGGCCAGAGTGCTCAGCGCCTCGCGGACCGATTGATCTCGGGGTGCTTTTCCGCTGTCGGAGTAAAAACCGGCAACCAGTGCATCTCGGAACTGGAGCGAGGCTAGATCACGCACTTCGCCGGTCGTTCGGTCCTTGGCGAAAACGTCCTTGTTTTGATCGTGGAACAACTCGAAGCGTTGCTCCACGAACTTGACCAGCAGAGAAGCTTGGCTCTGCTTTTCGTCAGCATCATCACCGAGCTCGAAGTGCTCCTCGACTGACTGCTGATCGTCGTCTTCGAACTGCTGTTTACCGGGAGTGCCCACCATTTGCAGCAGTTGCTCGACGGTGCCGCCCGCGTCCAGCCAGTCGGATACGTCGCCCTTCGGCAGCAGCCCTGGAAGGTTGAGCACGCGAACTTCTGCCTCTGCCAAACTCAGCGCCCGACAAACCTTGTCGGCGTGCTGATATCCCGGCTCGTCGTTATCCGCCAGAATCACTACCCGACGACGCGCGAAAGGTTTGTTGAGCGCATCAGGCCACTTGCCAGCGCCGCCGGCGTTGCAAGTTGCGACCACCCCCAGCGACTCCAGGCGCAGTACGTCCTTCTCGCCCTCCACGACAAACACTGGCGTATCCCAGGGTGCGCGTAGCAACTGCGGCAGACGGTAGGGAACCTGACGCACGTCCTTCACCGACCATATCCAGCCGCCTTTTCCGTCCGAGCGGCGCTGGCGAAAGTCCTTTGGTTCGTAGCGGACAACTTGAAAAAGAACGTTGCCGTCCTCGTCGGTGTAGTCATAACAAGCCGATATGCGACGGCTGGCAGGTAGGACATCAGGGCATGGCGCCGGCTGCTTTTCTTTTAAGCCTTCCTGCTCAAGCCAGCCCATTTGCTCGACCCGACTTGTGATGCCGGTTTTCCAGGCAATCAAATCCAATACGCCGCCACCGCGCCCGTCTTCGTGCGAGTGCCATACCCCCTTTTCCAGATCGACGGATAAAGAGCCATGCGCTCCGAATCGAAACTCGGTCGGCTTGCTCATTGCGGCATTTGGCTCACCAAGAAGGTAGAGCGCTACGGGCCCAATCATGGATTTCAGCCAAGCCGATCCCGCCGGCGCTTTGGCGCCGTTTTGACTTTTCATGGGTTACACCCCGCGCTGCTTGGCTTTGCGCCAGGACCAGTTATAAAGAGACGAGAAGGAATCAACGTGCAGGGCGGCCATCACGCGTAACTTCCAGGAAGCTGTAAGCGCTGATGAATGGCTCATACTGCGTCTCTCGCTTCAATCTTGGTCCGTAACCAAGCCTCCACCTCAGCCAAGACGTAATACGCAGCAGCCTGGCGGGTGTCGCCGTCTTTGATCGGCTTCGGGAAGGTCGGGTCTTTCTTGCGGAGCTTGTCCAAGCCCGAGCGGGATAGGTCCAACCAGCGACACAGCGCTGGCTGGCGGATTAGAGCTTTTGCGGGAGTCGTTGCAGGGTGCATTTGAGCGCCTCCGTATGGGTGACGCTCACAAGATAGTTATCGAAACAACGGCCAAATAATTACCCCGTCGTTTGTTTACGCCGCCACTCTCGATAGGTTGATTTCGGGATTTTTAAACGCCGCTCGATGATATTTGCGAACTCGCGCCGCGACTTGCCGGTAGCCAACAACTCCGCTTCCAGCTTGGCGACTGCCGCCCAATCGTGAAGGGCGGTTCGTCCGGCGCGGGCCGTCTCCATCTTCTGCCTGTACTTTTGGGCAATCTCAGACCTGACTGCCTGCTCAGCTTCAACGGTGGAGTGCAGGTCCTTTTGCAAAAAATGGCGCTCCGCTACTGCCATTTCAAGTGACTCCAACCGTTTGATCAGCTCTCGAACCTCCTCAACAGCGCACTCCGCATGGCTGTCTGGATCAAACTGCCGCGCTTCTTCGATATGGCCTAGCACCAATAGACAAGATGATCGGACATCCAGCAGCGAGCAGACATATTTGGGCAAATGAAAGCCGAAGCTGGAAAACTTCATGTGTTGGCAATCGCTCAATGATTCGAACCAGTCAGGACTGTACCCGGTGGTCTTTACCAAGCAGTCAAGGGCTCGCCCGGCCAGCTCCTGACAAGGCAACTCAAATGCGAGGTCAATATCAATTGGCGCTCGTTCAATCTCAGCACGAAGGATGACCCCGGCCAGAAATTCCCGCGTGTACTCACTTTCCCCGCAATCCCATTGCGTAAGGTGCGCTTCAATGATCGGCAGCATGTCAGGTTTTATCATGTTTACACCGCCCCTAGAGCTCTGGGCTCATCAACACAGACCTTATGCGCAAACTCGTAGGGCGTGATGTGCTTTTCCCGGTTGGCGTCCAGGTAATCGGCCCACCAAGTCATCATCTGTCGGCGCTCCTCCAAGTGCTCAGCCTTGTGGATATAGGCCGCGCGTACACCGTTGCGCTCTTGGTGGCTCATTTGCCGTTCAACCGCGTCACGCGACCACAGGCCGGACTCGACCAACGCGGAACAAGCCATAGTGCGGAAACCGTGCCCGCAAATCTCTATCTTGGTGTCGTACCCCATGCGGCGCAGTGACTTGTTTACGGTGTTCTCTGACATTGGCCGCCAGTGGTAGTGATCTCCTGGCAGCACCAGCTCAAAACGACCGCTCAGCCGGCGTATCTGTTCCAGCACCTCAAGCGTCTGGCGTGACAAAGGGACAAGGTGCGGCGTCCCCATCTTGGCGCCTCGGTGCGACCTCTTGACACCCTCGATTGGTGCCCGTTCGCCGGGAATCGTCCACATGCTCCGGGTAAAGTCGAACTCCGACCAGCGAGCAAAACGCAGCTCACTAGAACGAATGAACACCAGTAAAGCGAGGCTTACAGCAAGACAGGTAAGCGGTCGTCCGGTGTCAGCCGCGCAGCGTTGCAACAACTCCGGCAACCGCTCAAGGGGCAAGGCCGGGCGGTGTTTGGTCTTGCGGGTGGCAGTCCCCCCCACCAGATCAAGCGCCGGGTTGTATTCGATGAAATTGCGCTGAACGGCGATTCGCATGATTCCGGCGATGCGCTGACGCAGTCGCCCAACCACATCAAGCGCGCCGCGCTTCTCTACCGTCTTCAGACAGGCCAGCAGGTCGCGGGTTTTCAGGTCGGATACGGGGCGTTTGCCCAGCATGGGGAAAAGATCAACCTCAATCTCTTTCAGCACCCTGACCGCGTGATCCTTCGACCATTTGCCGGCCATGCTGGCGTGCCATTCCAGGGCCAGCGCCTCAAAGGTGTTCCCCGCCTCATTGGCCGCCTCGATCTTTGCTTGCTTAGCGCTCTCGATGGGGTCTTGGCCATGCGCCAGCAACTCGAGTGCATCGGCTCGACGCGCGCGGGCGGCTTTCAGACCGAGAGCCGGGTAGTTGCCGAACGTTGCCAGACCAGGCTTACCGCTTGGCTTTTTATACTTGAAGCGCCAGACCTTGGTGCCGGTGGCCCTTACAAGCAAAAAAAGCCCTTGCCCGTCGAACAGGGTGTAGTCCTTTGCGCGGGGTTTGGCGGCCTCGCATTTGGGGTCAGTAAGGGGGGTTACGGTGCGCGCCATAGGTATACGCCTCGATATCGAACCGATGTATACCTAAACGTATACCTAAATCGTGGGGCTGTACAGGAACATACGGGGATATTCAGACACAAAAAAACCGGCTACAAGGCCGGTTTCTCTAGGTTTCAGATGCTTACGGGAACATCTGAAACCATACTATTGGTGCCCGAAGCCGGAATCGAACCGGCACGCCCTTACGAGCGGGGGATTTTAAGTCCCATGCGTCTACCAGTTTCGCCATTCGGGCGGTAGCGCGGTGAAGCGTCCAGGTTTGCCAAATAACGATCTGGCAGTTCTGACGCCTGTGCAGCAGAGGTGGAAATATATACATCCTGCCCCGGTGAAGCAAGTTCGCAAATACCCTTTTCAAGACTAAATCTTGCAGGCTACTGCAAATAAAAAAGCTCCGTAAATCATAGATCTACGGAGCTTGTTTATTAGTGGAGGCCGAGGTCGGAATCGAACCGGCGTAGGCGGATTTGCAATCCGCTGCATAACCATTTTGCTACTCGGCCTCAAAACATTTGGTATCTAGTAGCGCGACATCAAATGCGTACAAACTTGGAGCGGGAAACGAGACTCGAACTCGCGACCCCGACCTTGGCAAGGTCGTGCTCTACCAACTGAGCTATTCCCGCGTCTTGGTGTGGCGCATTCTATAGAATCCAGAAGCCCCGTCAACCCTTTGATTCAAAAAAGTTTTATTTCTTTTCAACGTCGGTCTTCAGATGTGGCCAGGCAGCCCGCAAGTACTGGACCATCGACCACAAAGTCAGGCCAGCGGACACCATCAGCAAGGTGTAGCCGAGCAAGACCCAGAAACTGAAATCCTTGGGATTGGCTAGCAAGATCACCAACGCCAGCATTTGCGCGGCGGTTTTCCATTTGCCCAGGTTCGACACGGCAACGTGGGCACGAGCACCCAGTTCGGCCATCCATTCGCGCAGTGCCGAGACGACAATCTCGCGGCCGATGATCACGGCAGCTGGCAGCGTGAGCCACAGGTTTCCGTGTTCCTGAACCAACAGTACCAATGCAACCGCAACCATCAGTTTGTCGGCAACCGGATCGAGAAAAGCCCCGAACGGTGTGCTTTGTTCCAGGCGGCGGGCCAGGTACCCGTCCAGCCAGTCGGTGGCGGCAGCGAATGCGAAGACCGAGGCGGATGCCAGGTAGCTCCACTGGTAAGGCAGGTAGAACAGTAAAATGAAGATCGGTATGAGCAGAACGCGTAGAACGGTAATCAGATTAGGGATATTCATCGGCACAACTGGCTACGAGGTGAGGGGGCATTCTACTCGCTGTGCAGATTTGCATAAATCAACTCTGCGAGCTTTTTACTGATCCCGGGGGCTTTGGCAATTTCTTCGATGCTTGCACGAGACAGCTCCTGCAATCCACCAAAATGTTTCAACAAATCCCGCCGACGTGTTGGTCCGACGCCGGCGACGCCTTCCAGTGTAGACGTCCGACGGGTTTTTCCACGCCGGGCGCGGTGCCCGGTGATGGCAAATCGGTGGGCTTCGTCGCGAATCTGCTGGATCAGGTGCAGCGCGGGAGAATCGCCGCGCAACGTGAACTCATGTGCAGCGTCGTTCAGGTACAGGGTTTCGAAACCGGCCTTGCGCGTCGCGCCTTTTGCCACACCGAGCAGAATCAGATCAGGCACGGCCAATTCATCGAGCACGTCGCGGGCCATGGACAACTGGCCTTTACCGCCATCCACCAACAGGATATCCGGCAGCTTGCCCTCCCCGTCCTTCAGTTTGCTGAAGCGTCGGGTCAACGCCTGGTGCATCGCCGCATAGTCATCGCCAGCCGTAACGCCCTCGATGTTGTACCGACGGTAATCGGATTTGATCGGGCCTTCGGGGCCGAAGACCACGCAGGACGCCACCGTCGCCTCGCCACTGGAGTGACTGATGTCGTAGCACTCGAGTCGTTGTGGAGGCTCTTCCAGCTTCAACACCTCGGCCAGCGCATCGAAGCGCGCCGTAATGTGCTGACGATTCGCCAGGCGCGCACTCAGTGCCTGCTCGGCATTGGTCACCGCCAATTGCTGCCAGCGCGCCCGCGTACCCCGCACGCGATGGCTGATGGTCAGTTCACGACCGCGCAATTCGTCGATGGCGGCGATCAGTGTTGGAAAGTCATCGTGGACCACATTGACGATCAGCTCGCTCGGCAAGTCGCGCTCAGGACTGCTGATGAAGTACTGGCCGAGAAACGCGGCCATGACTTCAGAAACGTCTTCTTCAATTCCAACCTGAGGGAAGAAGTTCTTGCTTCCCAGTACTCGCCCGCCTCGCACGCTGATCAAGTGAACACAGGCACCGCCCGGGTTGACGAACGCGGCAATCACATCCACGTCTCCGGTCCCGCCTTCCATGCTCTGTTGATCCTGAACCCTGCGCAGTAACGCAATCTGGTCCCGCAACTCGGCTGCTCGTTCAAACTCGAGATTGATCGCCGCTTCCTCCATCCCGGCGGACAATTCGTCTGTCAGCGCATTGCTGCGTCCTTCAAGAAACATCACCGAATGGCGCACATCTTCGGCATACACTTGGGGCTCCACCAGCCCGACACAAGGCGCCTTGCAGCGCTTGATCTGGTATTGCAGGCAAGGACGGGTACGGTTCTTGAAAAAACTGTCTTCGCATTGCCGTACGAAAAACGTCTTTTGCAGCAGGCTCAGGCTTTCGCGAATCGCGCCAGCGCTAGGGTAAGGACCGAAATATTTGCCCTTGGCCTTTTTCGCACCACGATGAATGCTCAGGCGCGGAAACTCTCCGTCGGAGAGATAGACGTAGGGGTAGGATTTATCGTCGCGCAGCAGAATGTTGTAGGGCGGGCGCCATTCCTTGATCAGCGTCTGCTCAAGCAGCAAGGCTTCGGTTTCGTTGGCCGTGATCGTCGTTTCGACCTGGGCGATACGCGCTACCAGTGCGGCGGTCTTGGGGGCAAGCCCGGTCTTGCGAAAGTAGCTCGACAGGCGATTCTTGAGGTTTTTCGCCTTGCCGACGTAGAGCAACCGCGCTTCGCTGTCGAACATGCGGTACACGCCGGGGCGCCCGCTAACGGTCGACAGAAAGGCGCTCGGATCAAAGGTTTCGGTCATTTTCAGAGGCTGGCATCGACCATGCCGTGACGAACCGCCAACAGCGTCAACTCGACATCACTGCTGATCGAAAGCTTTTCGAAGATGCGGTAACGGTAGGTGTTCACGGTTTTCGGGGACAGGCACAATTTATCGGAAATGATCTGTACTTTCTGGCAGCCGACGATCATCAGCGCGATCTGGATTTCCCGCTCCGACAAGGCATCGAAAGGAGAATCGTTGGTGGGCTGGAAGGACTTGATCGCCAGCTGCTGGGCAATTTGCGGGCTGATGTAGCGTTGACCGGCGAACACCAGACGGATGGCCTGGACCATTTCCGGCAATCCTGCCCCCTTGGTCAGGTACCCTGCTGCACCGGCCTGCAACAGCCGCGTAGGAAACGGGTCCTCTTCACACACGGTCACCGCGACGACCTTGATATCCGGATGACTGCGCAATAATTTGCGAGTGGCTTCAAGACCGCCGATACCCGGCATCTTGACGTCCATCAACACCACATCGGGTTTCAGCTCTCGCGCCTTGAGCAGGGATTCCTCACCCGACTCGGCCTGGCCGACTACTTGCAGGCCATCGATGTCAGCCAGCATTCGTGTAATGCCTGTACGAACGAGATCATGGTCATCGACTACTAGCACCCTAATCAAGCAGACACCTCGCGATATGGTCTTATTCGGTTGCCAGACACCTTAGCAAAAAGCATCTGGCAGACCTAGCGGAAAGCGTCAGATTAAAAGTTTCAATTCATCTTGAAAGGCTTGTTGCAAGCGTGTTGCAGCAATCCCGATCGGAGATGTCCAGCTGCATCCTCAGGAAACATTCGTCCTTGCCCACCACCCTCAGTCCCTTGCGCTCGTACAACGCTCGGGCCGGGTTGTTTTCAAAAACCGTCAGGCGCAACGCCGGGCGCCGCTCCTGGCGCGCCAGAGCCAGTACCTGATTGATCACCCAGGAACCATTGCCCTGACCACGAAACACTTCGACGATATGCAATTCGCGGATGTATAAGGCGCTGGCATCACGGCTCAGACTGACATAACCCAGGACATTGTCGCCCCATGCAATCAATCGGTTGTCCCGCCCTGCCCAAGCCACGTCAAACGCCTCGTCCTGCCACAACAAATCATGCTGAATGTAGTAACGCAGCATGCTTTTGCAGGTCAGCTCGCGGGCGAACTCCAGGTCATCAGGCGTTGCCGGACGCCATTGGCGCTCCATCACGCTGGCTCCACCACCAACACCTCCCCGGTCCAGCCCGCGGGATTACGCCGGGCAATGACCATCTGGTTGCCGGTACCGGCGGCGGCCGCAATCAGCGAACCGTCCGACGCCCACACCGCGCTACGTCCTGCCGACTCCCAGCCACCCGTTGCACCGCCATGGTTGGCCATCAACACCACCATTGAATGGCCAGCGGCGTAGCCCTGTAACAGTGCGGTATCCGGGTCGTAGCCTTTTGCAGTGATCAACACACCAGCGGCATATATGCCAGCGCCGTTCTGTGCGGCCATAGCCGCATGATCGGCATGGGTGAAATCTGCGCACACTGCCAACGCAATGGTATCGGCGCCAATTTTCAGAGGCGCGCCTCCCGATCCCGACGCAAACGCCACCTCCTCCCCCGGATGCAGATGCTGCTTGCTGTAGACCCCGAGAGAACCATCGGCACCCAATGTCAGCGCGCCAATCAGCACGGGCGATGTGTCCGACAGTCGAATGGGCATGCCGACGACAGCCGTCACGCCGACTTCCCGGGCAAAATCACGCAGCGGCTGCAGTACGGCCGCGTCCGGTGCAATAGCCAACTGTGCCGCGAGCCCCCGTTCGTAGCCGGTCAGCGATAGCTCCGGGAACACCAGCAATTGCACGCCCTGCTCCGCAGCCACCTGGATGAAATGTTGATGCTTGGCGATATTGCCGGCGAGATCTCCAGCGATGGAAATCGACTGGGCGGCGGCGAAGGTAAGTGTCGTCATGGTGCGTCCTTGTGACGATGCGTTTTTCATAGAGGCGCAGAGTGTGTCACAACCTTCAGGGCACTCAAGCGATAGAAAGCGTTGTCCTTGCCTGATAGCATTTTCTGATTGAATCTGCGTACCGGCCTCTAGTAAGCTCGGTCCATCCATCGGAGACAGACCATGTTCAACACCCTTTTGCAGCTTCGTACCGCCAGCGCCTTGCGCTCGGTTGCGGCTGCCCGGGTGAACGACGGTTGTGCTCCGGTCAGCTTTTATTTTGGGTATTGGTTTAGCCACTGGCGCGCCTGATACCCACACGGCGCCCACTTTAAACGGGTCGCCACCAGAGAATTCTCAACCCCCGGTCGGCCTCCCGACCGGGGGTTTTGTTTTTTCAGCCCCAACACTTTTAGCGACACACCAGACATTTAGAGGATTCAGAACATGAACTACGCCACTTATTACCGTTACGACAGTTTTACCGCCTGGCGATTTACCACCCTCCGCTCGGGACAGCCTGCCGCCTCCGATCGGTCACCCACAGGTGGCAAGTACACACACGCAGCCAATTTGGCCAATTGTCGAACACCCCAGTAGGGCCGAGTGCGCGGGCATGAACCCGCCACCAGCCCAGGAAGCCTTGAATATGAACTCGTCCGTCTCTGCACTGCCGCTGTCCACCTTGAGCCCTGCCAATGAAGCACTGACCATGCGTCTGCCCAGCTCATTGCAACTCAAACAGCAATTGCCCCTCAGCAACGCCCTGACCCGGCAAGTCACCGCCCACCGCCAGGCGGTTCGCGCGATCCTCAACGGTGAAGATTCCCGTCTGCTGGTCATCGTCGGACCATGCTCGATACACGATCCGAATTCAGCCCTCGAATACGCCGGCAACCTTGCCCGCCTCGCCACCGAAGTCAGCGACCAAATGCTGCTGGTGATGCGCGCCTACGTCGAAAAACCCCGTACCACGGTTGGCTGGAAAGGCCTGGCTTACGATCCGCACCTGGATGGCAGCGATGACATGGCCGCCGGCCTGACGCTGTCCCGCCAGCTGATGCGCGAAATGCTCCGCCTGGGCCTGCCCGTTGCCACTGAACTGCTGCAACCGATGGCGGCCGGCTACTTCGACGATCTGTTGAGCTGGGTGGCGATTGGCGCCCGGACCACGGAGTCGCAGATCCATCGGGAAATGGCCAGCGGCCTGGGCATGCCTGTAGGGTTCAAGAACGGGACTGACGGTGGTGTCGCTGTCGCCAGCGACGCCATGCGTTCCGCCGCCCATCCCCATCGCCATTTCGGTGTCGATAGCCAGGGACATCCGGCGATCATTCAAACACCGGGCAATGCGGACACTCACCTGGTATTGCGCGGCGGCCATCGCGGGCCCAACTACGACAGCGCCAGCGTCGCCCAGGTGAACAGCGACCTGACCAGGCTCAAGATTCCGGCTCGAATCATGGTCGATTGCAGTCACGCCAATAGCGGCAAAGACCCGTTGCGCCAGCCAGCCGTGTTCAAGGATGTACTTGAACAGCGTCTGCAAGGTGATCGCTCGCTGATCGGCATGATGATCGAGAGCCATTTATTCGAGGGCTGCCAGCCGTTAAGTTCGTCATTGCAATACGGTGTGTCAGTGACCGATGGCTGCCTTGGCTGGGCCGGGACAGAACAACTGCTGCTTGAAGCGGCAGATCGGCTACGAGCGTAAAACTACGCCCAATAGCCGGCATCATCCGTCCGCCCTCCGGCCTTCATGCGAAGACTGGAGGGCAAATGGCAATCAATGCCCCATCAGGGACTGCACTTGAACCAGTGTCACCCCGGATTGCTGGCGGGTGCCGTCAAGGCGCTCGACTGAACAGGAAACCCGGATCGCGGTATCTCGATGCTCCCTCCAGAACCGGTAGGGAACGATGAACACCAACGGCTCGCCCTCGGTGTCCCTGGTTATTTCGCGCTCGTCAGAGTGATTGAATCTCTCCCCATCGCATTTAAGGTAAATCAGCTCTCCTCTTTCCACCCTGGCGTTTTCGATGACGACGGTCACGCCATCCTGCGCATCATGCAGGTCCACCCAACCTTCGTCGGCTTCCAATACAGTGGGTGCAGACAGAGGTCTGCGCTCCAGGATGCCAATCATCAGTGCCGTTACTTCAGAGTAACGAGGACCATGCCCTGCTTGCTTGACGCAGTAATCGACGGAAACGGTGGAACCCAGATTGAGCGCAATGCACTCCGGGCTGACCCAAAACGACAGTTCGTCCCCCACCGCAAAGGACTCGACCTTGAGTGCATCACTGAAACTTGCTTCGACCGAAACGCCAGCCCAGGTCAGCAACACCCAGTCGCCCGCCGCCATGCGCGCATAGGGCTTGATCGTAACGATCGCCCCTTCTTTCACCCGATCCGGATCAAGCGTTCTACCCACCGCATCGTTTACCGTCGCAGGCAACAGGTCGGATTGCACATCACCTACACTCAGTTGCAAACGATGAGAGTGCACGGGTTCGGCAAAAAGGGTGCTCGTGAGTGAGTAACCGATTTCGAGTGAACCGCCCTCAAGCGCCGCGATATGTGCGCTACCCACGGCAAAGATGATGTCCTCGCCGACCCGGTCCTCACTGACAAAACGCGTCACCTGATGATTGCAGGCGAGGCCATCGGTATCCAGCCCCGCCCAATTCAATAGCAATTTGTCACCGCAGGTCATGCCTGGATAAGGCTGGACCCTGATGACGGCTTTTTTGTCAGAGGGGTTCAGAACGCCGTTTTCCGCCTGCTCAAGTATGGGAGGTGGCAATGATTGCTGCGCGAGATTCAGGATATCGGGTTCATGAACAGTCATTCATTCGCTCCAGTCCATGGAATAAACACCGAACAGGTGCCGGCTTGGGACGGCTATTTAACCCCATGGCAAACAGTCGTGATGTCGGCCACTCACTCCGGCTCGCTCGGAAAATCGATACATACGAAGTAGGTCTTTGGTCAGCAGGAACCTGATTGCCGTAAAAAGTCCTCAATCTATTCCGACTAAGGCCTCAACCGCTCTTGAACATTCGCACTTGTTCTATTCCGCTTTCCGCAAATTTCGGCGGACATTTCATACATCGCGCCAACCTCGAGTGTTTTAGAGTGAAGCGCCATGCAGTCCCAACGAACATCTGCGAAAAGGTATGAACATGCAAAGGAATGCAAGCACCTGTTATCCAATCCTGCTGGTCCATGGGTTGTTCGGCTTCGAAAAAATCGGCAAGTTCGAGCTCTTTCACGACATCAGGCAGGCGCTGAGGAACGCCGGAACAAGAGTGTTCGTTCCCCACTTGTCGGCCATCCACGACAACGAAGTACGCGGCAACCAATTGCTCGCACAGATCGAGCGGGTACTGGAAGGAACCGGTGCACGCAAAGTCAACCTCATAGGCCATAGCCAGGGTGCACTGGCCGCACGTTATGCCGCAGCGGTTGCGCCACACAGTGTGGCATCGGTGACTTCTGTCAGCGGGCCGAACCATGGCTCGGAGCTCGCCGATTTCCTGCGCAAGGCATTGACACCGGACCGTCTGCCGGAACATGTGGCCGAGACGGTGGTGACCCTGTTCGCCGACTTCCTCGCGACATTAAGCGACAATCAGTACCAGCCACAGAACGCCATTGCGGCCCTCAATGCACTGACCACCGAGGGTGTAGGCGCATTCAATGACAAATACCCGCAAGGGCTGCCCGCCACCTGGGGTGGCAAGGGGCGCGAACGGGTCAACGGTGTTCGTTACTACTCGTGGAGCGGCGTGCTGCAGTCGAATGTTCTCAAGGAAGGGCTCAATGCGCTCGATCCGCTCAACGCCTTCTGCCGGGCCCTTTCCGGTTATTTCGTCACGGAAAGCGAGCAGAACGACGGTTTGGTCGGTCGCTTCAGCTCCCATCTGGGCACGGTTATCCGTTCCGACTACGCACTGGATCATCTGGACACCATTGGCCAACCGACCGGCCAGTTGCGCACAGGTGTCGACCCGATTGAACTGTATGTCCAGCATGCCGAGCGCTTGAGGGGCGCCGGACTTTGAGGTGCCACCTGCCGTGGATCGCTCGCGGAACGGAACTTTGAGGAGAAATAGCTCACTGAATCCGGTAGGCTCAGCACTTTACCGTATATTGATAGGAGTATTTTCCCATGGCTAAAGCCACTGCCCGTCACATCCTTGTTGCTTCCGAAGCCAAGTGCAACGAACTCAAGGCCCAAATCGAGGCTGGCGCCGATTTCGCCGAAGTTGCCAAGGCAAACTCCACCTGCCCTTCGAGCCGCCAGGGCGGTGACCTGGGTTCGTTCGGTCCGGGCCAGATGGTCAAGGAATTCGACACCGTGGTCTTCAGCGCACCGATCAATGTGGTCCAGGGCCCGGTCAAGACCCAGTTCGGTTACCACCTGCTGGAAGTGACCAGTCGCCAGGACTGATTCACGCTTGAGCTATTCACACAACGGCCCGCCTTTTGGTGGGCCGTTGTGTTTGCGACGCGTAATACGGCTGGCGAGGGACGCGCCGCTAGCGTACAAATTGTCGTTAACGACCACCCGGCTCTAAGGCTGACAATGCGACCGGCTTTCTCTACCTTGTTGTTCACTGCCGTGGCCCTGCTGATGGGTGCCGCTGGTGTGAATGCTGAACCGCAGCATGCGTTGACCGTTTACGGTGAACCGGCGAAATACCCTGCCGGTTTCAGTCACTTCGCCTATACCAACCCGCAAGCCCCCAAGGGCGGCACCCTGCGTCGCTCGGCCATCGAAATAGGCCAGTTCGACCATGTCCTGCCGTATATCGACAAAGGTATCGGCGTCACGCAAATCGATGGACTGCTTTATTCACCACTGGCCCAGCGCTCGCTGGACGAGCCGTACACCGTGTACGGTCTGGTGGCAGAGAAGATGGAGCGTTCCGAAGACGGTCTTTCCCTGCGCTTTTACCTCAACCCCAAGGCGCGCTTTGCCGATGGCAAACCGATTACCGCCGAAGACGTGCGTTATACCTTCAACCTTCTGATGACCCAGGGCAGCCTGCGTTACCGCACCCAGTTCGCCGACGTCAAAGACGTCGAAGTGGAATCGCCGCTGACTGTCCGCTTTGATTTCAAGAACAACGAAAATCGCACCCTGGCCCTGGATATCGCGACCTTGCCGGTGTTTCCCGAACACTGGTGGAAGAGCCGCGACTTCGCCAGTGGCGGCGGCTATGAAGCACCGCTGGGCAGTGGCCCCTATAAAGTCGGCAAGATCGATTCCGGGCGCAGCATCACTTTCGAGCGCAACCCCGACTGGTGGGGCAAGG
>NZ_AKJL01000149.1 GCF_000282355.1 Pseudomonas sp. GM49
GGGAGCCGATACGGCAGCGTCCGGCCCCCAAAAGCCTCGACCAGCCAGCACTCTCAAATATCCAAGAACTTTCAGCACATCGAGTGTGGCTCGACAGGATAATTGTCGAGTGGTCTCGCTCCATCACCGAGGCGAATCTGGATCACACCCTCAAATACACAAACATGACGGGAGTTCCCGCTGATAAGAACTTTTATGGTTTGGTCATGCATTTCTTCAACCACCAGACCCATCACCGCGGGCAAGTGACTACCTTGCTTTCACAAGCGGGTGTCGACATAGGTAACACGGATCTGGTCGTCCTCATTCCATCCGAACCTTGCATAGAGTAGATAATCCCGGCGCTGGACCGGGTTTGTCTCAGTTGATCGCCTGACGCCTGTGCATGATGCCCTGCAGCCGGACATCACTCCCTGTTCAGCGCATCGATATCAGTTCAATGGAGAAAACGATGGCTCAGGCTCCTGCGGAAACCGTCAGGCCCGACGCTCAGAATATGATCTGTCCGGTCTGTCCGATCACGGTTAAGAGTTCGCCGGAGCAGTTGTCCGGCGTGAGTACCGTCAAGGTCAATTTCGCCGAGAAAATGGCCATCGTCACCTATGCCCCCAATAAAGCCAATCCTGAGGCATTGACCAAGGCGACGACGAAGGCGGGTTATCCCTCCACCGTACACAAGTGAGGCAGTCATGAGCGCCATCATTCTCGAATCCGTGTTGACCTGCCCGCATTGCGGTTTCGCCAAGCAGGAGGCCATGCCCCCCGGTGACTGCTGTGTGTTCTGCTCGTTTGGCACGGTGACTGTGGTACGGGGCTTGACCTGAGTTTATTCGGTTTATCAGGCGCCTCTAACGCGCCTCTAACCGTGGTTCTAGGAGGTGTGTCATGTGGAGTCAGCCTCTGATGCTTGTGGTGATCTACCTGATTATCACCCTCAGCATCGGCTGGTTGTATACCATTGCGCTCATATATTGGCTTTGATCCAATTGGTGACGATCGGTCAGTCTGCATTTGGTACCGTTTTCGGCAGGCAGCCTTGTCCCGATTACAGTCGTTGGGGAGTGCCTGAAATGAGGTGGTTTCAGCCGGTCGTGACAGGCAGAAATCGGCCAAAAGCAGACCCTGCTTGTGTCTACAACCGAGGCTCCATCCACTGATGTGGTCGCCCCCCTCTAAAAATGAATCGCGCTCACCCACGCACGCTCAACCGGCACATGTAAGTAGCGCGTGACACCCTGATTGGAAAGGCTCGGCAGGTGCCAGCACACCGCATGACGTAACAAATGACCTGAATGCCTTGAGCAGGTTCGGTTCACGCCGTCCCAAGACGCCCGCCTGGCCAGCCTCCTGATACGACGAATCAAGTCACGGATATTTACCTGTAGAGCAGATCCTTATACGATGAAGTCCGCTTCTACTGCCCCCCATCAGATCTGAGTAAGCTATGGTTGTTATGCATAACAAAGTGACTTAACAAAATGTGCTCTATAGCCACGCAAGATTTGCGCGAAAAAACAAGCAAAGGCTGTATACAGGTTAAAATCACTTTTACATTTAAATACAATACCATTGAGCACCCGAATGATGAACAACCCTGGTTTTTTGCCCGAAGGTTCTAAAGCCTTCAGCATAGTTATAGTAAATTATAAAACACCAGAAATTACCAAGATATGCCTGGACTTATTGCACCAGCATTTCGGCAGCAACAGCGTACCCGTATGGGTAGTTGACAACGATTCCGCCGATGAAAGCACTGAGTACTTACGTTCTCTTGACTGGATCAATTTAATCGAGCGCTCTGTTTCTGAACCAGAAGCGGGCCACATCGCGCATGGCAAAGCACTCGACCTGGTTTTGGAACGAGTTGAAACTGATTATTTATTCCTGATGCATACTGATACATTTGTTTTCGATAAAAATATTTTTCCGATGATGCTGAATAAGTGCTTAAAAGACCAAAAAGTCGTGGCAGTCGGTTGTGTTGAGCAATTAAACCGCGGCACCACGAGAACTCTTTGGCGCTTTAGCTCACGACTATTCAAGCATCATTTCAGGCGCCTGAAAATCTCCATGGGATTGCGCTCCAGAGAACCAAAACCGTACAAAGAAGTCTACTTAAAAAGTTTCTGTACACTATGGAACTGCAAACTTGTCAAGCAGCACAACTTGCACTTTTCGATGGATGATCGCGTGCCAGGTTATACTCTCCAAGACCGCATGACCGAACTTGGCTACGTCGTTGAAATGTTGTCACCGCGTAAAATCTTCAGCTATCTGGATCACATTCAGGCTGGCACTGTCGCAGCGGCTGGCGGCTATGACAAGACTCATAGACGAACCAAAATGTACAACAACATTCTTAAGCGCCTGAACAAGGACGACAGAAAAAGTTAGGCTACGATTTGACGGAACGAGCAGTGCATTCAACGCTGCTTGAAGTCACCCATAAGTTTTTATATCAAGTTATTGGAGCGATAATGGCCCCCATCACTCAAGCACTACCTATCACCCTGTCCCCGGAGCTTGATTTCGACCAAAATGCCGCCAGCGCCTTCGGTGATTCATTGACCAGTCGCTATATTCAGGCTACGCCATTTCCGCACATCGTCATTGACAACTTCTTGCACGAAGACCTGATTGCGAGCATCTGCTCGCACTTCCCCATCGAGCCAACCAACAACGAAATGCTCTACGAGCGAGGCTATAAAGGTCAATTAAAACGTCAAATCAGCCCCAATGAATGCGCCCCCTTTTTGAAGACTATTTTCAACGTCTTCAACTCGGCTCCCATGTTGCAGTTTCTTGAAAAGCTCACAGGCATCGAAGGCCTGATACCCGACCCCTACTTTACCGGTGGCGGCCTGCATGAAACGAAAAGCGGTGGTTTCCTGGGGGTGCATTCGGACTTCAGGCTCAACAAAAAACTTAATGTCGAGCGCAGACTGAATGTCATAATTTACCTGACTGAAGACTGGCGAGAGGAATACGGCGGCAACCTGGAACTTTGGGATGTCGACATGAAGACCTGCCTTAAAAAAGTCCTGCCCATTTACAATCGCTGTGTCATTTTCAACACAGACAAAGACAGCAATCATGGACACCCAGAGCCTTTAACGACTCCAGAGCACATCACCCGCAGGTCTATAGCGCTTTATTACTACACCGCGGGCACCATGGTGATCGACCCTGCACAAAGAAACAAAACCCACTACAAACCAAGGCCCAAAGATCGTTTAAGCCTGAAGTACTACATGAGCAAACTAATCAAGAGAAAAAATTAAACTGTATCGCCAGACGATCGAGCTCAGTTTTTTTTAACGTTAGCTTGCACATCAGGATATGCCCCCACGCTCAGTTACAGCGCCGATCAAATGGCCCATGGGGGCGCGGGGATAAACTTTGACTCGATCCATTGTTTGAAAGCGACAACCACGGCACCCGGAAACTTGGCCGATGGCCTGATCAGATAAACCCCACCGGCGGTATCCAGTTGCCAGTCAGGAAGGACATGCAACAGCCTCCCGGCAGCAATATCACGACTCATCAACCAGTCACCGGCGCCCAGTATTCCCGCACCAGCGCGGGCCGCTGCCAGTAATGATTCACTGTCATTGGCCGTCAGGTTTCCTTTCGGAGAAACCGTCTGCAGTTCACTGCCGCGATGGAGTCTCCACAGAGGAAAAGACGCAAGACCGCTGAAGCGAAGGCAATTGTGATTGATCAACGCCTGTGGAGTTTCAGGCATGCCGTGCTTTTTGATGTAAGCAGGCGAAGCGCACAGAATCCGGCGATGGTCGCTGAGCTTTCTGGCTATCAACCTGTTGTCTTCCAACTCTCCAATCCGAATGGCTGCGTCAAAACCTTCATCAATAATGTCGACCAGACGCTCGCTATAGTCTGCAAGGATCGAGACATGGGGATAGGCCTTGAGAAACTCCGGCAGCATCGGGCCAAGCCAAAGCCTGCCCATGGCTGCTGGCAACGCAAGCCGCAACGTACCCCGAATTTCGCTGGCACCTTCGGCCGCTTGCTGCTGCGCTTCATTCATCAATTCGATGGCTGAGCGAAGGCGCTGCTCCAGCCTGGCACCTGTTTCAGTAATTCGAACCTGCCGGGTTGAACGCTCCACGAGCCGAACGCCAAGGCGCTTTTCCATTGCCGCGAGCCGTTTCGAGACGACGGTTGGGTGTCGCTGCAATAGCCGGCCAGCCCCGACAAATGAACCTTGTGAGGCCACGGCCAGAAACGCAGCGATTTCGTCACTGTGCTGATTATTCAAAACATCAGGATTCATGGTTTTAGAATGATCGCCCCCGATGAACGCCCCGACTCCAGATCGGCATGCGCCAATGCTGCATCAGCCAGCGAGTAGCTAGCCCAGATCCGAGGTTTGATAATCCCCGCACCCATAGCGGCCAAGACATCCTGTGCTCGCTCCTGGTATTCGGAGGCACTCGCCGTATGGGCGGCCAATGAAGGACGTGTCAGGAACAGCGAGCCTTTGGAGTTGAGTGTCGACAGCTCTACGGCTGACGGCGCACCGGATGAAGCTCCGAACGATACCATCACACCACGTGGTCGTAAGCTATCCAGGGAGGCCTGGAAAGAAACACGCCCTACCGGGTCATAGACGACGTCGACCTTTTTCCCGCTGGTGATACGTGCGACCTCCGATGCCAGGTTGTCAGCGTCAAACACCAGGACTTCATCGCAGCCCAACGCTTGAGCTTTTTCGACACTGGCCGGCTTTGAAACGACGCCGATTACAGTCGCACCCAAGTGCTTGGCCCACGGAACCATGATTTCCCCCAGCCCTCCAGCTACACCATAGAGAAGAATGGTTGTGCCCTGCCCCACGGGATAGGTGGACTTCAAAAGGTACTGCGCAGTGATGCCCTTGAACATGACGGCGGCTGCATCATCGAACGACAGTGCATCCGGAATTTTGACCAGCCGATCAGCCGGATAAAGCCGGGCCGAAGCATAGGCACCCAAAGGGCCGGTGGCATAGGCGACGCGATCCCCAACTCGCACATTGCTGACGCCAGCACCCACAACGGCGACACGCCCGGCGCCTTCCAGCCCAAGTCCGGACGGCAACGCAACGGGCACCGCTCCCTTACGTTGGGTGACGTCGAGGAAGTTGACACCAATAGCTTCTTGCTCGAGCCAGACCTCGCCTTGCCCTGGCGTTTGTTCGCTCAGTGGCTCCAGGTTCATTACTTCAGGATTGCCGGACTGGTTAAACCGGATCGCAGATACCATGGTCATTTCCCTTTCAGTCAGAAGCTGCCTTCACATAAGTGCCTCTAGTGTGAGAACTGACCCTGTAATGAACAAGACCGGTTGACTGCAGATCATTAGTGCACATGTTGCAGCAATAACATCTCTGATACCACGCGTTATTGCCTGGAGCGATGCAGGTACTGGCAATACGGGTGCAATCGCGCCCGCTGCCAGCCACTCACTGGCCGTGTGTTTAACAGTTTTTGAGAGTTATTGATTCGGATTATCCCGCTGCTGCAGGCAGCATTCGGCCCGCATTGACCGGCGTGCAAGCACCTGCTTTGCGTAACCGACTGGCGAGTACCAGTGCCCGAATACAAGGCGCCCAGACCAATGCCTGGAGCCAGGTCGGAACCCGAATGACAACTTTCATCACTTGAGAACCAAATACATGGGCATGTCGAATAAATGGATCGTGGGTATTGCGTTGAGCTGTGTATTTCAGGTCGGCTGTGTCTCGAAAGTGGCGCAGCAAGAGCAATACTCGGGCTTCCTGGGCAATTACCAGGGCCTGGAGGAGCAAACTACGCCGAGTGAGCAGAAGGTATTGCGCTGGGTATCGCCGGGGTTCGATCCTCGCGCCTACTCCACTGTGGTGTTCCGGCAGGTGGAGCTGTATCCGGCGCCCCGGCCGACCGCGCGCGTCAGCCTGAAAACACTGCAAGACTTGCAATTGATGACCAGCAACAGCATCAAGAACGCCTTTGACCGCCGCTATACGATCGTCTCCTATCCGCAGCTGGCGCCGACCGATTCGCGGTCGCTGATCCTGCAAGCGGCGATCACTCACGTCAGCGCCAACAACGAAGGCATGCACTGGTATGAGGCCGTTCCAATCGGGGCAATTGTCGGGGCAACACAAGCAGCCACCGGGCATCGGGATCAGACTGCCGAGATGTACATCGAAGCCAACCTGATCGACGCCAAAACCGGTATGCCGGTCGCGAAGATCGTTCGCAAGGTGTTCGGCGAGACACTCAAAAATGCCGAACAGCCGATTGTTGCCAATGACTTCAAGGTTGCACTCAAAGGCATGACAGACGATATGCAGGCCCTCCTCCTCAAGCATTGACGCTCAGGCAAACCCCATCGCAAACGTGGAAATGCCTGCCGTCCACCGGCATTGGGTGGCATGGCAAGCAAACCGGCATGGGGTTTCAAAGTGGCGCCACGCGCGTTTTCCCTCTGACAAACCGTTAGCCGTGCCGACGCCTGACGTGAGGCTCAATGATGAAAAGACTGGCCCATACCTTAGCGGTCCTTATGATGTTCCCGGGCACCAGTGCCCTGGCGGCGACAGTGGTTCCCCTCAAAGGTCAGACTTCCCAGACCATCCAGCAGGACACCAGTGCCTGCCAATCCCAGGCCAACGCGCAACATCCGGTTCAAGGCACCGTGCCTTCCGGTGGTCGGGCCAAGGGCGCCGCAACCGCCGCGGTAGCCGGGGCGACCGCGGCAGAAATTCGGGGTCGCCAACATGAAAACGTCTATGACCAGATCGACGACGATACCAAGCAAGACTATCGCCAGAATCGGGCACGCAGTGCCGCAGCTGCTGGCGCTGTCGTGGGGGGTTCCAGGCAACGTCAGGAACGCAGACAGAACCTGAGTGCGAGCGAACAAAGCATCACCGCCAACAACTCCGTCTACAGCAGTTGTCTGCAACAACGTGGCTACGATGTTTTTCCCTGATCGGCGACAAAGACCTGCAGCGTTAATCGACCTTCCTGGCCATGACTCAACGAACCAAACCGAATCGAACTTGAGGACTCCACCGATGCGTCTTGTGTGTGTTCCTGTTGTGATGCTCGCTTCCTGGCTTCTGGCCGGTTGCGCCTCCTCCCCAAACAACCCGACTTCAACGCTGCAAACGGACAAGTCGCCCGAACAGTATGTCGACTGCCTCCTCCCGAAGTTAAAAGACCAAGAGATGAGCCCTGTCGTGTCAGGGAGCGAACGCAGCTATCGGGTTGTCGTTTCGAGCAAAATTGCCGTAGACACTGTGCTGGAAACCCATAGGGCACAGGATGGAGGCAAGGTGTATTTGTACCAGCGCCAATTGCTGGCCTCGACTTTCAAGCCGTCGAGCTTCGAGCGTGCTGCCCAGGAATGCTTGTAGCGCCAGACAGCGACTTGCCCGCCCTTCTCCCCCTCCAGACATCGCCTGCTCCCGCCTCCAAAAAAAAACCCCGCGTCCTCGATTAAAGGACGCGGGGCAAAGGCTGTTGAACGAGAGGTGAGGATCGTTTACGCCCCGACGAGCAAACCATGAACGTGATTTGTGTCAACGCTCCTCGAGATCCATTTAAAGCCGTAACGATCCTGGTTCAAAGCTAATAAGAATCAAAAATAATCCTCAACGAGCCAGGCGCACAAAAACACGATCATTGATTTGTATCGTGACAATTCAAATAGCAATTGATGCCTTGTCGAGACAGCCAAGTTAGTTCACTCAGGCGTGGCTCCGTGCAAATCCACCTGCCTGAGCTTGCAGTTTTCGGATAGCGCAGAAAATCAGTTCCAAGCATTATTCACGGTGTCCAAATCAAAAACCGCGGGTCATCCAGCAATGTTTTTCCTTTGTTTGATTCAATTCATACCTCTGACAGGCAGGGCTGTTTGCCGCACTGCACGCCTCTGAAACGAGCCATTCCAGCATTGTAAATGCGACACACAGTGCACCTTGCGCTTGGCCCTCATCTTCGTTCGCCTCCCAGACCAGAATGTACCGAGCCAAATCCGGCCCCTATACTCAGGCCAGTACCGCCTGAACGGAAGATTTCTATGAGCCACACCTTCAAATTGAAAAATGGCGCTGTGGCAGTATTCGACCCAGACAGCGCCGTGCTTTCCATTACAACACCCCATGGAGATGTACAAAATTCCACGCTAGGTAGAGCTGAGTCGCGTCTATTGGACCTGCTGCTCATGGAGCCAGGTGTCACTAAAAGCCGTGACGAAATCATCGACTACACCTGGAATGACCGTGTGGTGGCCTCCGGCAGTTTGAATCAAACCGTTTTCTCACTACGCAATATTCTTAATGACGGTCGAGATCACGAGATTTTGATGACTGTTCCTCGACGAGGATATTGCTTCAACCGACACTGTGTCGTCGATGCGCAAGCAGATGTACCAGTACCCTCAGAGGAAACTGCGCAGCCACCCGCTCCCGTCACTGAACAACTACCGCCAACCGGTAGTGATGAGCGGCCTGCACCCTCAGGTAAAACCAGTAAATCCACCCGCCTTACGAAGGCTCAACTGATCGCTTATGTCGTTACGCTGGCAGTCGTTGCCTTCACTATTTTTCAATTCGACTTCGACATGCCAAAAATTGAAATTTCCAGCGTTGACAAGAATGGACTGGTCATCCACGCCGTAGGCAATGATCTGGCCGAGGCACAAGCGCTGATGGATCTGTCGGCCAAGCAATCTGAACAGCTACCGCCAAATCTGAAGGGTCAAGTCTGGATCAACCTGTATAAAGCCAACTATTCCGTTTCGTGCATTCGCCCGGACCTGAGCACTGCGAATCTACAATTAAACAGCAGCGAAAGAGACCTCGCCTTGATGATTCGTCAATGTCTGGAAGTCACCTTATGAAGTTTGAAATTCCGCAAGTCATTCACTGGCCGCTAATAGTCTTGATCAACGCACTCTGCATTTTCTCTCTTGCTTATTCGCCTTCGCACTACATGGAAAACACCAGTTATCAAACAAAAACCCGGCAATGGCTGGAAGACCTCAATCAACTCAACACCGAAGAGTACCTCACTATCGGGCATGGCCGACTCACGGGGACCACGCTGGAAAGCCTGAATGGAAAAATCCGCAATGCGACTATATCGGCGAATATAATCGGAGAAAGCAAAACACACGTCCAGATCAAAGTCAGCAACGTCAAACTTAGCCAGGACAATGAACTGTTTGCCATTGAAAAGACCCCTGACCTGTTCTTCAGACGGCAATACGTCTTGCAAGAAGGTGCCATTCTAAACTACGAATTGATTCCGACGCCGGATAAAAACGCCGTGTGTTTTTACGTACACGAACTTGGCCGCTTGCGCTGCATGAACCATTAATCGGTTTCCCGCACTGACTCGATACCCGCCTGGTACAGGTTCATATCAAAGAATTCTCCACGCCAAAAATAACAGTTATTGATTTGAATCAGATGGCGCCCCAGCAAAAAATCCCTCGCCGATAATCTCTGGAATCGAGCCTGCTTGATTCTCGTCCGGGACAATACCTTATACAGGGGAATCAAGTGAAAGCCATGTATTTCCTGCGAGCCAACAAATCGACGACTTTCGGATTCCTGGCGGTCTTGTTTCTGTCTGCAATGCCACTTTATTCGTTGGCGCATGACGAGCACTCCGTCGAAAGTACGACAATTGAATATTATGAAATTCAAACAAACCCGGATGACAGCCAGAAACAGTCGCATCTGAAAATTCATAGTGAGAATGAGTATCATACGGACGAGCAGGACAGTGATTCTGCTCTCCCTACCCCACCACAAGGTGATACCGGCACGAGTTACGCCAACACGCGCATATTCCTTTGAGGCACGTGGTGCTCGCCGGGGCAGGCGGTGACTGCCCCCTTCTGACGACCTGGAAAATATGAGTTATTGACTTTGGCGGGCACCATCGAAGTGAGATTATTTGCAGACCAAGCCATGGCAGAGATGCAGCTGACACCAGGTTCTGCCTGAATAAACTGTTAATAAGGAAATCACCTCGATGCTACTGAAAAACTTTGTCACCGTGTCGTTTGGTTTATTGCTTTCTCTCAAGGCCATGGCCGACGACAAGGGCGTCTACAGTGCCAAATTGACGAATGTCGAAACCAACAAGAAGGCCCCAAGTGCTGTGAAAGCCAACTATCAGGTAAACACCGGTTATCGTATTGACGACTTTTACTCCTTTACAGCTGCAGCCATTGACCCGATGAAACCTCAATCGCAGATCTTCAGCTCGAAAATCGACCCGCGCAACGTTCAACACATGGACGACTCACCATTGAACAACAAGTACGCATTTTCGGCAGAGCTGGAACTGATCCGGGGACTCTGACAACCCGTTCAAAGCCAATGGCAATGGGGTCGATTCACCGACAGAACGGACGCCGTATCGCGTATCCTCTCCATGACTGCCCGTCAGGCTTGACCCTAATCATTTAACAGATGAGCCTTCAATTTCATGAGTATCGCACCGCCCGACGAGATCTTTCATTTGTCTTCTGCCTTGCCGAGCCAACTGAATAGAACAATAGGCAAATGGGAAATGAGCCTTATTCCGACCGAGCATGAGGCGCGCATTCGGCAACACAAGCTCTTTCACAGTGCCGAACTCCAGTGCAGTCGTCTTGAGTTCGACTCATCCCTCACCCTGGTCAGTTCTGTCCCTGCCGGATTCGTGACATTCGCCATCTCGCAGGCCCCGATTGGACGCCCCGTCGTAAACAATCACAAACTACAGCCTAACGAAGTCATCGTACTGCACAGCGATGAAACGGTGCATTACACCTGCGAACCGAATGAAACACTTTTCACCATCACCACAACACTGGAAAACTATGACCGGTGCCGCCAACGTCACTTGGTCATCGATATACTTGCCAACAGAACAAAACACTGTTTCCAGGCTGAAAACTTTCAATTCATACGATCTGCCATTCAAGCCATCAGCGCTTCCTGTGACGACATCAACGACGCTGGCACGGTACTTTCTTCTCTATTGCTGGCATTGACGCCCGCTGGCGGCTTCAGCCGTAAAGTCCCGACAAGAAGAAAAGTGGCGATAGAAGCCATAGAGTACATTCATGCAAATACAAAAAAAGCGCTCACTATAAAATCACTCGTAAGACAACTTGAAACCACAACCCGCACCTTGCACTTTGGCTTTATTGAAACGTTCGGGATGTCGCCAATCGCGTATATCAGGAACTTGAGACTCGCAAGCGCCCGTCTCGATCTGATAAACAAAACCTGGCCCACCGTGACAGAAACCGCGATGTTCTGGAACTTCCATCATCTGGGCCGGTTTTCCAAGGCGTATCAGATTGCATACGGAGAGACACCGTCGGAAACGGCCAGGCGCAACTCAGCCAAGCCCAGGAACACGACCTCCTCCGTTTACAACCAGGTCGTTGACGGGCTTTTATCAAAACCCGGCAAATAACGATTAATAATTACGTTTTATCAGGCACAGGTACCCACAATTGCTTATTTGCCCGTCCAAGGAGATAAGCATGCATCATCGAATAAACACACTGCCACTCAAGCAGAAAATCGCCCTGTGCATTATCGCCTATGCAAGCGGCATCTTGTTGGCCGGGGTAATTGACTGGTACTGAAGACGTTTAATCCGCGACTACAAGGTGCACAATGAAATATTGATACCTCGGGGTTTTCGATGGTTGCCATATATAAAGCGTTACTTGGAAGGCACGCAGTCACTGTATGCCTGATTGCTGCGACGGGCTGGGCCGCATGGTTCTGTGCTGGAGGACTGGCAGAGCCAATCATTTCACGGAAGTTGAATAACGTTTATGCCGATCTGCGTGCTGCTCAGGTAGAGCCTAATGCGCAGATCGACAAAGTACTGGAAGCCCTCGGCGATCTTGATCGTTCGGGTGAGGAATGCTCCGTCGAGCAATACTCACAACTGGCCGAGCTGGTTAAAAACCTGCGATTTGTTGATCAAGCGGCAATCGAACTGCCCAATGGCAAGATCTGTTCTTCCTACGGACAAGAACTCCCGTCATTACTGGCCGGTAACGTCAAGCGCAAGTTCTCCGTTGGAAAACGAACCTACTGGGTCGATTCTGGCCACACAGTTTCTGCGGACACCGACTTTATCATTGTGTCGGAACAATCAACCTACGTCTGGGCAAACAAGAAGATCCTGCTCGACAACTTGAAGTTTCCCGAGGACCTGCAACTGGACCTCATCGGCCCCGGCGGCGCTGTGCCCATTGCCTCTACGGGTGCTCAGCCGCTGAAGATGCAGAAGCCGTTCCACCTTGAAGAACTGGTGACCTCGGCAGACAAGGTCCTGATCGCCTTTGCGGGCAAGCGAAATGAACTGATCTGCGTCATTTCTCTTCCGTTGAGTTACCTGACAAGTCTCAAATTCAAATTATTCATTGGCCTTGTGTGCGTGTTCGCAGCGCTGCTCTTCCTCGCAAGGTGTACTCAACGGCATTACACCTCTACTGCGGTACGGCTTCGCAATGCCATAAAAGCCAACACGCTGGGTGTTCACTACCAGCCTATCGTCAATTTGACGACGGGCTATCTGGAGGGCGCCGAAGCACTTCCTACCTGGAGCGACAACGGCACCCATGTGCCTGCGGATGTTTTTATTGCGGTGGCGGAGAAGTCTGACTTGATCCGCAAACTGACGCGTTCGGTGATTCGGCAAGTGGCGGAGGATTACAGCACCTACCTTTGGGCGTGCAAGGACTTCTACATCACGGTCAATCTTTGCGCCCAGGATATTCAGGACCCCACCTTTCCAGACTTTGTGGCCAGCCTGCTGGCAACCTACCGCATGCCTGCGTCCGCCATGACTTTTGAAATCACCGAAAGGACCTTGCTCGATCAGAAGCCTGCCGCCATGCAATTGCGACGGCTTCGTGCATGTGGTCATCGCATTGCCGTGGACGACTTCGGTATCGGCTATTCCAACCTCTCGCTCCTGGATTCAGTGCCTTTCGACATTCTGAAAATAGATCGCTCATTCATCGCAGACGACAAGATCGCGGCCAAGGACGCCTTGTGGCGACACATTGCCCGGTTGGCCAAGTCGCTACGACTCAAGGTCGTGGCCGAAGGAGTCGAGAGTCAGCAGCAACTGCCGCATCTGGTTTCGGAGGGGGTTGTATTGGCACAAGGCTGGTTGTTCTGCAAAGCGCTACCCATTCAAGCGTTGGCAAGACGCTACTTTCAATGTCCGGCAAACATCCCGCCTTGCGACTCAAAAATATCAATCAATGACTTCTATTAACCCCTCATGGCCCCTCAAATGCTCGCCGAACCCTAACACCTGACAAACCTGAACAAGGACTCCACTACACATGCTACTTCGAAACCTTGGCTTCGCTTCACTGCTATCGTTGCTGACTTTTCAGGCGCTCGCTGATGACAAAGGTTTGTATCTTGGAGCTGGCGTAAGCAACATCCAGACCGACGAATCCAAGTTGGACGACGACGACACCAGCTACAAGGTTTATGCAGGGTATCGCGTCAATAGCTACCTGGCCTTCGAGGGCGCCTACGTCGATCTGGGTCAATTCAAGGACAAGAATCTCGATTTCGAAGGCAAATCGGCTCAGGCTGCCGCCCATGTCGGCTTTCCGTTGGGCGATCGGATGCGGGTATTCGGCAGTGTCGGTGCTCACGCCTGGGACGCCGACGGCAATGCCACCGACGACGATACCGGGGTTGATCTGACCTACGGTGTCGGCCTGGAGGTCGATGTCTTTCGCAACATCGGCCTGCGCGCCGAATACGAAGTTCTGGAGGTCGGAGAGATCAACCTGAATCAGACGACCGCATCCGCCTATATGCTTTTTTAACACCGCTACAACCGAGCGGCCTCCCCCGGTCGCTCATCGCACTCGCCGCAATGCTCGTCCTCCTCCTGCCAGCCCCTAGCCATTACTTCAACGGCTCCTTCGATTCCTGCGCAGGTGCCATGTACCACTTGTCCCTGGGCACCCATTTCTCCTGTTGCGGATCACCCAGATAGTGCGGCGACATGATCTGTACGCCGTACTCGTTGAACACATCCTGGATGTTGGCGTGCAACATGCTCAGCAGCACCGCTCGCGGCCGAGGCTGACTGGGGATGGCCTGGGCCACCAACCGGTACTCGGGGTAGAAATCCGACAAAGCCGTTTGAAACACCTGCGGCGGTGGGGTTTCGAGGACGCCGGGCGTGCGTTTGGCGGCTTCCAGCAACATCCCTTCGACCTGTCGCCAGGGGGTGTCATAGCCAATGGTGACCGCGGTGTCGACCACATAACCGGGGCCTTGTACCACCCGCGAGTAGTTCTTGGTGACGGTGCCGGTGATCATCGAGTTGGGCAGGGTCAGCACTTCGCCAAGGCCGGTACGAATGCTCGTGGTGAACATGCCCAGTTCAGTGACCGTCCCTTCGTGCTCGCCAATGCGCACGAATTCACCGGGACGCAGGGTTCGGGTGTACGTCAGGATCAATCCGGCCGCCGCCTGCCCGACGACGCTGGAAGCACCCAGCGAAATCATCAGACCGACCAGCACCGACAAGCCTTTGAACGCATCGGTACCGGCACCCGGCAAGTAGGGATAAGCCATGGCCAGGGCAAACAGCCAGATCGCCAGCGAAGTCAGGCGCTGAGTCGGCTTCAGGGTTTCATGGTTCAGCCAGTTGAAGGTGCCGGGCGTGGCCATGCGCCGCAGTATCCGGCGAGAGAATGCTGTCGCGCCTCGAGCAATGAAAAAGATCGCCAGCGCCACGCCGAGCCCGGGGATGGCCCCGAGAATCCCTTGCAGCAAATAGTCGACGACTTCCAGCAGATAGCTGTTAAGGCTTTCACCCCAGGGCCGGGTATAGGGAAAACGCGACAGGACAAACCCCAGCCACTCGTAAGTGAGCAGCAACACGATGACCCAACGCAGCAATTCCAGCACGCGGCTGACCAATGGATAGAGGAAGTTGGCGTCGATCAGCGGGACCCGCCCGACCTTCAGGGCCTGGGTGTGCCGATGCATCAGGTCGGGCAGTTTTTTCAGCAGTTTGCGCCGCAGGACCACCATGCCGAACAGCAGTGCGATGTAAACGCCGGTGGCGATCAACGCGGCAACCACGGAGCGCAGAATCAATTGCAGGCTACGGGCTTCCCGGGTTTCGGCCACGACCTGGCGCAGCTTGCCCGCCGCGGCTTCAGCGGCCTGCTGTACCGACTCGTATTCGGTCTCGTCGAAGTCCTTGGGCGAAACGATAAAGGCGCGTCGGCTACCCAGCAGCACCATGTAGCTTTTCATGATCGGGTCGAGGGTGACATTGAGGTCGTCGGCGTCATCCAGCGCCTCACCGATCACCACTTTCGCCCGTTTGACCCGCGAGGCCGGGGCTTCACCGAGGATGGTCGCGCGAAACACCATGATGCTGCGGTTGGCCACTTTCAATTCAACGGGAGCATCAACCACTTTCGGTGCATCCTCGGCCCACAGTTGCACCGACCAAAACATCCCGAAAACAGTAAACATTACAGCGAGCAGCCTGCTCCGCATGTGTCGGATCCTTACTTCACAAAATTCAGATCGAGGGTACGTACCGCAGCGTAGTTCACCGATGAACGGTTGTCAGATTGCAAGAGCGAGCCTGCTCGCGATAAACCGGAGAACACCGCGGGGCGCCTGCCAACCCGCGTTATCGTTGACGACCATCGCGAGCGAGCTCGCTCCTACAGTGTGTTCCGTACCTGATTCAAGGGTTGACCTGATAACCCTTGCCCTGCAAACAGCTGGTGTAAGCGGTCGTTGTGTTCGCCTGAGTGGTTTTCGATTGCTCCCGGCGTTCCTGGCGCTGACGTGAAGCACCGACCACGGCGCCGGCCGCCGCCGTCTCCTTGGCGCGGTTCTGGCGGTAGTCCTGTTTCCTGTCATCGTCGACTCGATCATAGGCCTCGTCGTGCTGATTGCCGCGCACCTGGGCAGCCGTCGCGCCGGCGGCGGCCCCCACGGCAGCCCCCTTGACCCGCCCGCCCGAAGGTGTGGAAGTCGTCGAGGCGCTTTGGCTGGCGGCAATGCTGTTGCATTCGTTGATGTCGGCCTGGGTTTGTTGCGAACTTTGCCCTTTCATCGGCACCACTGTTTGCGCCCATCCCGGGGCACTCAAAACCGACAAGGCAAGGCACAGACTGATGGGTGACAAGTTTTTCATGATGACCTCCGGATGAACCTGGTTCACCCCCAACAGGAGTTTAGATCAGCCCCCGTCGGCCACCCGGTTACTGACCGGCGGTGGGCCCAATCTCCATGACCAGTCGGTCGTCGACCCAACGCACGGGCACGGCCTCCAGTTGCGCGCCTTTACACGGGCCGTCGATGCAGTGCCCGTCGTCGTAACGAAACATCGCACTGTGATGGGCGCACATCAGGACCTTGCCGCGCCAGGTGCAAAACTGCTGCGGATTGAAGTCCAGCGGCACCGAGAAATGCGGGCAGCGGTTGACGTACACCCACACCTGTTCGCCCTGACGCACCGCCACCAGCCCGGCGGGATGTAATTGCTGGTGCTGCGGCAGCCCCAGCGCCCCGCCGTCGGTGATGTCGTCGAGTCGGCACAAGGTAATGGTGCTCATGGAAAACCGCGCAGTTCCGGGTTGCCCAGGCTCCAGTGCCAGGGGCGAATCTGCAGGCTGGCGAACAGTCCCGCCTGGACATAGGGATCGTCGCGCATGAACGCTTCCACCTCCGGCAGGCTGCCCGCCTCGATGACCAGCAACGTACCCGTCATCGCCGCGCCGGCATCATCAAGGATCGGACCGCCGAGGCGCACGACGACCCGATGATCCCCGGTGGCACGCAAATGCGCCTGGTGACTGGGCCGCAGACGCTGGCGCAGCGCCTGGCAGTCCGAGTGATCAGTAGCAAACACCGCAAAAAACTGACCCATGATTCACGCAGATTCCATGACAAATTCATAACACGCCCGCTTGAACGGCACTTGCATACCCAGCCTGGTGGACACATCGTCGTGGGTGTTCAAGTCCTCATAAATCACCTGCAACGACTGTTTCACCCCAAACACTGCATCGGATTGCAGATACGGATCATCGTGATTGAACAGGTGCGTGACCAGTTTGCGATAGCCCGGCACCTCGATCATGAAGTGCAGATGCGCGGGCCGCCACGCATGCCGGTTGGCGGCATCGAGCATGCGCCCTACCGGGCCATCGGTCGGTATCGGATAGGCCACCGGGACAATGGTGCGAATCGCAAAGCAGCCATCCGCGTCGGTGCGATAACGCCCGCGCAAGTTGCCGAAAGGCTGTTCGGTGTCCTGTCCGGAATACATGCCGTTTTCGGCGGTCTGCCACACGTCCAGCACCGCACCGGCCAGTGCATTGCCGTGAATATCGACCACGCGCCCGCGCACCAGCGCCGTTTCGCCGGGCGTGAAAGCCATGTTTTCGCCGAACTCGCGATCCGGCATGCCATCAATGTAAAACGGCCCGAACACGGTGGTTTCGGTGGCCGTTGCGCTGTGGCGATGGTTGATCGCGTCGACCAGCATCGAAACGCCCAGGGTGTCCGACAGCAGAATGAATTCCTGGCGCACCAGGCCATCGCACTTGTGCCCGGTGTCAGTCAGGAAACCAATGCCTTCGAACCACTCCTGTTCGGTCAATTCGACCTCACTGACAAACGCATGCAGGTGGCGAACCAGGCTTTGCATGATCTGTTTGTAGCGCGCGTTGGGCGCGTCGTTGAAGCTGTTCACCGCCTGTTGGGAGATCAGTGACTCTATGACTTTGTCTTGATCGGTCATTATTGTTATTCCGACGTGGATAAAAGTGGCGGGCAGATCAGGCTGGGGCCTGACCTGTCAGGGCACGGTTCAACAACGCCTCAATCGGGCCTTGCTCGAACGGCCGCGGGTTGTAGTAAGGGCTGGCGCATGCGATTTGCGCAGCTTCGGCCGGACCGTTGGCCGGGAAGCCGATGTCCGCCAGGGCCAGTGGGATGCCCAGTTTCTGGTTCAGCGCGTACAACAAGGCACCGACCTCGCTCGCTTCGCTCCCACCCAATGCGCGGGCGGCCCGTTGCAGCGGGCCCGCCGCCGCTTCGCGGTTGTAATGCGCGGCGTGGGGCAAGACGATGGCGTGCGCCTGTGCGTGGGGCAGATTGAACGTGCCGCCCAGGGTGTGACAGAGCTTGTGGTGCAAGGCCATGCCGACCGAGCCCAGGCAAATGCCCGCCAGCCACGCGCCATACAACGCCTGGCTGCGCGCCTCGGGGTCGTCGGGATTACTGACAACGCCCGGCAAGGCCTGCGCCAGCGAGCGAATCGACTCTTCGGCCATGAAACCGATGATCGGGTTGGCATCCTGGGCGTACAGCGCTTCGACGGCATGGGCCATGGCGTTCATGCCCGAGCACGCGGATATCTGCGTGGGCAGGGTCAGGGTCAATTGCGGGTCGTAGATGACGGTCTTGGGCAAAACCCGAATATCACGTCCGGTTTTTTTCAGGCGGTTTTCGGTCAGCCCGTAGATCGGCGTCATCTCGGAACCGGCGTAGGTGGTCGGCACCGCCACGATGGGCAGGCCGGAATCCATCGCGATCGCCTTGCCCAGGCCAATGGTCGAACCACCGCCAATGGCCACGCAGCAATCGGCGTCCAGCCGCGCCGCCTCAATGCGCGCCGCTTGCGCCACTTCCAGCGGAACGTGCATCACGGCTTTGGGATAGACACCCGCCGCACGATCACCGAGCAGCGCGGCGACCTGTTCGCCGAGCCCGTGCTGTTCCGGCGTAGTCAGGATCAACGCACGCCGGGCACCCAGCCGTTCAATTTCCTCGGCCAGCGCCGAAAGCTTGCCCCAGCCGAACACCACACGGGTCGGCAGGCTTTGGTAAACAAAAGGATTCATGGCAGGCCTCAGCGTTTGTAGTACGCAGGGATGTTGGCATCGACGTTGACCCAGACCGAACGGGCTTCGGTGTAATCGTGGATCGCTTCGAAGCCCATTTCCCGGCCATAACCAGACTGACCGACACCGCCAAACGGACTGCCCGGGTTGACCCGTTTGTAGCAATTGATCCAGCACATACCTGCATGAATCGCGTCGGCTATTTTGTGTGCGCGGCTCAGGTTCTGCGTCCACAGGCCGCTGCCTAGTCCGTATTCAGAGTCGTTGGCGATGGCCAACGCTTCTTCGTCGGTGCTGAAGCGCACCACGGTGACGAACGGGCCGAAGACTTCTTCCTGGAAAACGCGGTCACCGGGCTTGGCCTCGACCACTGTCGGCTCGACATAAAACCCATTGGCCAACGCTTTATCGTCCGGTGCCTTGCCGCCAGCGAGGACCTTGCCGCCCTGCTCTATCGCGATGTCGATGTACGCCAATACCCGGTCGCGGTGCAGCGCCGAGGTCAGCGGACCCATTTCGGTTTCCGGGTCCAAGGGATCGCCCAGGCGGATGGACTTGGCCAGGGCGATGAAACGCTCAAGGAACTGGTCGGCGATATCTTTATGCAGGATCAGCCGCGAACCGGCGATGCAGGCCTGGCCCTGGTTGTGAAAGATCGCCCAGGCCGCGCCGTTGACCGCCGCGTCCAGGTTGGCGTCCTCGAACACGATGTTCGCGCCCTTGCCGCCCAGTTCCAGCTGGATGCGCTTGAGGTTGCTTTTGGAGGCTTCGACGATCCGGCGCCCGGTGGCGGTCGAACCGGTAAAGGCAATCTTGCCCACGTCGAGGTGTTCGGCCAGCGCTTGCCCGGCGGTATGGCCGTAGCCCGGCACCACGTTGACCACGCCTTTGGGGAAGCCGACTTCGGTCATCAGCTCGACAATGCGCAAGGTCGACAACGGGGTGATTTCCGAAGGTTTGATCACGATGGTGTTGCCCGCCGCCAGCGCCGGACCCATTTTCCAGCTGGTGAACATCAGCGGGAAGTTCCACGGCACGATCTGCCCCACCACGCCAATCGGTTTGCGCTGCACGTAGTTGAGAAACCCGGCTTCGACCGGAATCACCGAACCTTCGATCTTGTCGGCCATACCGCCGAAATAACGGAAGCACGCCGCCGTACGCGGCACGTCGAGACCACGGGAGTCACGGATCGGGTGCCCGGTATTGAGGGATTCGAGCTGCGCCAGTTCTTCACCGCACTCCTCGATCTTGTCTGCCAGCTTGAGCAACAGGCGCCCGCGTTCGGCGGCGCCCAACGCAGACCAGGCCGGGAATGCACGCTTGGCGGCGGCAACGGCCAAGTCGATGTCAGCAGCTTCGGCGGCAGCGATGCGGGTGATCAACGAACCGTCATGGGGCGACACAACGTCAATGGTGCCGCCAGCGACCGCATCCACGAAACGGCCATCGATATAGAGCTGATTTTGCATAATGGTTTCCTCGCACCGCGCGGCTGGCGCAGTGTTTGACGAAGTGATTGCTGAGCGTTTTGCCCGGCGCTGGGCCGGGCCGGACACTAGGTCCTAGAACTCGATTGGATACGGTTTGAGCTCACCGCTTTCGTAGCGTTGCGGCAGGTTCGGCGTGGCGTTTTCCCAGACCATCAGCATCGAGCGTTTGGTCGAGTAGCCCTGGTGACGGATGTCGGCGGGCATGGCGCAGATGTCGCCGGCACGCATGGTGATGCGCGCACGGGGATTGCCGTCGTCCTTGTCGCCGACGTCCCAGATGATTTCGTCGGACATCTGCAAGAACCATTCGATGCGGTCGTTGCCGTGGAACACCGGCAGGATGAATTCCTCGGTGGTCGGGCAGAACAGGCTGGCCTTGCACACCGAGGTCACCGACGGGTTCCAGGTCACATCGGAGCGCGACAGGTACTTGAACAGGTTGAAGGCATGCAGTTCGCCTTCGAAGCCTTCGGCGGCATGGACCTCCGGTTCGTCCTGCGGCACATCGATGAACTGGCGATTGACCGGCAGGTCGTCACGCAGCGGCGAGTCATCCTTCAGGCCCGGCATGCGTTTGGTGGCGATGCGGGAGCGCTCGATGGCCTCGATGTTGTCGCCGTTCTTGCGACCGAACGCGCTACCGGTTTCTTCCGGGGCGGCAAAGGGGTCGAAGGTGGCGTTGGTCCAGTCCCGCAGGATGGCCTTGAAGGTGGCCATGATCAGCGGCGTTTCGAAGTTTTCGGTGTAATTGACCCCGGCCGCCTTGAGCGTGCCGTTGAAGGTGCCGGCGTACAGGTCAACCTTGCCGTAGTAGTTGCGGGTGCCAATGACGTGGTCAAAGTTGACCCAGCCATAGAAAAAGCCCCAGGCCACGTCGCGCATCATGGCGCGCAGGAAAGCATCGACCGGGATCAGGTGCGAGCGGGTCTGGCCTTTGGCCGGCCAGGTGATGCGGGCGAAATACTCGTCGCGCGACAGTTCGAAGGCGCCGAGTTTGAATGAGCAGTAGCCGGTGACGGCATGGGGCGCGCTGGCCTGGACTTCATCGTCGGCAAGGTTGGCGGTGTCGGCTGCGGTTTCAAGCATGGCCATGGCGGGATTCCTCTTGTTTTTGTGGGTGGGACGGTCGGGAGCGGCAGATCACTTGAAGCAGATGTCTGCCCATTTCTCGACCGACAACGGACCTTTGATGGTCTGCTGCAGGATCACCCCCGGGCGACTGGCTTCGAAGCGATAGGCGGTGCCGACCGGCAACAGGCATTGATGGCCGCGCTTGAGCAGCACGTAGCCCATCGGTTTGCCCGCTGGCATCTCACCGGCCAGGTGCGTGCCCTCGCCGGCTTTCAACGGCGCATCGAGCTTGAGGAAGTCCACGCGAACTTCACCGTCCATGACAATGGCGAACTCGTCGTGCGCTGCGGTGTACCAGGGCGACTGGCCTTCGGCACGCAGGGTTTCGACGACGTAGCCGAGGTTGAAACCGACCACGACTTTTTCATAAGGGAGGGATTTATCCGCCACTTCGAAAATGTTGGAAAAGGCGTAGTGGCTGGCCTGGCCGCTGATGATTTCAACCGACCCTTTGGTGTAGTTGTCCAGCGAGCCGAAGACCGTTTCGATTGCAGCGCTACTCATGGTTTTCACCGTTTTGTTGTTGTAGTAACAGTGAGCCAACAGTACGTCGCGCCACCTCGGCGAACAATTAGAGGACCGGCGACAACAGTGTTTGCGAAACGCAAACACTGGCCATACTGCAATCCCTGTAGGAGCGAGCTTGCTCGCGATGGACTCAAGAGCGCCGCGTTTCGCCAGCAGTCACGCGCAATCGTTAACGACCATCGCGAGCAGGCTCGCTCCTACAGGGTTCGTGTATTGACTCAGCGGACCCAGCCACGCTCCAGCAAGGGCTTGTCCCAGCATGGCTCATCGCCGAAGTTTTCCACCAGAAAGTCGATCAACGTACGCACTTTCAAGGCCCGGCGCTGGGTGGCGGGATACACCGCCGAAAAATTGAACGAGGACAGTGCGTACTCCGGCAACACCGGAATCAACCGGCCGCTGAGCAAGTCATCGCTGGCCACCAGGGTCGGCAGGCAGACAATGCACACACCGGTCTGCGCGTAATCGCGCAGCAAATGCACGGAGTTGGAGCGCACCTGGCCCGGCAGACTCAGCTCCACTTGCTCGTCGTCACGGGTGAAGATCCAGCGGTTGCGCGACGGATAGCCTTCGTACAAGGCGATCTTGTGTTGCAGCAACTCCTGGGGATGGGTGGGCATACCGAACTCGCCGGCGTAATCGGGCGACATGCAGAACAATCGGCGCACGCTGAACAGCTTGCGCTCGATCAGGGTTTCGGCCATGGGCGGGAACATCTGGAACGCCACGTCGAAACCTTCTTCGATGGGGTCCACCACCCGGTCGTTGACGATCACGTCCACTTCAATGTCCGGGTACAACCGCGTGAACTCGGCCAGCATGCGGCCGAAGTGGCCGATGGCGAACCCGGGCAACATCTGCACGCGCAACTTGCCGGTGGGTTTGGCGCGCAATTCGCGCATATGCTCGGTCAGCGAGTTGAAGCCCGCGACCATGTCCGCGCACTCCTTGTAGTAGGTCTCGCCCACTTCGGAGAGCCGTACATGGCGAGTGCTGCGATGGAACAGCGGCGCATTGATGAATTGCTCCAGCTGTTGGATGCGGTGGGTGATCACCGAACGGGTCACACCCAGTTGCTGGGCCGCCTTGGCGAAGTTGCCGGTTTCGGCCACTCGCACGAAGGCTTCGACACTGAGTAAACGATCCATGGGCAGGTACTCTGGAGGCTTTTGTTCTTATATGAATAGCGAGGTTAGCCTGTCGCTCCACATCCAGGGCGAAAACCTGCCTGTAGGAGCGAGCCTGCTCGCGATGGACTTGAGAACTCCGCGGGGTGTCAGGTACCCAGCGTTATCGTTAACGTCCATCGCGAGCGGGCTCGCTCCTACAGGTCATGGCCGGGCGGACAACCGTCGCTGCATCGGGAAAACCTGCCAGCCCAGGCGTTCGCTGATCAGTCCCCACACCCCTTGCGGGGCCTTGAGCATCATCACCACCGCGACCACGCCGAGGATGATCATGTACACCGCACCGTACTGCGCCAGGCAGCCGCGCAACACGAAGTAAATCAGCGTGCCAATCAACGGTCCTTCGAGCGTGCCGATGCCGCCGATGATCACGATGAAGATCACCACCGCCGTCCAGTCCTGCAGGTTGAACGCAGCGTCCGGGGAAATACGCAGCTTTTGCAGGAAGATCAGCGCCCCGACCACCCCCGTGCAACCGGCGGCCAGCACGTAAACCATCAACTTGGTTCGGAACGTATCCACACCGAGGCTGCCGGACGCCGGTTCAGAATCACGAATCGATGCCAGTGCCAGGCCCTGACGCGAGCGCAGCAGAAAAAACACGACGGCCACGGCGGCAATGGCGATGGCCAGCGCAGTGAAATAGATCAGCGTTTCGCGCCCGTCCCGGTCATTGCCGATCTGCCGCACAATCGCCGCCGGCAGGCTTTGCCCTGAACCGCCACCCAGACTGCTCATCTGCGCAAGGCCCAAACGGAAGACCTCCGCCACCACCCAGGTACCGATGGCGAAGTAGGCGCCACGCAGACGAAACACGATCAGTGCCGTGGGTATCGCCAGCAGCGCCACCAACACGCCTGAAAGCAACACCGCGACCAAGGGCGGCACACCGAATTGACTCGCCAGCATAAACAGCAGATAGCCGCCCAGACCGACGAAAGCCTGCTGCCCTACCGAGACCATGCCGGCGTAGCCCGCCAGCAAGTTCCACATTTGCGCCAATGCCAGGTAATAGGCGAACTCCACCACCAGGCGCAGGCTCGCCCGGTCGGCCCACAAGGGTGCACTGAGCAAGATCAATACGCACAGGCCCAGCAACGACAGGCCGATGGTGCTGCTGGTGGTCGTGCGTTGTACGCGAAACCTGAGCGCGGGGTTGTTCAAGGCATTCATCAGTCGACACTCCGGGGAAACAGGCCACGCGGGCGCACGACCAGGATCAGCAGAAACACAAGGTGACCGGCGAGGATTTGCCAGCCGGGATCGATTTTTGCCCCCAGGGTTTGCGCAACGCCGAGAATCACCCCTCCGGCCAACGTGCCCCACAGGCTGCCCAGGCCACCGATGATCACCGCTTCGAAGCCGTACAACAGCCGCGCCGGCCCGACCGTAGGATCAAAACTGGTGCGGATCGCCAGGAACACGCCGGCAATCGACACCACGGCCATCGCCAGCGCCATGGCCAGGCCGAAAATGTGTGCGTTGTTGACGCCCATCAGCCGTGCGGTGTGCTGGTCATCAGAGGTAGCGCGAAACGCCCGGCCCAACGATGTTTTGTAGAACAGCAATTGCAGGCCGCCGATGATCAGCAGCGCACTGCAGAACACGATGAGCGGCATCACGCCTACGCTCAGGCTGCCAATGCCGACACTGGCCACCTCAAGGTCACCTTGAGCGAGTTTTTGGCTGTCGGCACTGAAGAATTCCAGCAGCACGTTCTGCACGATGATCGACAGGCCGAAGGTCACCAGCAACGGCGGCAGAATGTCCTGGCCCAGCGTCCGGTTGAGCAACAGCCGTTGCAACAGGTAGCCGAAACAGAACATCAGCGGCACCACCAGCAGCAAACTGGCCAGCGGGCTGAACCCCAGATGATTGACCACCAGCAGCGCCAGGTACGACGCCAGGACAATGAAGTCGCCGTGGGCGATATTGACCAGGCGCATGATGCCGAACATCAACGACAACCCCACCGCGAACATCGCGTACAGGCCGCCGAGCAACATGCCTTGAAGCAAAGTATTGAGCCATTCCATCACTAGATCCCGAAATACGCGGCTTTGATTTGTGCTTTGTCCGCATCCCCAGGCCGACCGGTCAGGGACACTCGCCCTTCCTGAAAGCAATAGAAGCGGTCACACACACTCAGTGCCTGATTGATGTCTTGCTCGACGAGAATCACCGTGGTGCCGTCAGCCTTGATCGAGGGCAGCGCGGCGTAGATGTCCTTGATCGTCGTCGGTGCCAGGCCCAGGCTGATTTCGTCGCACAACAGCAAATGCGGGTTGGCCATCAGGCCCCGGCCAATCGCAACCATTTGCTGTTGGCCGCCGGACAGCGCGGTGCCGGGACGTTTGCGCAGTTTTTCCAGCACCGGGAACAGCTGATAGATGCGTTTCAGCGTCCATGGCCCCGGGCGTTTGCTGTAGGCGCCGATCAGCAGGTTTTCTTCAACGGTCAGCGAGGGAAACAGCTTGCGGCCTTCCGGCACCAGCGCGATGCCCCGCTCCAATACCTGATTGGCCGCCAGGTCACCGATGGCCTGGCCCTTGAAGTGGATGGCACCGGGCTGGTTCTTGATCAGCCCGGCCAACGAGCGCAGGAAAGTCGACTTGCCCGCGCCGTTGGAACCGATGATCGCCACGGTTTCACCGGCCTCAAGGGTCAGGCTGATGTCGAACAGCGCTTGAAAGTCGCCGTAGCCGGCGCAGAGTTTTTCGATGGTTAGCATGCGTCAGCTCCCGATGCCCATGTAGATGTCCTGGACCCGAGGATCGGCCATCACGCTGCGCGGCTCGCCTTCGGCCAGCTTGGCGCCGAAGTTGATCACCGTCAGGCGACTGACCACCGCGAGCAAGGCATGCACGATGTGCTCGATCCAGATGATGGCAACGCCGGACTTGTGGATGCCCTGAATGGTTTCCACCAGTGCCAGGCATTCCGGCTCGGTCAGGCCGCCGGCGATTTCGTCGAGCAACAACAGGCGCGGTCGGGTCGACAAGGCGCGAGCCATTTCCAGGCGCTTGCGGTCAAGCAAGGTCAGCGAACCGGCCAGCACGTTGGCCTTGCGCATCAGGCCAGTGAGTTCCAGCGTCTGCGCACACCACTGGCTGGCTTCGTTGTCACGCAGCCGCGCACCAAAGGTCGCGCCCACCAGCAGGTTCTCGAACACGGTCATCTTCACGAACGGATGCGGAATCTGATGGGAGCGGCCGATGCCTTGCTGGCAGCGCTTGAACACGGGTTCGCGGGTGACGTTGCGGCCTTCGAAATGAATCGTGCCTTTGTCCGCCGCCACGCCGCCGGCGATCAGGTTGAACAGCGTGCTTTTACCCGCGCCGTTGGGGCCGATGATGCCCAGTGCTTCACCGGGTTGCAGGGTCAGGTCGATGGCATCCGTGACCTTCACCTCGCCATAGCTTTTGTGCACATCGGTCATTTGTAGAAGTGGCTGTTGCATGGTGCACCGGTGTCCTTTTGCGCGATCAATACGTAATGGCCTGCATTTCGCCGCCCAACGGAATCGCCGGCGCGGTGGCATTGCTGGTCACGATCAGGTCGTATTTATTGTCCTTGCCCAATCGCCACTGGCCGCTGACCAGAGGTGTCTTGGCGACGTTCTTGACCGGTCCGCCATTCCAGTTGATCGGGCCGACCACGGTGCTGAGGTTGGTCTTGAGCAAGGCATCGCGGACCGCTTGGGCGTTGCCGATTTCTTCGGTGCGCTTGAGGATGTCCACTGCCAGTTCGAACAGGGCATGCACGAACCCCAACGGTTGCGTCCACTGCTTGCCGGTGGCCTGGGTGAAACCCTGGGCCAATTGGCCGGCACTGGCGCCGGTCAATGACGAACTGAACGGGTGCGTCGGGCTCCACCAGATTTCGGTCGACAGGTTGTTGCCGGCCTTGCCCAATGCCTCGACTGCCGTCGGGAACAACAATGCCTTGCCCACCGACACGGCTTTCGGATTGAAGCCTTGCTGCCGGGCCTGGGTCCAGAACGTGCTCAGGTCCGGCGGGATGACCACGCCGGTGACGATCTCGACGTCGGCCTTTTTGAACGCGGCAATCTGCGCAGAGAAATCGTCGGTCAGACTCTGGAAGCGGCCAGGGTCGACCAGTTGAAAGCCCTTTTGCGCCAGTACCGGCGGGAAACCGAGCTTCTGGTCGCCCCACGCATTGCCATCGCCGTCATTGGGGAACAGGCCGCCGACCACTTTGTTCGATGGCATCGCCCCCCACATGGCGCTGTAGGTACCGATCACGTCTTCCAGGCCCCAGAAAAAGTGGTAAGTCCACTCAAAGCCCTGCTCCGGCTTGCCGCCACGGGTAAAGAACCACGGCTGCCACGGCGCCACCGTGGAGATACACGGAACCTCGTTGATTTCGCATTGGTCGGACACCGGGTTAGTGGTTTCCGGGGTCGACGACACCAGCATCAGATCGACCTGATCCGAGAGAATCAGCTCGCTCGCCACTTCCGCCGCGCGGTTGGGGTTGGACTGGCTGTCCTTGACGATGACCTCCAGGCGGTAAGCCTTGCCAGCCACGGTGATCGAGTTCTTCAGCACTTGCTTGAGCGACTCGATGATGTAGTTATCGGCGGCCGCGAAAGGTGCCAACGGCCCGGTCTACGGGCTGACATAGCCCAGCTTGATCACTCGCTCACCGCCGATGGCAAAGGTGAACGGCATGCTTGCCAGTGCCACGCCACCGGCGGCAATACCGGTACTGCGCAGGAAATCACGGCGGGAGAAGTTGCGGCCTAACAGGTTTTTATCGTTGTTGTCTGTCATGTAAGTACTCCAAAAGCCTGGACGAACGGGGTCGCCACGTGTGGCCGGGCCATCACGCAGGGTCAGGGGTAAAGCAGGGAAATCCGTTTAGAAGAAGAAACTGACGTCGAATGACGCAACCACTTGCGAATCCTTTTCGCCGTCGGCATAGGCATCGCGGCCGGGGCCTGAATGGATGTCGTAGCGCAGTTCCGGGCGCAGGCGCACGTTGGGTGTCGGCGTCCAGGCCAGGTTGGTGGTGACGCCGTAAAAGCTGCCCCAGGTCGGATCGGGAACGCCGGTGTGCGGGTCGATGTTGGCCATCATCACGTGGACCGGAGCGTCGGTGTAGAACCACTCGGCGCGACTGTTCCACATCAGGTTTTCGCTAAGCTTGTGGTACCAGTTGACATCCGTGCCGTACCAGGTGGCGTCTTTTTTGTTGGCGAACCCGGCGAAAGCACCCTGCTCCTGCTTGCCGTAGTTCAACTCCAGCGCCACGCGGTTGTTCGGGTCGAGCACTTGCGACAGGGTCAGATAAGACGCCAGGCGCTTGAAGTCGTCATCCTTGGTGCCCGCCGGCAGCGGCGAGCCACAACTGCATTCGGCGAAACTGTCGCCAGCGCCATTGCCGTAGATGTTCTCCCAGTCGATCCAGGTGCCGAAGTCCGCCGAGCGCCAGCGTACGTTGGCGATCACGTCCGGCGAGTGATTGGGATCCTGCAGGTTGTTCCAGCCCTGGACCACACCCAGTTCGAAGCCGAGCATACTTTCACCCGGTTTCGAAGGCAGTTTGAACGAGTACAGCGCTCCGGCATGTTTGGCCGGGCCGTGCATGAATGAATAGGTGTGCGAGTAGAAGTCAGTGGGTGCAGGGGATGGCAAGGCGAAGCCGATTTCGTTTTCCAGCGGCGTGTGGAATATCCCGATCATCAGATCCGAACCGCCGAGTACCGGGAAGTAAAAATCAGCGTACGCCTGGGCAATGGTCAACGCCGGATCTTCGGCCTTGTTGTTGCGGTTGACGCTCAGGTCTTCATCCCAGCCGTAGGTCTTGAAGAAACGCGCGTCCTTGCCGTACAGCGCCGTGACATTGAAACCCCAGTCAGCTTCTTGCGGCATCGGTCCGGGAAACGGTCCGACACGACCGATCACATTGCTCTTGGGTTTCTTTTCCACGGCCAGGGCGAACTGGTTGAGGTTCACACCTTCGTCGGTATTGAAGAAGCTTTGCTTGCTGACGTCATCCGTGCCGTTGTTGTTATAGATCACACCGGCCTGAGCCCAGCCGTAGATCTTGATCCCATGTTCACGCTCAAGGCTGTCGCCGAAGACATTGCGCACCAGCGACCCCATAGGATCGTCTGCTGCCAGAGCCATAGAGGGAAACAAAACGTCGGCACCCAGAACGGGCGCGAACAGGGTTGCTGCGCAAACCCATGCACGAATACTCATACCTGCCTTCCTTATTTTTATTAGGCGCCAATCCCCCGAAGGGGCATGAGGCCGAAAGCAAGGTATGAAGTCTTGATGAGCCCTGGCTTGAGCTCCACCCGATCGTTGGCGGATCGTGGTGTTCGGCGTAATGGAGGCTACAAGCCCGCCACTGCACCAACAATTCCATTCTCGGCGACTTCAGTGTTTGCGTATTCAGAACAATGCTGGCGTCGTTGATCTGGGGTATGACCCCAATCACTTGTGGGAGCGAGCTTGCTCGCGATAGCAGTGTGTCAGACGAAATAGACGTTGACTGACATGACGCCATCGCGAGCAAGCTCGCTCCCACAGGTCATTTTGTGATCTGGAAATTTGTGGTTATTCCGGGGGGTCGAGCTGATCCAGAGCCCGGTTCACCGCCAGTTCGCCGAGCATGATGACTTGCGCAATGCCGAGCAGCGCATTGCGGCTGGTTCCTTGCAGATGATCCACCAGATCGGTGGCCATGACATTGGCCGACGCCAGCGATTCACAGGCATGCACCAGCAAGGTTTCGACATTGAGTTCGGGATTGACGATGAACATGGAACCGGGTTTGCGCGGCGTGGCCATGATGCTTGGGCCGGGGTTTAGGTAGTGATCGAGGGCGCGCTCGGCGGCTTCGTGGAGCTTTTGGGAGTCGAGGGTTTCGTACGGGGATGTCGGATCGGTGTCCGGGGGATTGGGTGTGACTTTGAACATGGATGTAACTCCTGGATGTAGATGAGGAGCCATCAACCTTCGCTACCAAACGAGGGGTGGCGGCCATACGCAGGTTGGTAGACCGGCCCAGGAACCCGGCGCATCCGAAGATGCCCTACGCATGACCACCATTAAGCAGAGACAAAAACTCTGCAAAGCGTGGTGCACTGCGCCTGGATAACCGGGCTACCAAACCCGATCGCTGCTGTTTTGCAGCGACCGGCCAACGATAGAACCCGCCCCCAAGACGCACAAGCCGGCGGATTCTGGCGTAGCTGTAGGCAATGACGCAAGCCGACGTAGCTTGCGGGAAGTAACGCTGACAGCCGTTAAACAGCCCCTTAAACACGCCTGGATTCAGGCAACCAATACACGGCCCCTGTGGGAGCGAGCTTGCTCGCGATAGCGGACTGTCAGTCGACATCTATATTGGCTGGTAGTCAGTCATCGTCGGAACGCCGCCCGGAGCAAGCTCGCTCCCACAGGGTATGCGGTGCTAATCAAGTGTTGGTGGTCAGCGGATAGAGCTTGTCATCGAACTGCGCCAGCTTCGGAAACACCAACGGTTGCTCGTCGCTTAAATGCAGCAATCGCTGGCTGTAGTCATCGAGAAAGCCCTTGCGCGCTTCGTCGCTGATATACGGCACATGCCAGGCCACGAAGGGTTCCAGTACATCAAAACCAACATAAGCCAGGGTTCCGCGCAGGATCGGCCGCAGCATGTCTTCAAGCGGGCCGTGAATCGCACCCTCACCGAACATGTGTTCACGCCCGCCCAGGGTCACGGTCACCAGCGCCTTCTTCCCAGCCAACCCACCCTGATCATAGAAGCGTTTGCCGCCGTAGCAGATGCCCGACACCAGTACCCGATCGATCCAGCCCTTGAGCATGGCCGGGGTGGAGAACCAGAAGATCGGGAAGTTGAGGATCAACAGGTCGGCCCACAGCAGCTTGTCCAGCTCGGCCTGGATGTCCGCCGCCAAAGACTGGCTTTTCACGCCCAGGCGTTGTTCCAGGGCATAGACCAGGTACTCGGGGTTTTCCCTATTCGAGAAGTCCGCGTCGCTGGCCACCGGGTTCCAGTTCATTTTGTACAGGTCGCTGACCTGTACTTCGTGGCCCTGGGCTTCAAGGGTGGCGACAGCCTGGTCGCGCAGGGCGGCGGTGAAGGATTGCGGCTCCGGATGAGCGTGGACGATCAGTACTTTCATGGTGGTTCCTTAGACTTTTTCCAGCGTATCGGTAGTAGGTTTGGAAGCGCGTGCGGCCAGCAACCGGTCGAGCCAGTCAGGGTCCATTTGCGGTTCGGAAGAAAACAGCAGGCCGGTGTAGTCCTGATGTGGCGGGGTGAAAATCTGGCTGCGCGAGCCGTGGTCCACCACCCTGCCCCGTTGCATCACCAATACCTCATCGGCAATCGCCCGAACAGTAGCAACATCGTGGGTGATGAACAGGTATGCGACACCCAGTTGTTGCTGGATGCGGTTGAGCAGTTTCAGTACGCCCTCGGCCACCAGTTGATCCAGTGCCGAGGTCACTTCATCGCAGATGATCAGCTGCGGATCGGCCGCCAGCGCCCGGGCGATGCAGATGCGTTGTTTCTGCCCGCCGGACAATTCACGGGGCTGACGCTCCATGAAGGTGGCCGGGTCGAGTTCGATCATCTCCAGCAGCTCGGCGACCCGGGCGCGCATGGCCTTGCCCTTGAGCCCGAGGTAGAACGTCAGCGGCCGGCCGATGATATCGACAATGCGCTGACGCGGATTCAGCGCGGTGTCGGGGATCTGGTAGATCATCTGGATGCGCCGCAGTTGTTCCTTGCTGCGCTGGCGAAAGTCCGCCGGCAATGGCTGGCCGTCGTACAGCACCTGGCCGTAAGTCGGCGGCAGCAAACCGGTGATCAGCCGCGCCGTGGAACTTTTGCCGCTGCCGGATTCGCCGATCACCGCCAGGGTCTGACCGCGATACAGCTTCAGGGAAACATCGTGCAGCACCGGTTGCCGGCCGTAACTGGCGCAACTGTTGCGCAGTTCCAGCAGCGGTTGTTCCTGTTGCGGGCAGGCCTTGGGTTCGGTGCGGAAACTGCGCACCGCCCACAGTGATTTGGTGTAGTCCTCCTGCGGATCGCCGAGCATCTGCCGGGTTTCGGCCTCCTCCACCAGTTTGCCGTGGCGCAGCACCATGATGCGGTCGGCCATTTGCGCCACCACCGCCAGGTCGTGGCTGATGTAGATCGCCGCACTGCCGTAGGTCGCGACGGCATCGCGAATGGCGGCGAGCACTTCGATCTGGGTGGTGACGTCGAGCGCGGTGGTCGGTTCGTCGAAGATGATCAGGTCCGGGTGGCAAGCCATGGCCATGGCGGTCATCACCCGTTGCAACTGGCCGCCGGAGACTTGATGCGGATAGCGCTGGCCAATGGTTTCGGGATTGGGCAGACGTAGTACCCGATACAGTTCTACCGCGTCGCGCATGGCCTGGTCGCGGCTCATGCCGCCGTTTTTCACGGCGGTTTCGACGTGTTGATCGATCAGCCGATGGGCCGGGTTGAACGAGGCTGCCGCGCTCTGTGCCACATAGGCAATACGCAGGCCCCGCAGTTTGCGCAGGGCTTCGGGCTTGGCGTTGAGCAAGTCGATGCCGTCGAAATGCACCGAGCCACCCGTGATCCGGCAGCCGTCGCGGGTGTAGCCCATGGCCGACAGGCCGAGGGTCGACTTGCCCGCGCCGGACTCGCCGATCAGCCCCAGCACTTCGCCGCGTTGCAGGGTCAGGTCGATGCCCTTGATCAGCGGATGCCAGGCATCCTCGTAGTGGCCTTCGATGTGCAGGTTGCGGATTTCCAGCAAAGGTTTTGTGCTCGTCATGTTCAGCATTCCTTGAGACCGCTGGATTTGTGCAGCATCCAGTCGACGACGAAGTTGACGCTGACCGTGATCAACGCCACGGCCAGGGCGGGCAGCAACGGGCTGATGTCGCCGAAGGTGATCAGCACGGCGTTGTCACGCACCATGCTGCCCCAGTCGGCGGTGGGCGGTTGAATGCCCAGGCCGAGGAACGACAACGCACTGATGAACAGGAACACAAAGCAGAAGCGCAGGCCGAACTCGGCAATCAGCGGCGCGGCGGCGTTGGGCAACACTTCGCGGGTAACCAGCCACCACAGGCCTTCGCCACGCAGGCGTGCGGCTTCAACGAAGTCCTGCACCACCACGCTCATCGCCACGGCGCGAGACAGTCGAAACACCCGGGTCGCATCCAGCAACGCAATCACCAATACCAGCGAAGTCGCCGTGGTGCCGACCACACTGAGAATCAGCAAGGCGAAGATCAGTTGCGGAATGGCCATCAGGATGTCCACCACTCGCGACAGGCCCTGATCGACCCAACCGCCCTTGATTGCCGCGATCAGACCGCTCAAGCCACCGAGCAGAAACGCCAGCACGGTGGTCAGGAAGGCAATGCCCAGAGTATTGCGCGCGCCATAGACCAGGCGGCTGAACATGTCGCGCCCCAGGTTATCGGTGCCCAACAGGAACTGTCCGCCCCACGGTGCGAAGCCCTCGCCCACCACCTGGGTTTCGCCGAACGGCGCCAGTACCGGCGCGAACACGGCCACCAGGATGTAAAGCAGGATCATCAACAGCCCGAACTTGGCGCTCAACGGCGCCCGCCACACTTGTTTCAACAGGCTCATGGTCTACCCCTTCGGATGCATCAGGCGTGGGTTGCTGGCAATCGACAGCACATCGGCGCTGGTGTTGAGCAGGATGTAGGTCGCGGCAAAGATCAGGCTGCACGCCTGGACTACCGGGATGTCGCGCTTGGCCACCGAGTCCACCAGTAACTGGCCGAGCCCCGGATAGACAAACACCACTTCGACCACCACCACGCCGACCACCAGGTACGCCAGGTTCAGGGCGACCACGTTGACGATGGGTGCCAGGGCATTGGGCAAGGCGTGGCGGAAGATGATCCGCGACTGGCTGATGCCCTTGAGCCGGGCCATTTCGATGTAGGGGCTGGCCAACAGGTTGATCAGGGAGGCGCGGGTCATGCGCATCATCTGTGCGATCACCACCAGGCTCAGGGTCGCCACCGGCAGTACCGAACGCTGCAGAATCATCCCCAGCGAAGCGTCCGGCGCCAGGTTGGAAATGCTCGGGAACCAGTTGAGCTTCACCGCGAACACCAGGATCAGGATGTAGGCAACGAAGAACTCGGGGAACGACACCGCGCTCAGGGCCGAGGTGTTGAGCAAACGGTCGAACCAGCTGTTGCGGTACAACGCGGCGAGCATCCCCAACAGCAAGGCCAACGGCACGGAAACCAGCGCCGCCAACAGCGCCAGGCTGAAGGTGTTGCCCAAACGCGCGCCGACCAGTTCAGCGATCGGCCGTTGGTTAGCCAGCGACACGCCGAGGTCGCCTTGCAACAGGTGCCAGATCCAGTGGCCGAAACGGGTCAATGGCGGCATATCCAGCCCCAGTTGCGCACGGTAGGCCGCCACGGTTTCCGGGGTGGCCGACTGGCCGAGCATGGCCTGGGCGATATCGCCCGGGAGCATGCCGACCGCCAGGAAGATGATCACTGAGACGGCGAACAGGGACAGCAGGCCCAGGGCCAGGCGTTGTCCCAACAGCTTGAAAATACTTCTCATCGTGCGGTTCCTTGAAAATGGGCACGCTTGCATAATCCTGCAAATTTCTACTGTGGGAACACGACCCCCTGTGGAGCGAGCTTGCTCGCGATAGCGGACTGTCAGCCAACATTGATGTTGAATGTGCTGCCGTCATCGCGAGCAAGCTCGCTCCCACAGTTGATCTCCACAGTTCAACTTTCCGGTTTATGCCTGCCACCAGCGCTCGATCACCCGCAGGCCGTCCAGCTCGCCGTACGGCGCGGTCTGTCCACCGTGGACGACGCGGTTGGAGCGGGCTGCCACGGAGCTGGCGAACAGCGGCACGATCGCCCCGCCCTCGTCCCGGCACAGCGCCTGCATTTCGTTGTACATCTCGCGGCGCAGCGGGTCGTTCATCTCGCCGCGGGCGGCGTTGAGCAGCTTGTTAAACCTAGGGTTGTCCCAGTGGGTTTCGTTCCACGCCGCGCCTTTGGCGTAACCGATGCTGAACATGCGGTCGGCGGTCAGGCTGCTGTACCAGAACGAGGTAGTGAAGGGCTGCTTCATCCACACGTTGGAGAAGAATCCATCCGCCGGCTCGCGCACCACGTCGATGTCGATCCCGGCGGCACGGGCCTGCTCCTTGAACAGCACCGAGGCGTCCACGGCGCCGGAATACGCTGCGTCGGAGGCTTGCAGGCGCACCTTGAGCGAATCCAGGCCGGCCTTTTTCAGATAGAAGCGCGATTTGTCCGGATCGTAGGTGCGTTGTTCCAGCGCGGTGTTGATGAAGCGGCTGCCAGGCTGGATCGGGTGGTCGTTGCCCACCAGGCCATAGCCGTGCAGCACCGAGGCCAGCAGGGTTTCGCGGTTGATCGCATGTTTCATCGCCAGGCGCACGTCGTTGTTCTGGAACGCCTGGCTGTCGGTGAGCATCGGGAAGGTGTAGTGCTGGGCGCCCTTGGTTTCTTCGATGACCAGGTTCGGGTTGCGCTTGAGCAGCGCGACGGTTTTCAGGTCGACCTTGTTGATCACATCCACTTGCCCGGTAACCAGCGCATTGACCCGTGCAGCGCCGTCGGCGATGGCAATCAGTTCGGCACTGGCGAAGTGCGCCCGTCCCGGTTTCCAGTAATCGGGGCTGCGTTCCAGGGTCATGCGCACGCCCGGTTCGAAGTCCTTGAGGCGATAGCCCCCGGTGCCGGCGCCGGCCTGCCAGTCCGCCGTGCCATCCTTGCTTGGCATGATCGCCAGGTGGTAATCGGCGACCACATAGGAGAAATCAGCGTTGCCCGAGTGCAGTTCGAACACCACGCTGTCGCTACCGTTGGCGCTGACCTTGGCCACGTCACCGAGTACGGTCTTGGCCGCCGAGGTGGATTTCTCGCCGAGGTGATGCTGGATCGACGCCACCACGTCATCGGCGGTCAGGGTCTTGCCGTTGTGGAAGGTCACGCCCTGACGGATTTTGAAGGTCCAGATGCGCGCGTCCGGGGTCGAGGTCCAGCTCTCGGCCAGTTCCGGAATGGCTGTGCCGTCGACGGCAATTTCGGTCAGGGTGTTATAGACCGCCGAGAAACCGACGAAGGTGAAGGTATCGCTCCACGAGCCCGGATCTTTCGAGTCGGTGGTGCTGCCACCGGCCAGACCCAGGCGCAACACGCCGCCGGGTTTGGGTTTGGCTTCTTCAGCGAAGGCGCCAAACGGCAGGCCCATGGAGAACGCCCCGGCCATCGCCGCAGCCGCCGCGCTGTACTTCAAGAAGTCCCTACGCGGGAAGCTGAATTCATGGTTCGCTTGAGTAATCTTGTTTTTGTTATCGCTCATTGCATTGCCCCTGATCAAAAAGCTAATGAATTACCGGTTCAAAACCACGCAAGACACCGGGCCAGGGCCCGGTGCGTACTGCATTCGAATTGCCAGAGATCACACCTGGATCGCCTTCACTTCGACGAACTCGTTCAGCCCCTCCTCACCCCATTCGCGACCGTTACCCGATTGTTTGTAACCACCGAACGGCGCCTGATAATTGAACGCCGCGCCATTGAGGAAGCACTGACCGGCGCGCATCTGCCGGCCCAGGTGCAAGGCACGCTCGGCACTGCCGGCCCAGACGCCGCTGGACAGGCCGAACGGCGAGTCATTGGCCATTTGCACCGCTTGCGCCTCATCGGCATAAGGGATCAGGCACAACACCGGGCCGAAGATTTCTTCCTGGGCGATGCGCATGCGGTTATCGACATCGGCGAACAGCGTCGGGCTGACATAGAAGCCGCGCTCGAGTGCCGACGGCGTGTCACCGCCGCACAACAGCCGTGCACCTTCCTGTTGGCCGACCTTGATGTAATCGAGCACGGTGCGTTTTTGCCCGGCCGAACACATCGGGCCGAGAAAGCTTTGCGGGTCGAGGGGATCGCCCATGCGCAGGCTCAGGGTCTCTTGCAGGGCGATTTCCACGGCTTCGGCATAACGGCTGGCCGGCAGCAGCATGCGGGTCAACGCGGTGCAGGTCTGACCGGAGTTGATCATCACGTCCTGCACGCCGTAGCGCACAGCCGCATCCAGATCCGCATCCTCGGCGATCAGCAGCGGCGACTTGCCACCCAGCTCAAGGCACACACGCTTCACTGAAGGCGCCGCCGCTTGGGCGACCCGCACTCCGGCGCCAGTGGAGCCGGTGAACGACACCATGTCCACGTCCGGGTGTTTGGCCAGCGCTTCGCCGACTTTCGAGCCCGGCCCGCTGACCAGGTTGAACACCCCGGCCGGCAAACCGATGTCCTCGATCATTTGCGCCAACAGGAAGGCATGCAGCGGCGTTTCCTGGCTTGGCTTGACCACCACGGTGCAACCGGCGGCCAAGGCCGGGGCGAGTTTGCCGATCAACTGGTGCAGTGGGTAATTCCACGGATTGATGAACGCGCAGACACCCACTGCCTCGCGAATCACCAGCGAGTTGCCGACTTCGCGCACCTCGTCCATGAGATGAGCCAGTTCGACGTACTGCTCAAGGCCTGCGATCGGCCCGTCGACCTGCACCGAGCGGCACCATTGCACCGGCATGCCCAGTTCAGTGGTGATGACCGCGGCCATCTCATCGGCACGATTGCGCAGTTGATCGGCCAGTGCCCGGATATAACCGGCACGCACGCTGGACGGCGTGCGCGACCATGAAGCGAAGGCCCGGCGAGCCGCCGCCACGGCGTTTTCGACATCGAGTTCATCACCCAGCGGAACGCTGCCGCACACTTGCTCGGTGGCCGGGTTGATCACCTCGGCGATGCCCTGCCCCGAAGGTTTCTGCCAGCGACCATCAATAAACAACGCCTTGTGGTTAAGCATGTAGCTGAGCCTCCATCAGTTCTTGGGCACAACGGGCAATGCGCTGGCAGGCATCGCGTAGCGGTTCAGCGCCGACCACCAGGCCGAGTCGGATATGCCCCGCCGCACTCGGACCAAAGGCCTCGCCGGCCAGTACCGACACGCCGTGGCGATCCAGCAAACGGTCGGCAAACGCCTGGGCGCTGAGCCCGGTTTCGCGGATATCGAGCATCACGAACATGCCGCCGTCAGGTTTCAGTGCGCGTACGCCTGGGCAGTCAGCGAGGCTGTCGCACACCAGATCGCGACGCTGGCGATAGGCTTCGCGCATGGCTTCCAGCTCCGGCAGGTTGCTTTCCAGCGCGATGACCGCGGCGTCCTGAATGAAATCCGGCGAGCCGTAGAGCATGCACAGCGCGAGGTTTTCCAGGTGCGCGGCCAGCGATGGCGGCGCCACCACCCAGCCCACGCGCCATCCGGTCATGGCGTGGGATTTCGACAGGCTGTTGAGGGTTGCGGTGCGCTCGGCCATGCCCGGCAGACTTGCCGGGCTGACGTGTTCACCTTCGAACAGCAACTCGCTGTAGACCTCGTCGGAAATCAGCCACAGGTCGTGGGCGATGCACAACTCAGCCAATGCGGCCCACGTGCTGCGCGGCAGACTGGCGCCGGACGGGTTGTGCGGGCTGTTCAGCGCCAAGGCACGGGTACGTGGGGTGATACGCGCGGCGACATCTTCGGGCAACACCCGGAAGCCGTTTTCCGAGCGCACGGGCACCGGCACCACCACGGCGCCGCAGGCACCGAACACCGCTTCGTAGGTGACGTACATCGGCTCGGCGACGATCACTTCGTCACCCGGATTCAGTACGCATTGGGCCACGCTGAACAGCGCACATTGTGCTCCGGCCAGTACGGTCACCTGATCGGCTGAAACGCTTTGGCCGCTGCGTTGTTGATGACGCTTTGCGATGGCTTCACGCAGGGCACGCTTGCCGCGCACCTCGGCATAGTGAGTGTTGCCATTGAGCAGGCTGTCGATGGCACCCTGCACGATGGGCTGCGGCGTATCGAAATCCGGGTCGCCCACGGACAGCAGCAAAATGTCCTGGCCCTGCTCGCGCAGTGCAAGGGCACGATAATGAATATCCCAGGCGGCAGCGCCATCACCGGCGATTCGTTGAGTCAGATCGGAAAAGCGCATGGCCCCATCCCCTTGAAATACAGATCAGTGCGCACAGGCGTGCTTGAGTTCGATCAGGGTCACGCCGTTGCGCTTGAAGCCGTGGCGCAAGTCAGCCTGCAACTCCGTCAGGTTTTGCGGCTGCGTCACGGTGCAGCCGAACGCACGACCGAGGGCGGCGAAATCCGGGTTGCGCGGCAATACGCCGATGGGCTCGATGTCGAGGCCAAGCATGTCGTCGCGAATTTGCCCCAGCGCGTCGTTGTTCCACAGCAGCACCACCAGCGGGCTGTCCAGCTCTTCGACGGCGGTCGCCAGCTCCTGGGCGGTGTAGAGGAATCCACCGTCGCCCACCAGCACCAGACCGGGCCGTTGCGGTGCGCCGAACTTGGCGCCGATCCCCGCCGGCAGGCCATAACCCAAGGTGCCGTAGCCGGTCGGATGCAACCAGCTGCGGATGGCCAGGCTGTCAAAGGCGTAGTTACCCGTATACGCAAGCTGGGTCATGTCGGTGCTGATGAACGCGTTGTCCGGCAGCTCAGCGGCGATACGGTCGAGAATCGATTGATGGATCGACTGCAACGGGCCATGGCTGGCCTTGACCGCTTCACGCAGTGCAGTGACCGAGGCAATCGCAGCGCTGGCATCACGTACGTCGGACGGCAGGCGCTCAAGCAAGCCACTGAGGGTTTGCTGCGCGTCGCCATGCAATGCCACTGCGCAGGGGTAGAAGTCGTTGAATTTGCGTGGGTCGATATCCACCCGCAGCAGTTCAGCGTTGAGCGGCAGGCGTTCGCGCCAGAAGTCGGTGTCGGCCATTTCGGTGCCGACCGCCAGCACCACGTCGGCCTTGGCGATCAGGTTCCAGCCCGGTTCCACACACAGGGAGGAACCGGCATTGAGCGGCGCATTCGGTGGCAGCAGACCCTTGCCGGCGACGCTGGTAAACAGCGGTGCGGCGAGCCGGGTGCTGATGGCTTGCAGTTCTGAAGTGGCATTCAACGCCCCACCACCGGCGATGATCATCGGGCGTTTGGCAGCGTTGAGCTTGGCCACGGCTTGATCCAGCGCATTGGCAGATGCCGGACCACGACCCGGACGACGCACCACCTCGTTGCTCCAGTCACGAGCGATCGGCGCCGACAGCACGTCCAGCGGCACCGAGATGTGCACCGGGCGCGGCCGCTCGCTGTCGAACACCGCGTAGGCACGGGCGATCAGTTCGGGAAGGTCTTCGGCGGTCAGTGCCACTGCGGAGAACGCGGTAATCGGCGCCGTCATCGCCCGTTGGTCCTGACACTCGTGCAGGCTGCCCCAGCCCTTGCCGAGGCTGGCGCTGTGGTTGACGCTGGAAATCACCAGCATCGGAATCGAGTCGGCGTAGGCCTGGCCGATGCCGGTGGCGGCGTTGGTCACGCCGGGGCCGGTGATGACGAAGCACACACCGGGTTTGCCGCTGACCCGGGCGTAGCCGTCGGCCATGAAACTGGCGCCTTGCTCATGGCGGGTCAAGACGTGGCGGATGCCGCTGCCGGGCAAGCCA
>NZ_AKJL01000150.1 GCF_000282355.1 Pseudomonas sp. GM49
GCCTGCCGTATCGTGCGGCGGGTCATTACCCGCTCGGCCGAAGCCGTGGGCGAGGCGGCGCTGGGCGTCAGTGCGCAACAATTCGCCGATATGGAAGCTCAGGGCGCGTTTGCCCTGAGCTGGTACGCCAATGGGTTGTCCTATGGCATCCCGCGGGAAATCGACGATTGGCTGGCCGCCGGCGAGGACGTGCTGGTCAATGGTTCTCGGGGGCATTTGCAGAACACGCGCCTGCGCTATCCAGACGTGTTGGTGCTGTTGTTGACTGTGGATCAAACGGAACTGCGCCATCGCTTGCTGGAGCGCGGGCGAGAATCGCTGATCGAGATCGATCAGCGGTTGGCACGCAATGCCCGATTCAGCGAGCAACTGCTGGCGGACGACCCGACCGTACACGTGCTCGACAACTCCGGGCCACTTGAGCAAACGGTCGAGCGGTTGCTGGTCTGCATTGACGAGTGACACCGATTTACCTGACATTGCCGAGAGCGGACGACGAGCAATTAGCTTCGTACGCGGCCAATGCAGGCCATGGCGCAGCCTGTGATCTTTTGATCTTGATTGAGCTGCCTGTCAGGCCTTCCTGTCCAACAACCCCTGCACATACTCCACAAACGCCCGAGCCTTGGCGCTGGCCATTCTCCCGGTGGGGAACACCGCCCACAGATCCAGGTTCGGCAAGGTCCAGTCCTTCATTGCCTCGCGGACCGAACCGACGGCCAGTTCCGGCGCGAACATCCATTGCGAGGCCATGGTCAGCCCTTGATGGGCCAACACAGCTGCACGCAAGCCTTCGGCGGCGTTGACGCGGATCCGGCCGTTGATGATCACCGATTGCTCCTCGCCGGCCTTGTCGAACTGCCAACTGGTGCCGCCGCCAAGGGTGTAGACGATTGCCTGATGCTTGCACAGGTCGGCGGGGCAGGTGGGTTCGCCGTGTTTTTCGAAGTACGCCGGTGTGCCCAGTACCATGCGCCGGCATTCGGCGATCTTGCGGGCGGTCAGCCCCGAGTCGCTCAACTCGCCCATGCGCAGGGCGATATCGACGCCTTCTTCCACCAGATTGACGTTGCGATCATCGAGCATCAAGTCGATGTTCAACTCCGGGTTTTGCTCCAGGAAGGGGCCCAGGTGCGGGACGATGTGCAGCCGGCCGAAGGTGACCGCTGCACAGATACGCAGGTTGCCACTCAGCCCGCTGGCGGAACCGCGTGCGGCGTTATCGGCCTCGTCGGCTTCTTCGATGGCGCGCTTGGCCCGTTCGAAAAAGGCCAGCCCGGCCTCGGTGGGCGTCAGGCCCCGGGTCGAGCGCAGCAACAGCCGCACCGCCAACCGCGATTCCAGTTGCGCGATGGTTTTCGACACGGCCGGCTGCCCGATGTTCAGGCGCCGGGCCGCGGCGGAAAACGAGCCGGTTTCCACCACGTAGACGAAGGTTTCCATTGCGCCGAGGCGGTCCATCTGAGGTCCTTGTGCAAAGTCTAGAGAATGTCGCAAGTCTACTGTGGGATATGTGGCGACAGCGGCACTTGAACGGGTCAGCCGCAAATCGCATCCAGCATCGCTTCAGGCTCTGGGCGCTGAGTGTAATCGGGGTTGACCTCGGCGTAACGGATCACGCCATCCTGCCCGATCACATAACGCGCCGGCATCGGCAATGTCCAGGACGGATCATCGTTGAAGGTCGGCAGGTCATTGCGCAGGTTTTTATACAACTCGATCAGGTAGTCCGGCAACGCGAAGCGCAGCCCGAAGGCGTCGGCCACATCGTTATGGCGGTCGCTGAGGATCGGGAATTGCAGGCCATTGGTGCGCATCGACTTGCGGCTGTTGGCGGCAATCTGCGGCGAGATGGCCACCAGGCTGGCACCGGCCTCCTGCAATGTCGGCAGGAAGGCCTGCAAGGCTTGCAGTTCCAGATTGCAGTAAGGGCACCACACGCCTCGGTAGAACGTCAGCACCAATGGACCTTTGGTCAGCAACCCGGCGGATGACACTGGATGACCGTCGGGATCTTTCAAGGTGAACAGCGGTGCCTTGTCACCGACTTTCAGGGCTTTGTTCGCTGCGCCCGATGCAATCAGTTCGGCGGTTGCACGCTCCATGACCGGGTGGATATCAGCCGGCGCGTTGTACGGCGGTTTACCGGCCTTGAAGTCGGCTTTGAAGGCATCGAGTTTTGCTTGCAGGGACATGATCTTGATCCTCGTGGACGAAGCCGGTTTGGCTGGAGTCCATGTTGCCCTTGGGCAGGTGCGGGCGGAACGCAGGCGGGTGGCATAGGATTCATGCTTGGGGGGAATGGAGCTTCGGCCTGAAAAAGCTTCGCGGGCAAGCCCGCTCCTACAGGTAACTCGCGAACCCTGTGGGAGCGGGCTTACCCGCGATGCTTTTGAGGCCTTACGCCGTTGCCAGCGAAACCTTCTGCGAAACACTCAAGAACCGCAACAACGCCAACAGCGGAAACGCACTGCCGACGATCACGATCCACAACCAGCCGCCGTGTTCGTACACCGCGCTGGCCACCGAAGAGCCGAAGGCGCCGCCGATGAAGATGCTGGTCATGTACAGCGCATTCAGGCGGCTGCGGCTTTTGCCGTCGAGGGCGTAGACCGCACGCTGGCCGAGGACCATGTTCATCTGCACGCAGAAATCGAGCACCACGCCGGTCACGGCCAGGCCGATGACGCTGTAGGCCGGATGGATAAACGCCGGCAGAAAACTCAGGCTGGCGAACAGCAGGGCCAGCAGTGACGCGATGCGGGTGTGACCGGCGTCGGCCAGGCGCCCGGCGATGGGGGCGGCAATGGCGCCGATGGCCCCCACCAACGCGAAAATCGCGATCTCGCTTTGCGACAAACCGTGATTGCGCGCCAGTTCCAGCGGCACGGCGGTCCAGAACAGGCTGAAGGTGGCAAACATGCAACCCTGGTAAAAGGCCCGTTGGCGCAGGACCGGCTGTTTGCGCAACAGCGTCCACAGCGAGCCCAGCAACTGGCCATAGGAAGCGCTGTGATCAGGCTCGCGCTTGGGAATGGTTACTGCCAGCACGATGCTGATGGCCGCCATCAACACGGCGGCAATCACAAACATCGCCCGCCAGCCGAAGTGGTCGGCCACCACACTGGACACCGGCCGGGCCAGCAGAATGCCGAGCAACAAACCGCCCATGATCCCGCCCACTACACGGCCACGGGTTTCTTCCGGCGCCAGGTGCGCAGCCAATGGAATCAGGATCTGCACCGAGACCGAACTGAACCCGACCAACAGCGAAATCAGCAAAAACACGTTCGGCTGATCGGTGAATGCCGCACCCAGCAGGCTGACAATCGCCACTAGTGTGGTGCTGATCATCAATCGGCGGTTCTCCAGCAAATCCCCCAGTGGAACCAGGAAAAACAGCCCCAGCGCATAGCCGATCTGAGTCAGGGAAACGATCAGGCTGGCCATGGTGTTGGTCAGGCCAATATCCGGGGCGATCAGGCCGATGATCGGCTGGGCGTAATAGATGTTGGCAACAATGGCGCCGCAGCAGAAGGCGAACAGCAGCACCATGCCTCGGGTCATTGTCGCGGTGCCGTGGGGCACCTGGGTCGCTGGGTTCATAACGGGTCTCGCTGTACGGAATGGAATGCGCGCAGGCTAATGGGCTGGCGGAAACGGCGGAAGCGGGATTGAAGTGATAGCAATCATTCCATTGCGGAATGACTGACGGATGCGTGTGTCGTCCGCCGAATGGCCTTGCGTCAGAAGATCGAAGGTCAATGATACATTCACTTACATCTTGTTCGATAGCGTGCTTATGTTCTCTCTCCACGTCTCATGACCTGAGGGCCGCTCCATAAATGAGAAGTTCCGTCAGCTGATTCGCCGGGTTTCAGTCGTCACCTTGATCAGTGTATTCAGCGCTGGCCTGGCCCAGGCCGAAGACGCGCCGGGCACGCGCATCGGTGTGCGCGGCGAGATCACCGGCGTCAGTCCGGACGTTCTGAAAGTCCATGCAAACAGCGGCGAAACCGTGGTGATCAACCTGACCCAGGACACCAAAGTCCGCGCCGTGACCCTGGCCAATATCGAAGACATCAAGCCCGGCAGCTACATCGGCTCCGCGGCTATTTCTCAGGAGGATGGCACCCTCAAGGCCCTGGAGGTCCACGTTTTCCCTCCGGAGCTGGCCGGCAGTGGCGACGGTCATCGGCCGTTTGATCTGGTCAAGGGCAGCAGCATGACCAACGGCAGCGTCGGCGACCTGGTGGTGAGCAATGGCCGGGTGCTGACCGTCAACTACAAGGGTGGCCAACAGAAGATCCTGGTGCCCGAAGACGTCCCCATCGTCAACCTGATGCCAGCCGATCGCAGTCTGTTGAAGGTGGGCGTGAAGATCGTGACCTTTGTCACGCAGGGCGCTGACGGCACGCTCACCGCTCAATCCATCTCGGCAGGCAAGGATGGCGTGACGCCGCCGATGTAGCCTGCACGTGGCAACCGGCCATCTGAAGAAAAGCCCGCACAGCCCCGGCAGCTAGAATCTACAGGGGGGATCACTTCAATGTGTCCTTACAAGCGGGAGTATCACGATGAAAATCGTAACTTCGCTGGCGTTAGTGGTAGCGGTCGGTTGGATCTCTGGGTGCTCGACAGTGCCTGACAGTCAGGTCACCAGCGTTCCCCTGAATGCTACATCCAATAATCCCGGGAATATTGCCCGGTTGATCATGATGCCCAGTGATAACGCAACAACGTTCTGGGTTGAGGTCAGCGGCGAGAGCATAGGCAGCACATTGCCGGGGCGGTTGACGGCCTATATCTATCCGGGAAGCTGTGGGAGCCTGGGTTCGAAACCAGTCTATGACATGAATGACGGTCCAAATGCCCGGTTCTATTCGCAAGCGTCAAACCAGCGCTTCTGGAAAAGCGCACCGGTCGCCGTCGAGACCCTTCGAGCCGGTGGCTACGCCTTGGTCGTGCGTGAAAGCCCGGCCAATGGTCATCAGGCTATTTTCTGCGGCAACCTGAGCTGAACCAGCAGGCACAAAACCTGTGGGAGCGAGCTTGCTCGCGAAGGTCGTGAACGATAACGCGTAAAGCCTGATGCCCAGCGGAGTCCTTGGTCTTTTCGCGAGCAAGCTCGCTCCTACAGTGGGTTGGTGTTGTACCCACAAAAAAGGCGACTTGTGCAGGTCGCCTTTTTCATTGCCGCTCAGCGATCACTTACCGCTGTAGATCTGGTCGAAAACCCCGCCGTCATTGAAGTGGGTTTTCTGCACGGTGCGCCAGTCGCCGAAGGTCTTCTCGACGGACAGGAAGTCCACTTTCGGGAAGCGGTCGGTGTACTTGGCCAAAACAGCCGGGTCACGCGGGCGCAGGTAGTTTGCTGCGGCAATCTCCTGACCTTCCGGCGACCACAGATACTTCAGGTATTCCTCGGCTGCCGCACGGGTGCCTTTCTTGTCGACGGTTTTGTCGACCACCGACACCGGTGGCTCTGCTTCGGCGGAAACGCTTGGGTAGATGACTTCGAACTGATCACGGCCGAACTCGCGGGCGATCATTTCCGCTTCGTTTTCGAAGGTCACCAATACGTCGCCAATCTGATTGGTCATGAAGGTGGTAGTGGCGGCACGGCCACCGGTATCCAGGACCGGGGCTTGCTTGAACAGTTTGCCGACAAAGTCTTTGGCCTTGTTTTCGTCGCCGCCGTTTTTCAGCACGTAGCCCCAGGCCGAGAGGTAGGTGTAGCGACCATTACCGGAAGTTTTCGGGTTCGGGACGATAACCTGAACGCCATCCTTGAGCAGGTCCGGCCAGTCTTTCAGGGCTTTCGGGTTGCCCTTGCGCACGATGAACACGGTGGCCGAAGTGAACGGCGCGCTGTTGTTCGGCAGGCGCGTGACCCAGTTGTCCGGGACCAGTTTGCCGTTGTCGGCCAGGGCGTTGATGTCGGTGGCCATGTTCATGGTGATGACATCCGCCGGCAGGCCGTCGATCACCGAGCGTGCCTGTTTGCTGGAGCCGCCGAAGGACATTTGCAGGGTGATGTTTTCGTTGTGCTCGGCTTGCCAGTGTTTCTGGAACGCAGAGTTGTAGTCCTTGTAGAAATCGCGCATCACGTCGTAGGAAACGTTGAGCAGGGTCGGTGCGGCTTGAGCCACGCTGGTCAATGCCAGGCCAGCCGCGAGAAGAGAGGCGCCAAAGAGTTTTTTCACTGCGCAGTCCTTGTTCTATTTAAAAGTGGGGCAATTTGCCAGCGACTATAACTGGGCTCGTATAGTCCTTTAAAGATTAAAAAGCTCTTTGCTTATTCCAGTTTTTTGAACAGTGCGTTGCCGCAACGGGAGCAGAACGACGCTTCCTGTTCGTGGCTGTTTTTCGCACACACCGGGCAATTGTGCTGCAACTGACCACCGCGCATGGCGGTGGCCAGTTCGGCGGTGAAGATCCCGGTGGGCACGGCAATGATCGAGTAACCGGTGATCATCACCATCGACGAGATGACCTGGCCCAGGGCGGTCTTGGGCACGATGTCGCCGTAACCGACGGTGGTCAGGGTGACGATCGCCCAGTAGATGCCCTTGGGAATACTGGTGAAGCCATGTTGCGGACCTTCGACCACGTACATCAACGTGCCGAACACGATGACCAGAGTGCAGACGCTGAGCAGGAACACGAGGATTTTCTGCTTGCTGCCGCGCAAGGCATCGAGCAGGTAATGGGCTTGTTTGAGGTAGGGGCCGAGCTTGAGCACGCGGAAGATCCGCAGCATCCGGATGATCCGGATGATCAGCAGGTACTGGGCATCGCTGTAGTACAGCGCGAGGATGCCGGGCACGATGGCCAGCAGATCCACCAGCCCATAGAAACTGAACGCGTAGTGCAGCGGTTTGGGCGAGCAGTACAGGCGCAGGATGTACTCGCCGAGGAAAATGATCGTGAAGCCCCACTCGATGTACGCCAGCAGGCTGGCGTAGTTCTGGTGGACGTCATCGATGCTGTCGAGAATCACCACCACCAGGCTGGCGAGGATGATCAGCAGCAGGGTGGTGTCGAAACGTCGCCCGGCGACGGTGTCGGTCTGGAAAATAATCACGTACAGGCGATTACGCCACGTGTCGTTGCTGATCATGCACATCGCCTTGGCCGCAAATCAGCGCAGCCTAGGTTGATTCTCCCCGGGAGCGCAAGGTGCGCTTTCGACCGTGGCTTTGCCGAGCATTTGCACAACGCAGCGGATCAGCCAGCAGGCAAGAATGAACGGCGCAGTAAGCGTAGGCAGACCGATGGCGGCAAACACCGGTGTCAGCAACAACGCCAGGCCAATGCCAACCAGCGGCAGCCACGGTTGGCGACGCCGCGAGCTGAAGGCGAGGGCGGCCAGCACGGCGTTATAGCCACCGAGGCCGAGCAGTGCGGTATAGAAGTCGTGGTGCAGCAGGCTCCAGCCCATGCCCGCGACAGACGCCAGCAAAGCCCAGCAGAATGCGCGGCGATCGGCGATCAGCAAACCGGCGGCAATCATCGCACCGGCCAGCGGATGACCGAGGAACATCACCTGGCCGATGCCTTTGAGTGGTGCGGCGAGCATGTTCAGCGTGCTGACTTCGATCAAATGCGGCTCTGTCGAGGGCGTGGCGAAGCACAGCAGCAACCAGCCCAGCCCGACGAAGGGCGCGGTGTAGGCTGGCAGGCATTGGCTGAGCCGGACGCGCTTGAGCCACTGCTGGGTGATCATCGCACTCAGACCGCCGGCGGCCAGAATCAGTGGCGGCATCATCGCCGACCAGGGGAAGTACAGGCTCAGCAACAGACCGAGCAGAACGCCGTTGTAGCTGAACAACCCGGCCTGACGGTCAGCCTTGGCATAGTTGCGACGTTGCGCGGTGAGCAACCCGGCGACACCGCCGAGCAAGGCGCCGCCGAGCAAGGCGGGCGCAGTGAACAGGATGGCCAGGACGCACAGCAGGCCGCACAGCGGATTGCGCTGGAGGAAGATCTGGCTGAAGCCGTTGAGCAATGCTTCGGCCCAGTCGGGGCAGTGGGTGTTGAAATGGTTGGCAGGCATGGCAGGTCTGAAAGTCAATGAAACCGGGTTGCCTGCATCGCGAGCAAGCTCGCTCCCACACTGAATCTTTGTTCAGTCTTGATTCTGTGATCAACACAAAACCAATGTGGGAGCGAGCTTGCTCGCGAAGAGGCCAGTTCAGGCGCTAGATCAACGTCTCGATGCGCAAAGAGTTAGTCGATCCCGGCTGCCCAAACGGCACACCGGCGGTGATCAATAACGTGTCGCCACGCTGCGCCATACCCTGGGCCTGGGCGATCTCCAGCGCTGTGGAGCAGACTTCATCGACCTGACGCAGGCGATCGTTGACCACCGAGTGCACGCCCCACGCCACACTCAGGCGACGGGCGGTCTGCAGGTTCGGTGTCAGGTTGAGGATCGGCACCGTCGGCCGCTCCCGCGCCGCACGCAGGCTCGACGCGCCGGACTCGCTGTAGTTCACCAGCACCGCCACCGGCAGCACGTTGCTGATACGGCGAATGGCGCAGCTGATCGCGTCGGAAACGGTCGCCTCGGCTTTTGGTCGACTGACGTCGAGTTGAGTCTGATAGTCCGGACCGTTTTCCACCTGGCGGATGATCTTGCTCATCATCTGCACGGCTTCAAGCGGGTATTCGCCGGACGCGGTTTCCGCCGACAGCATCACCGCGTCCGCACCTTCGGCCACGGCGTTGGCCACATCGGTGACTTCGGCGCGGGTTGGCGCCGGCGAGAAGCGCATCGACTCCAGCATCTGCGTGGCCACCACCACCGGCTTACCGAGTTGGCGGCAGGTGCTGATGATGTTCTTCTGAATCTGCGGCACGCTTTCGGCCGGCACTTCCACGCCCAGGTCACCACGGGCGACCATGATCGCATCGCTCAACTCGGCGATCTCGCGCAGTTGTTCGACGGCCGAGGGCTTCTCGATCTTGGCCATCAGGAAGGCCTTGTCGCCGATCAGGGTGCGGGCTTCGCGAATGTCATCGGGACGTTGTACGAACGACAGCGCCACCCAGTCCACCCCCAGCTCCAGGCCGAAGGTCAAGTCGCGGCGATCCTTGGCGGTCAGCGGGCTCAGGTCGAGCACCGCTTGCGGCACGTTCACGCCTTTGCGGTCCGACAGTTCGCCGCCATTGAGCACGGTGGTGTCGATGGCGTCGGCGTACTTGGTCACGACCCGCAGACGCAACTTGCCGTCGTCCAGCAGCAGGTCCATGCCCGGCTCCAGGGCCGCGATGATTTCCGGATGTGGCAGGTTGACCCGGCGCTCATCGCCCGGCGTGGCATCGAGGTCCAGGCGCAAGGCCTGGCCACGCACCAGTTGCACCTTGCCTTCGGCGAACTTGCCGACCCGCAGTTTCGGGCCTTGCAGGTCCATCAGAATGCCCAATGGATAATTCAGCTGGCGCTCGACTTCACGAATCCACTGAAAACGCTGGGCGTGGTCGGCGTGATCGCCATGGCTGAAGTTCAGGCGGAAGATGTTGACCCCGGCCAGCACCAGTTCGCGGATGTCGTCGATCCCTTCGATGGCCGGGCCGAGCGTGGCGAGGATTTTGACCTTTTTGTCAGGCGTCATGTTTAGTGCTCTCGAGGATCAGGATGGCGCGGAAGTCGTTGACGTTGGTGCGGGTCGGCTCGGTAACGATCAGGGCGTCGAGAGCCTCGAAATAGCCGTAGCCATTGTTGTTGTCCAACTCATCGCTGGCGCTCAGACCCATTGCTGCGGCGCGGGCGTAGCTGTCCGGGGTCATGATCGCGCCAGCATTGTCTTCGGAACCGTCGATGCCATCGGTATCGCCGGCCAGGGCATACACGCCCGGCAGGCCCTTGAGGCTGTCGGTCAGGCTCAGCAGGAACTCGGCATTGCGCCCGCCACGGCCGTTGCCGCGCACGGTGACGGTGGTTTCGCCGCCCGAGAGAATCACGCAGGGTGCCGCCAGTGGCTGGCCATGCAGCACGATTTGTCGCGCGATGCCGGCGTGGACTTTCGCCACCTCGCGAGATTCGCCTTCCAGGTCACCGAGGATCAGTGGACTGAACCCGGCCTGACGGCATTTCACCGCCGCCGCTTCAAGCGATTGTTGCGGGCGGGCGATCAACTGGAAATGACTGCGGGCCAGGCTCGGATCACCGGGTTTGACCGTCTCCGATTCCGGGCTTTGCAGCCAACTGCGCACCGAGGCTGGAACCTCGATGGCGTAGCGTTTGAGGATCGCCAGGGCTTCGGCGGAAGTGCTCGGGTCGGCTACGGTGGGGCCGGAGGCGATGACCGTGGCGAGGTCGCCCGGTACATCGGAAATCGCGTAGGTGTAAACCGTGGCAGGCCAGCAGGCTTTGCCCAGGCGGCCGCCCTTGATCGCCGAGAGGTGCTTGCGCACGCAGTTCATTTCGCCGATGGTCGCGCCGGACTTGAGCAGGGCTTTGTTGATCGACTGCTTGTCGGCCAGGGTGATGCCTTCGGCCGGCAGTGCCAGCAGGGCAGAGCCACCGCCGGAGAGCAGGAAGATCACGCGGTCGTTTTCGCTGAGGTCGCTGACCAGCTCGAGCACACGCTTGGCCACGGCCAGGCCGGCGGCGTCCGGTACCGGATGCGCGGCTTCGACCACTTCGATTTTTTCGCATGGGGCGCCGTGACCGTAACGGGTCACCACCAGGCCGGACACTTCGCCCTGCCAGCAGCGCTCGACCACCTGGGCCATGGCGGCTGCGGCTTTGCCGGCGCCAATGACGATTACGCGTCCGCTGCGGTCGGCGGGTAAATGGGCTTCGAGGACTTGTTGCGGATGCGCCGCGTCGATGGCTGTGGCAAACAGCTCGCGCAGCAATTGTTGCGGATCGACCGACATGGCGGGCTCCCGGAATTCTTGTTATTTGAAGGGCAACTCGGTCCAGTGTGGGAGCGGGCCCTGTGGCGAGGGGACTTGCCCCCGTTTGAGTGCGTAGCACTCACAAGATCTTCGGTGTATCAGAGATTTTGGGGCTGCTACGCAGCCCAACGGGGGCGAGCCCCCTCGCCACAGGCCCGCTCCCACATGGGGATGGGGCAGGGGCTTACTTCTTGTCGCGAATCGAGAAGTTCGCCATGTGTTCCAGGCCCTTGATCAGCGCCGAGTGGTCCCAGTTGCTGCCACCGATGGCCGCGCAGGTGCTGAACACTTGCTGGGTGTTGGCGGTGTTCGGCAGGTTGATGTTCAGCTCCTTGGCGCCTTGCAGGGCGAGGTTCAGGTCCTTCTGGTGCAGGCTGATACGGAAGCCTGGATCGAAGGTGCCCTTGATCATGCGCTCGCCGTGCACTTCGAGGATCTTCGACGAAGCGAAACCGCCCATCAGCGCTTCACGCACCTTGGCCGGATCGGCACCGTTTTTCGAAGCGAACAGCAGGGCTTCGGCCACGGCCTGGATGTTCAGGGCCACGATGATCTGGTTGGCCACTTTGGCGGTTTGACCGTCACCGTTGCCACCGACCAGGGTGATGTTCTTGCCCATGGCCTGGAACAGCGGCAGGGCGCGTTCGAAGGCGTCGGCATCGCCGCCGACCATGATGCTCAGGGTCGCAGCCTTGGCGCCGACTTCACCGCCGGATACCGGGGCGTCGAGGTATTGCGCGCCTTTTTCGTTGATTTTGGCCGCGAAAGCCTTGGTGGCGGTCGGCGAGATCGAACTCATGTCGATCACGACTTTGCCTTTGCTGACACCGGCAGCAATGCCATCGGCGCGGAACAGCACGTCATCGACCTGCGGGGTATCCGGCACCATGACGATGATGAATTCAGCTTCCTGGGCGACTTCTTTCGGGTTCGCCAGAGCAACGGCGCCAGCGGCGACCAGGTCGGCAGGCGCAGGGTCGTGGTGCGCCGACAGGAACAGACTGTGACCGGCTTTCTGCAGGTTCGCCGCCATTGGGTGGCCCATGATGCCGGTGCCGATAAATCCGATTTTAGCCATGAGAAAATCCTCTTGTTTTTGTTGCTGCTGTAGGAGCGAGCTTGCTCGCGAAGGGCTATCTATCGAAACCGGTGTGCCTGACACACCATCGCGAGCAAGCTCGCTCCTACACAGGGTTCATTGTCAGATCGCGTTATGGGTTTTCAACCAGCCCAGGCCCGCTTCAGTGGTGGTCAGCGGCTTGTATTCGCAGCCGACCCAGCCCTGATATCCGATGCGGTCCAGGTGTTCGAACAGGAAGCGGTAGTTGATTTCACCGGTACCTGGTTCGTTGCGTCCCGGGTTGTCCGCAAGCTGCACATGGTTGATCTCGCCCAGGTGCGATTGCAGGGTGCGGGCCAGGTCGCCTTCCATGATTTGCATGTGGTAGATGTCGTATTGCAGGAACAGGTTGGCGCTGCCGACCTGCTCGCGAATCGACAGGGCTTGCGCCGTGTTGTTCAGGTAGAAGCCCGGGATGTCACGGGTGTTGATTGCTTCCATCACCAGTTTGATTCCCGCCGCTTGCAGCTTGTCGGCCGCGTACTTGAGGTTGGCGACGAAAGTTTTCTCCACGGTGGCATCGTCAAAGGCCTGCGGACGAATACCGGCCAGGCAGTTGACCTGGGTGTTGCCCAGTACCTGCGCGTAAGCAATGGCCAGATCGACACCGGCACGGAACTCTTCGACCCGGTCCGGCAGGCAAGCGATACCGCGTTCGCCCTTGCCCCAGTCACCGGCCGGCAGGTTGAATAGCACTTGGGTCAGACCGTTGGCGTCGAGTTGGGCCTTGATTTCGGCGGAGCTGAAGTCGTACGGGAACAGGTATTCGACACCATTGAAGCCGGCCTTGGCGGCCGCTTCGAAACGGGCGAGAAAGTCCTGTTCGGTGAACAGCATGGACAGGTTGGCTGCGAAACGCGGCATGGTGGTCTCCCGTATATGTATGAGGTCCCTTGTGGGAGCGAGCAAGCCCGCTCCCACAAGGGGAGCGGTCAGCAGTTAGTCCAGCAACGAAATCGCAGTCGGTGCGTCGTCGCCGACCAGCGCCAGGTCTTCGAATTCGTTGACGGCGTTGATCTCGGTGCCCATGGAAATGTTGGTCACGCGCTCCAGGATGATCTCGACGATCACTGGAACCTTGAACTCTTCGATCAGCTCCTGGGCCTTGCGCAGGGCAGGCTGGATCTGAGCCGGTTCGAATACGCGCAGTGCCTTGCAGCCGAGGCCTTCGGCCACCGCGACGTGGTCCACACCGTAGCCGTTGAGTTCAGGCGCGTTCAGGTTGTCGAAGGACAGCTGCACGCAGTAGTCCATGTCGAAACCGCGCTGCGCCTGACGGATCAGACCCAGGTACGAGTTGTTCACCACGACGTGGATGTAGGGGAGCTTGAACTGCGCGCCCACCGCCAGTTCCTCGATCATGAACTGGAAGTCATAGTCCCCCGACAGGGCCACGACTTTACGGTTCGGATCAGCCTTGACCACGCCCAGCGCTGCCGGAATGGTCCAGCCCAACGGGCCTGCCTGACCGCAGTTGATCCAGTGGCGCGGCTTGTAGACGTGCAGGAACTGCGCGCCGGCAATCTGCGACAGACCGATGGTGCTGACGTAGCAGGTGTCTTTGCCGAACACCTGGTTCATCTCTTCGTATACACGTTGCGGCTTGACCGGCACGTTGTCGAAGTGAGTCTTGCGCTGCAGGCTGGCTTTACGCTGCTGGCAGTCTTGCAGCCAGGCACTGCGGTTCTTCAGCTTGCCGGCGGCTTGCCATTCGCGAGCGACTTCGATGAACACGGTCAACGCGGCAGCGGCGTCGGAAACGATGCCCAGGTCCGGGGTGAATACGCGGCCGATCTGGGTTGGTTCGATGTCGACGTGAATGAACTTGCGGCCTTCGGTGTACACATCGACCGAACCGGTGTGACGGTTGGCCCAACGGTTGCCCACGCCCAGAACCACGTCGGATTTCAGCATGGTCGCGTTGCCGTAGCGGTGCGAAGTCTGCAAACCAACCATGCCCACCATCAGCGGGTGATCGTCCGGGATGGTGCCCCAGCCCATCAGGGTCGGGATCACCGGAATACCGGTCAGTTCGGCGAATTCTACCAGCAGGTCGCTGGCGTCGGCATTGATGATGCCGCCACCGGCTACCAGCAATGGACGCTCGGCCTGGTCCAGCATGGCCAAGGCTTTTTCAACCTGGACGCGGGTAGCGCTCGGCTTGGCCAGTGGCAGAGGCTGGTAGGCGTCGATGTCGAATTCGATTTCGGCCATCTGCACGTCGAACGGCAGGTCGATCAGCACCGGGCCTGGACGGCCGGAGCGCATTTCATAGAACGCTTTCTGGAACGCGTAAGGCACCTGGCCTGGTTCCAGAACGGTGGTCGCCCATTTGGTGACCGGCTTGACGATGCTGGTGATATCGACAGCCTGGAAGTCTTCCTTGTGCATACGGGCGCGGGGTGCCTGGCCTGTGATGCAGAGGATTGGAATCGAGTCGGCCGAGGCGCTGTAGAGCCCGGTGACCATGTCGGTGCCGGCAGGGCCGGAAGTCCCGATGCACACGCCGATGTTGCCGGCCTTGGTGCGGGTGTAGCCCTCGGCCATGTGCGAGGCGCCTTCAACGTGGCGAGCGAGTACGTGATCGATGCCGCCGACCTTTTGCAGGGCGGAGTACAGCGGGTTGATGGCGGCACCCGGGATGCCAAAAGCGGTATCGACCCCTTCACGGCGCATCACCAGAACGGCGGCTTCGATTGCTCTCATTTTGCTCATGGTTTTGTGCCTCTTTACGTTTTGTAATTGTATACAAGTGGCTTTGCGCAGAGTGTATTCACGGCGGACGGCGCAGGTCAATCCATTTTCTCAAGCGCTTGTTTCATTCGTCGGAAGCCCGCTCTACTGTGGCTTTTCGTCGCATGTGGCGCTTTTCGAGAATTATTGTATACAAAAAAATAATTCATTGTGTTCTATTTGTTGCATCGGGCTGCGGCGAAAACGCGCGGCACAAGTGCGCAGCCCACCGACTTTCCGAAAAACAAAATGAGGACAGCACAATGAGCGCTTTAACCTTGAAAGTCGCAGTCAACCTGGTCAACGAGGCCATCAACGCAGGGCGTGCAATCTCCGCGGCACCCTTGACCATCGCAGTACTGGATGCCGGCGGGCATCTGATCACCCTGCAACGCGAAGACGGCGCCAGCCTGCTGCGCCCGCACGTCGCCATCGGCAAAGCCTGGGGCGCCATCGCGCTGGGCAAGGGCTCACGCCTGCTGGCGCTGGACGCCCAGCAACGCCCGGCATTTATCGCCGCGTTGAACAGCCTGGGGCAGGGCAGTGTCGTGCCGGCACCGGGTGGTGTGCTGGTTCGGGATCAGGACGGCAACGTGCTGGGGGCGGTGGGGATCAGCGGCGATCTGTCGGATGTTGACGAGCAGTGCGCGATCACTGCCATCGAGGCGTTGGGGTTGGGGTTGGTGGCGGATGCGGGGGTAGCAGCTTGATCTTCGCTGACTGAACTATCGCTTTCGCGAGCAAGCCCGCTCCCACATTGGATTTTTTGCGTACACAAACTTTGTGAACGTCAGCGATCAAGTGTGCGAGCGGGCTTGCTCGCGAATAGCCTTGATGTGGTCTACCGCTCCGGCTCACACCCCTTGAGCACCAACCGGATAATCGTCTGCGCTGCCGCTTCGTAATCTTCTTCATCCAGCCTGACCTTGCCGGTGATGGCGGTGATCTGCCAGTCGAAGTCGGCGTAGGTCTGGGTGGCGGCCCAGATGCTGAACATCAGGTGGTTGGGGTCGATGGGGGCGATTTGCCCGCGGTCGATCCAGGTCTGGATGCACTCGATGTTGTGTTTGGCCTGGCCATTGAGCTGATCGACGAGATCGGCGCTCAGGTGGGGGGCGCCGTGCATGATTTCGCTGGCGAACACCTTGGAGGCGAAAGGCAGGTCGCGGGAGATGCGGATTTTCGAGCGAATGTAGCCGCTGAGCACTTCACCGGGTTCGCCGTCCGGATTGAACGGTGTCGAGGCCTGCAGGATGGGCTCGATGATGCTTTCCAGAACCTCGCGATAGAGGTTTTCCTTGGATTTGAAGTAGTAGTAGACGTTGGGCTTGGGCAATCCCGCCTTGGCTGCGATGTCGCTGGTTTTGGTCGCAGCGAAGCCTTTGTCGGCGAATTCCTCACTGGCGGCACGCAGGATCAGTTGTTTGTTGCGCTCGCGGATAGTGCTCATAAACCGGGTGATTCCTTGCCTGTTCTGGCGGTTGCGCATGGTATCACCGGCCTCGCGCGGCGCTCAAGAATGCGCCGCAGCCCGTGATGCCGCGCTATGCTGCTGCGCATTCATTGCAGAAGGAAACCCGATTCATGGCAGGAAGCAGTTTGCTGGTACTGATCGACGACATCGCGGCCGTGCTGGATGACGTCTCATTGATGACCCAGATGGCCGCCAAGAAAACGGCCGGCGTACTCGGTGACGACCTGGCACTCAATGCCCAGCAAGTCAGTGGCGTGCGTGCCGAGCGGGAAATCCCGGTGGTCTGGGCGGTCGCCAAGGGGTCGTTCATCAATAAATTGATCCTGGTGCCGTCGGCATTGGCGATCAGTGCGTTCATTCCGTGGCTGGTCACGCCGCTGTTGATGGTCGGCGGTGCCTATCTGTGCTTCGAAGGGTTTGAAAAGCTCGCCCACAAGTTCCTGCACAGCAAGGCTGAAGACGTCGCCGACCATGCGCAGTTGGTCGAGGCGGTGGCTGACCCGGCGATCGACTTGGTGGCGTTCGAGAAGGACAAGATCAAAGGCGCGATCCGCACCGACTTCATTCTTTCGGCAGAAATCATTGCCATCACCCTCGGCACCGTGGCCGGTGCGCCATTGAGCCAGCAAATCATCGTGTTGTCGGGGATCGCAATCGTCATGACCATCGGCGTCTATGGCCTGGTGGCGGGTATCGTCAAGCTTGACGACCTTGGCTTGTGGTTGACGCAGAAACCCGGGCAGATGGCGAAAAGCATCGGTGGCGGGATTCTGCGTGCGGCACCGTACATGATGAAGAGCCTGTCGGTGATCGGCACGGCGGCGATGTTTCTGGTCGGCGGCGGCATCCTTACCCACGGTGTGCCGGTGGTGCATCACTGGATCGAAAATGTCGGTGCTGCGGCGGGTGGTGGTGGATTTATCGTGCCGGTGTTGCTCAATGGCGTGGCGGGGATTGTGGCAGGGGCGGTGGTGTTGGTTGGTGTTACGGCTGTCAGCAAGATCTGGAAAGCGCTGAAAGGTTGAAGACAACACATAACAAATGTGGGAGCGAGCAAGCCCGCTCCCACATTGATTTACAGCTGCCTTATTTACTCGGCAATCTGCAACTTGCGCGCTTCGGTGTAGACGTAACGCACTTTCTCGTACTCGAACGGCGAGTTCATCTGGCCATAGCGGAAGTTTGTCTGGTAGCGCTTGTCGATGCTGCGCAGGATCCAGACTTCCGGATGGTTGGAACTGACTTCGGCGACGTTGAGGAAGTTGATCGCACTCTCGGCCGTGTAATCCACCGCCAGGCCGCCGGTGTCACGCAGGTTGGACGGACCGAGGATCGGCAAGACGAAGTAAGCGCCGCCCGGCACGCCGTAGAAGCCCAACGTCTGGCCGAAGTCTTCGCTCTGGCGCGGCAGGCCCATGGCAGTCGCCGGGTCCCACAGGCCGGCGATGCCGATGGTGGTGTTGAGCAGCAGGCGTCCGGTGGTTTCCAGTGAACGCTGGCCCTTGAGCTGCAGCAGGCTGTTCAACAGGTTTGGCACGTCGCCGAGGTTGTTGAAGAAGTTGCTGACGCCGGTGCGCAGGAAGCTCGGGGTGACGTAGCGGTAGCCATTGACCACCGGCAGGAACACCCATTGGTCGAAGCGGTAGTTGAAGTGATAGACGCGCCGGTTCCACTCTTCCAGCGGATCGTAGACGGCCAGTGCGCTGAGCGTCGAACGCTCGAACTCACGCTGGTCCAGGCCCGGGTTGAATTTGAGTTTGCTCAGCGGTTCCTTGAAGCCGTCACTGTCGATGACCACAGGGGCATTGGCTTTGCTGTTGTCGGCATTGGCGACGCCTGCACAGAGTAACGCGGCGAAGAGCAGGAGGTATTTAGCCACGGAAGAACTCCAGCATGGCGTCGCTGTTGACGCGGTAGTTAAGGTTGCCGCAATGGCCGCCGTGCGGGTAAACGGTCAGGCGATCGCCAAAGGTCCTGCGCAGGAAACCCAGGTCACCCGGGCCGAGGATCACGTCATCGGCGTTGTGCATGACAGCAATTTTCGGGCTGTCGTGCAGATAGTCCTTCAGTGCATACAGGCTCACTTGGTCAATCAGTTGCAGCAGGCTGCCGCCGTCGGTTCGGGCGCGCCACATCGGGATGACTTGTTCGGTGATGTAGCAGTCGAAGTCGCATTGCAGCGCACGCTTGAGGAATGGCGTGAGGCTGGTGCCCTCGGTGATCGGGAACTTGGGTGGGGTGATCAGGCCGCGACGGTTGATCAGGTCCGAGGTGAAGGCAATGTCGGCCGCCGAAAAGCGGAACGACGTGCCGATCAGCATGGCCATCTGTTCGTTGGTCAGGTGCTGCTTGGACTGCTGGAAGTCGTAGAGCAGGGCGTCGTTGAGGTCGATGTAGCCCTTCTGCTGGAAGTAGCGGGTCAGTTTGTTCAGCACCAGTTCATAGAACGTGGTGCTGTTGTTGATGCCCTTGACCTCGGTCTGTACCAGCTTGTCGAGGTTGGTGATCGAGGTGTAGAGGTTGACCGGCGGGTTGAGCAGCAGGACTTTCTTGAAGTTGAAGCTGCGGCGGGTTTCATCCAGGTGCGCGACGAAGGCGGCATCCAGTGCACCGAGGCTGTACCCGGTCAGGTAGTAATCGGTGACCGGCACTTTCGGGTTCTGTGCCCGCACGGCCTGCATCACCCGGTACATGTCTTCGGCGTCTTCCTTGGAAACCCCTGGCGTGGCGAAGCGTGATGCGGCACTCATGAAGTCATAGCTGGTGGGCGATGACAGCTGTACCACGTGGTAACCGGCCTTGTAGTAGAGCTTCTTCAGGTATTCGTTCAGGCTGCTGTCATAACGTGCACCGGTGCCGGCGATCAGGAAAATCAGCGGCGCGGCGTGATCCTGCGTGGCAATGCGATAATCGAGTTTCTTGACCGCCCAGAAGTTGTCCGGCAATTCGAACGCCCGCTCAGGACGCAAGGTGACGCTGCGCACCGCCTGATCAATGTCATCGTCCAGAGGTAGCTCCGGACGCAAGTCCGGCGGCGTGGTCGCGATGGTAGCCTCGAACGGATTAGTCAGGGGGTAGCCATAACTGGCGGCATCAATATCGACTGCCAGTGCGGACGCACTCAATATAAGGCCGCCAAACAAGGCGGCGAAGCGCAAGGAACGGAGCATGACTAAATCCCTTAGAGGAAGGTGCCGAAGGAGTTTCGCAGGCTAAGACCACCGGATCTGCGCCAAAGTGCCAACCCTCGGCACCAAACTGGCCTAATTTCGAAGTAATAGTAGCCGGACGATACACTTTGCTGCGATTGAATGGCCAGTTAACTGTTGTTAACGCTTGCGAAACGCTTTCGGGCGATTAAGCTGGCCGCCGTTTTTCGCCAATTGGAGTGCTTCATGTCCCGTCGTCTGCCCGTGATTCTGCTGCTTGTTTTGCTGCCTGTCTGGCTGGCCGCCAGTTATGGCGCGCGTTATGGCTTCATGGAGGATGCACAGTGGGTCGGCATTTGCGTGGATGAGGCGAGCCGTTGGGAATGCCAGGTGCGTTCGAACCTGGGGCTGATGATTCACTTCGCGGTTCTGGGCTGGGCTGCGCTGGGCGCGGCGATCATCGGTTTTGTCGTGCCGGGGCGGGCAGGCTGGTGGCTGGCGGTGCTGGCGCTGGTGTTCGGGTTTCCGGCGCTGGCGTTGTACAACACCACGCTGGCGGTGTTTGCGGTGGTGATTGCGGGGTTGCGGTTGGTCAGGGCTTCCCGTAGCGCCTGATAGTCCGCTATCGCGAGCAGGCTCGCTCCCACAGTAGATCTTCAGTGAACACAAAGTCCGTGTGCGATAAAGATCAATTGTGGGAGCGAGCTTGCTCGCGATGAGGCCAGTCAGGTCGCTAAAGAGTCAAGCCTTGCGAACCCGCAAGCAACGCCACAACGCCACCACCATCAACACACTCACCAGCGCCCAGCCCCAGGCCTGCTGATTCTGCAAACCTTCACGGAACAGCTGCGGCGCGATGCCGGCGCCGATGATGAAGGTCAACAGTGCAATCTCCCGACGCGGCACGCTCACCGGACGGCACAGATACACCAGCGCCGGCAGGATGAACGCGACGCTCGGGAAGCTGCGATAACGCGGATCGAACACCAGCTCCAGCATCATCACTGCCGCCGCGAAACCTGCCGTTGCAACCAGCCAGCCAGCACGGCGCTCCAACCAGTTGAAAGCCCGCCCGCGCCAACCGGTACGAGGGCTCAACGTCAGCGCGGCATGGGCCAGCACCAGCAGATTCAGTGCGGTCAGCAATGCGACCCATAGCCATTCACTGGTAAAACGCGTGGTCACCCGTGCCAGGTCACCCCAGGCGCCAATCGAGCAGGCCGCCAATGCACCGAGCAGGGGCAGCACCAGCGCCGAGCGCGTCGTGCGAACCCGGCCACCGAGCAGCAACGTGCCGATGAAGATCAATCCGCCTGCCGCCAGCCATTGCGACCAGTACGGTACGTTTGTCACTGGCCCGGCCAGCACGCCCTTGTCCTGGCGATCGGCATCGAACAGCCCCCAGTAACCCCCGACCGCACCTTCACTGGCGCGCTTCCACGGTTGGTCGAAGGCTTCGATCAGGTTGTAGTGCCAGCCCTGTTGCTCGGCCATGGCGACAAAGCCACGAATGAACCTGGCTTCGTTGACCCGGCTCGGCAGGGCCGTCTCGCGCTGGCGACCTTCGCTGGGCCAGCCGGTTTCGCCGATCAATATATCCTTGGGAGCGAATTTGTTGCCGAACACCTGGCGCACTTCGGCCACATGTTGCAGGGCGGCGTCGATGTTCGACGGATCATCTTCCCAGTACGGCAACAAATGGATGGTCAGGAAGTCCACGGCGGGTGCGATTTCCGGATGCTTGAGCCAGAACTCCCAGACGTCGGCATAAGTGACAGGCTGCTTGACCTGGCTTTTGACCTTGTTGATCAGCCTGGCCAGTTGTGCGCCAGTGACTTCCTTGCGCAGCAGGGTTTCGTTGCCGACGATCACCGCGCTCACCACATCCGGGTTGGCATTGGCCGAGGCGATCAGCAGGTCGACTTCTTTCTCGGTGTCCACCGGGTTGCTGTTGACCCAGGCGCCGATCATCAGCTTCAAGCCGTGCTTGCGCGCAAGGCCCGGCAGGGCTTCGAGGCCGGTCATGGAATAGGTGCGGATGCATTCGAAGCTTTTGGCCAGCAGCGCCAGGTCGGCATCCATACGCTCGGGGCGCAAATTGAATGGCACATCGAACGGCGATTGATCCTTGTCGAACGGCGTGTAGGACGCGCATTGCAGCTTGTGCGTTGCGCTGGCCACGTCCGGCAGGATCACCGGTTTGCCGAGGCCGTACCAGAAGCCGCCAAGGGCAAACAGCCCCAGCAGGCAAGCGAATAGATAAGCAGCAAAAGGGAAACGGGATGTCGCGGACATGGTCAGGCCGTGTGGGAGCAAAGCGGCGCATGTTACCTGCATTTACCGCGTGCTTGGTGGCCTGCATGAATTTGACATGCAAAGTTCGGACGGATTGGCAGGGAGGGGTATTGCGGCGAGGATTAATGGCTTTCTGATGTCGTTTCTCGATGGCTTGAGGTCGCTCGCAGAGCAGGTCGTGACGAGCGTCAGGTTGATTATCGAGGGCGTCAGTACTCCGCTGATGTTTGGACGAGTTTGCTGTGAGGCGTGATGGGGGCGCTGTGCACCATAACAATACGTTTAAGCGACTCGGCATCCGTCGAGCGCAGCACTTTCGGGGAAGTAACGATGAAGATGCGACGACTCTTGGGCGCAGGTGCGGCTTTGGTGCTGGCGATCAGTTCTACCGTGGCCAGTGCCGCCAGCAAAGAAGTGACGATAGGTTATGTCGACGGTTGGTCGGACAGTGTTGCCACGACCAACGTGGCTGCCGAAGTGATCAGGCAGAAACTCGGTTATGACGTGAAGCTGCAAGCCGTTGCCACCGGGATCATGTGGCAGGGCGTGGCCACTGGCAAACTCGACGCCATGCTGTCGGCCTGGCTGCCGGTGACCCACGGCGAATACTGGACGAAGAACAAGGATCAGGTCGTCGATTACGGCCCGAACTTCAAGGACGCAAAAATCGGCCTGATCGTGCCGGAGTACGTTAAAGCCAAGACCATCGAGGACCTGAAAACCGACGACAGCTTCAAGAATCGCATCGTTGGCATCGACGCCGGTTCAGGCGTGATGCTCAAGACCGATCAGGCGATCAAGGACTATGACCTGACCGGTTATCAACTCAAGGCCAGTTCCGGCGCCGGCATGATTGCCGAGCTGACCCGTGCCGAGAAGAAAAACGAATCCATTGCCGTGACCGGTTGGGTGCCGCACTGGATGTTCGCCAAGTGGAAACTGCGTTTCCTCGAAGACTCGAAAGGCGTGTACGGCGCGGCTGAAACCGTGAACAGCATCGGCAGCAAAGAACTGGGTACCAAGGCGCCGGAAGTGGCCAAGTTCCTGAAGAACTTCCAGTGGGCCTCCAAAGACGAAATCGGTCAGGTCATGCTGGCGATCCAGGATGGTGCCAAGCCTGAAGCGGCGGCGAAGGATTGGATCGCCAAACACCCTGAGCGTGTTGCTGACTGGACTAAATGATTTGAGCTGACGCGTCTGGTCAGCACCTTGCAGGGTCGCTTGGCAAACTTATGCCAAGCGGCCCTTTGCTTTTCTGTAGGAGCGAGCTTGCTCGCGATGGGCGTGAACGTTAACGCGTGCTGTCTGAAAAAAGTGCGGCGTCTTCAAATTCTTCGCGAGCAAGCTCGCTCCTACAATTGGCAGTTCTGTCATGTGGTTCTAAGACTAAGGTCGTCTGGAACCTGCCCCGCAGCCGCATAGAGTGGATACCGTTCCAACTAAATCTGTGCTGCGAGGATAAAAACAATGAACGACAGCATTTACCTCTCGATTCAAAACAGCCCGCGCTTCAAGGAGCTGGTTAGCAAGAGGGAACGATTCGCCTGGATTCTTTCGGCGATCATGCTTGGGCTTTACTCCGCCTTCATCCTTTTAATTGCCTACGGGCCGCAAGTGCTGGGTACGAAAATCGGTCCCGAGTCTTCGATTACCTGGGGCATACCGATTGGCGTCGGGCTGATTGTTTCGGCCTTCGTCCTGACGGGTATCTACGTACGACGTGCCAATGGCGAGTTTGACGACCTGAACAATGCGATTCTCAAGGAGGCTCAGCAATGATCCGGCGTCTACTGGCTCTATTGAGCATCGCGGCTTTTGCACCGGGCGCCTGGGCGGCTGACGCCCTGACCGGTGAAGTGCACAAACAACCCCTCAACGTCGCCGCGATCCTGATGTTCGTGGTGTTCGTGGGTGCAACCCTGTGCATTACTTACTGGGCCTCCAAGCGCAACAAGTCGGCTGCGGACTACTATGCGGCGGGTGGCAAGATCACCGGGTTCCAGAACGGCCTGGCGATTGCCGGCGACTACATGTCGGCCGCCTCGTTCCTGGGGATTTCCGCGCTGGTGTTCGCTTCCGGCTATGACGGGCTGATCTATTCGATCGGCTTCCTGGTGGGCTGGCCGATCATTCTGTTCCTGATCGCCGAGCGCCTGCGTAACCTGGGCAAGTACACCTTTGCCGACGTGGCGTCCTACCGCCTCGGGCAAACCCAGATTCGCACACTGTCCGCCTGCGGTTCGCTGGTGGTGGTGGCGTTCTACCTGATCGCCCAGATGGTGGGTGCCGGCAAGCTGATCCAGCTGCTGTTCGGCCTCGACTATCACGTCGCGGTGATTCTGGTGGGCGTGCTGATGTGCCTTTACGTGTTGTTCGGCGGCATGCTGGCGACCACCTGGGTACAAATCATCAAGGCGGTTCTGTTGTTGTCCGGCGCTTCCTTCATGGCGCTGATGGTGATGAAACACGTCAACTTCGATTTCAACATGCTGTTTTCCGAGGCAATCAAGGTTCACCCTAAAGGTGACGCGATCATGAGCCCGGGCGGCCTGGTGAAAGATCCGGTCTCGGCGTTCTCCCTCGGCCTGGCACTGATGTTCGGTACTGCTGGCCTGCCGCACATCCTGATGCGCTTCTTCACCGTGAGTGACGCAAAGGAAGCTCGCAAGAGCGTGCTGTACGCAACCGGCTTCATTGGCTACTTCTACATCCTGACCTTCATCATCGGTTTCGGCGCGATCCTGCTGGTCAGCACCAACCCGGCCTTCAAAGACGCGGCCGGCGCGTTGCTCGGTGGTAACAACATGGCGGCGGTACACCTGGCCAACGCGGTCGGTGGCAGCATTTTCCTGGGCTTCATCTCGGCCGTGGCGTTCGCGACCATTCTGGCGGTAGTTGCCGGTCTGACCCTGGCCGGTGCTTCGGCGGTGTCCCACGACCTGTATGCCAGTGTGATCAAGAAGGGCAAGGCCAACGAGAAGGATGAGATTCGTATTTCGAAGATCACCACCGTTGCTCTGGGTGTGCTGGCCATCGTTCTGGGCATTCTGTTCGAAAGCCAGAACATCGCGTTCATGGTGGGCCTGGCGTTCTCCATCGCGGCGAGCTGCAACTTCCCGGTACTGCTGCTTTCCATGTACTGGAAAAAGCTGACCACCCGCGGTGCGATGATTGGTGGCTGGATGGGCCTGGTCAGTGCTGTAGGCCTGATGATCCTTGGCCCGACCATTTGGGTGCAGATCCTGCATCACGAGAAAGCCATCTTCCCGTATGAGTACCCGGCGCTGTTCTCGATGATGATTGCCTTTGTCGGGATCTGGTTCTTCTCGGTTACCGACAAGTCCACTGCGGCTGACAATGAGCGGGCGCTGTTCTTCCCGCAGTTTGTTCGTTCGCAGACCGGGTTGGGGGCGAGTGGGGCGGTTTCGCACTAAGGCTTCCAGGCTTTATATATAAGTTGCACTGACATTGAATGCCCCGGTCGAGAGATCGGGGCATTTTTTGTTGGGCGATAATCGACCTGTTTTTTTGTGGTCGTGTACACCTCCCCTCAGCCTGCCGAGGGGGCGGGTGGATCAAGATCAAGAGCCGCAGGCGAGCACACGCTCGGCCTGTTGAGTGGTGAGGAGCTGCGGGTGTACGCCGCTTTGCTCTTCTGTAGGAGCGAGCTTGCTCGCGAAAAACCTGAGAGCACCGCGGGGTGTCAGGCTCCCCGCATCATCGTTGACCTCCATCGCGAGCAAGCTCGCTCCTACAGGCCGGGCGGCGTTCCGTTTTTCCAAGTAACCCGCTGTAAAGGTGGCCGTTACCGCAGCAATGGATATGTACGCCAACTTAGCCGACGCCAAATGCTACACAAACAAAAACGGCCTCCTGCTCTTTATATAAAAAGCAGAGGCCGTTCCCGGTACAACTCAACTCGCTACAGCAAGACAGCTCTTACTTGCGGTCTTCCAGCCTGGTGATGTCACGCGACTCGTAGCCGGTGTACAGCTGGCGCGGGCGGCCGATCTTGTACGGGCTGGAGAGCATTTCTTTCCAGTGGGAGATCCAGCCGACGGTCCGCGCCAGGGCGAAGATCACGGTGAACATGCTGGTTGGAATGCCGATCGCCTTGAGGATGATCCCCGAGTAGAAGTCGACGTTCGGGTACAGCGAGCGTTCGATGAAGTACGGGTCGGTCAGGGCGATCTCTTCCAGGCGCATGGCCAGTTCGAGTTGCGGATCGTTCTGGATGCCCAGTTCCTTCAGCACTTCGTCGCAGGTCTGCTTCATTACTGTGGCGCGTGGGTCGCGGTTTTTGTAAACGCGGTGACCGAAGCCCATCAGTTTGAATGGATCGTTCTTGTCCTTGGCCTTGGCGATGAACTTGTCGATGTTCGAAACATCGCCGATTTCATCGAGCATGGTCAGTACGGCTTCGTTTGCACCGCCGTGGGCAGGGCCCCACAGTGCAGCGATACCGGCAGCGATACAGGCGAACGGGTTGGCACCCGAAGAGCCCGCCAGGCGCACGGTGGACGTCGAGGCGTTCTGCTCGTGGTCGGCATGGAGGATGAAGATCCGGTCCATGGCCTTGGCGAGTACCGGGCTGATCGGTTTGATCTCGCACGGGGTGTTGAACATCATGTGCAGGAAGTTTTCCGCATACGACAGGTCGTTGCGCGGGTACATCATGGGTTGGCCCATGGAGTACTTGTAAACCATTGCGGCCAGGGTCGGCATCTTGGCAACCAGGCGGATCGCGGAAATTTCGCGATGCTGCGGGTTATTGATGTCCAGGGAGTCGTGGTAGAACGCCGAGAGGGCGCCGACTACGCCGCACATGACGGCCATCGGGTGGGCGTCGCGACGGAAGCCGTTGAAGAAGGTCTTCAGCTGCTCGTGAACCATGGTGTGGTTCTTCACGGTGCTGACGAACTGGGCCTTCTGTTCTGCGGTCGGCAGTTCGCCGTTGAGCAGCAGATAGCAGGTTTCCAGGTAGTCCGACTTTTCAGCCAGCTGTTCGATCGGGTAGCCGCGGTGCAGCAGAATGCCGTTGTCGCCGTCGATATAGGTGATCTTCGACTCGCACGAGGCGGTCGACATGAAGCCTGGGTCAAAGGTGAAACGGCCCGTGGCCGTCAGGCCCCGAACATCGATAACATCGGGACCAACGGTGCCGGTTAAAATGGGCAGCTCGACGGGGGCTGCGCCCTCGATGATCAACTGCGCTTTTTTGTCAGCCATGTGGCCTCCTATTTATGCTTGAAATCATCAGACAGACCCCCCACGCAGGGCCCGCACCACTATAGTGAGATAAATTCGAATGTCAATTTGCCTAAAGTCTTGCTCCAGAAGGCTTTAACCGGACTTTTTTCTCGAAATTGGCTGCCATTTACGCCTTTTATGTCAGTTGCGCAATCAGCTGTTCGGGTTAGGTGTTTGCGTTGTCATTAGTAGCCTAACTGTCTATACTCGGCCACCGACCGCCAAGGGCTTTTGGGCCTGCTTTATTGGGGGTCGCATCCCTGGGTGGTGGTTACCTGACCAGTGCACTCCCCAACAACTTTGCCCTGATTGTTAGGGGCTCTTCAGTGTGAAAAAAAAGCCGTGAAAAGCCAACGACCTGTAAACCTAGACCTAAGGACCATCAAACTCCCCATCACCGGCGTTACGTCGTTTCTTCACCGTGTTTCCGGCATCATCCTCTTCCTGGGCCTTGGCTTCATGCTTTATGCATTGGGCAAATCCCTGGGTTCCGAGGAAGGTTTTGCCGACGTGAAGGCAACCTTGACCAGTCCTCTGGCCAAGTTCGTAGCATGGGGCCTCCTGTCCGCTCTTCTGTATCACCTGGTAGCCGGTGTGCGCCACTTGATCATGGATATGGGCATCGGTGAGACGCTGGAAGGCGGCCGCCTGGGCTCGAAAATTATCATCGCCGTTTCCGTGGTGTTGATCGTTCTGGCAGGAGTTTGGATATGGTAACCAGCGTTACGAACCTTTCGCGTTCCGGTCTTTATGACTGGATGGCGCAACGTGTGTCTGCGGTCGTTCTCGCGGCTTATTTCATTTTCCTGATCGGATACCTCGCTGCGAATCCTGGCATTGGTTATGACCAATGGCATGGCCTGTTCGCCCACAACGGGATGCGTATCTTCAGTCTGCTGGCCCTTGTGGCCCTGGGCGCTCACGCCTGGGTCGGCATGTGGACCATCGCGACCGACTACCTGACGCCAATGGCGCTGGGCAAGTCCGCGACTGCAGTACGTTTCCTATTCCAGGCAGTATGCGGCGTTGCGATGTTCGCTTACTTCGTCTGGGGCGTGCAGATTCTCTGGGGTATCTGATTCATGGCTAACATTCCAACGATTTCTTTCGACGCCATCATTATTGGTGGTGGCGGTGCCGGCATGCGCGCAGCGCTGCAACTGGCACAGGGCGGTCACAAGACTGCCGTGATCACCAAGGTTTTCCCGACCCGTTCGCACACTGTATCCGCTCAAGGCGGCATCACCTGCGCGATCGCGTCCGCTGACCCGAACGATGACTGGCGCTGGCACATGTACGATACCGTCAAGGGTTCCGACTACATCGGTGACCAGGACGCTATCGAATACATGTGTCAGGAAGGCCCGGCCGCGGTCTACGAGCTGGACCACATGGGTATGCCGTTCTCGCGTACCGAGCAAGGTCGTATCTACCAGCGTCCATTCGGCGGCCAGTCGAAGGATTACGGTAAAGGCGGGCAGGCTGCCCGTACTTGCGCCGCTTCCGACCGTACTGGTCACGCGCTGCTGCACACCCTTTATCAGGGCAACCTGAAAGCCGGTACCGTGTTCCTGAACGAGTACTACGCTGTCGATCTGGTGAAGAACGGCGAAGGCGAGTTCGTCGGCGTGATCGCGATCTGCATCGAAACCGGTGAAACCACCTACATCCGCGCGAAAGCCACCGTGCTGGCGACTGGCGGTGCCGGTCGTATCTACGCTTCGACCACCAACGCCCTGATCAACACCGGTGACGGCGTTGGTATGGCGCTGCGTGCCGGAGTACCGGTACAAGACATTGAAATGTGGCAGTTCCACCCGACCGGTATTGCCGGCGCCGGTGTACTGGTTACAGAAGGTTGCCGTGGTGAAGGTGGATACCTGATCAACAAGCACGGCGAGCGTTTCATGGAGCGTTATGCTCCGAACGCCAAAGACCTTGCCGGTCGTGACGTGGTTGCCCGTTCGATGGTTAAAGAGATCATCGCCGGCAACGGTTGCGGTCCGAATGGCGACCACGTAATGCTCAAGCTCGACCACCTGGGCGAGGAAGTGCTGCACAGCCGTCTGCCAGGCATCTGCGAATTGTCGAAGACTTTTGCACACGTTGACCCGGTTGTTGCTCCGGTTCCGGTTGTTCCGACCTGCCACTACATGATGGGCGGCGTTGCCACCAACATTCATGGTCAGGCGATCACCCAGGACGCCGATGGCGTGGATCAGATCATTCCTGGTCTGTTCGCCGTGGGCGAAGTGGCTTGTGTATCGGTTCACGGCGCCAACCGTCTGGGTGGCAACTCGCTGCTCGACCTGGTGGTATTCGGCCGCGCTGCCGGCCTGCACCTGGAAAAAGCACTGACCGACGGTATCGAATACGACGACGCCACCGACGCCGACATCAATGCGGCCCTGGCGCGCCTGTCCGCTCTGAACGAGCGTACCGAAGGTGAAGACGTGGCTACCCTGCGTCGCGAACTGCAAAACTGCATGCAGAACTACTTCGGTGTATTCCGTACTGGCGAATACATGCAGAAGGGTATTGCCCAGCTGGCTGACCTGCGCAAGCGCATCGCCAACGTGAAGATCAACGATAAGTCGCAGGCGTTCAACACTGCCCGTATCGAAGCGCTGGAACTGCAAAACCTGCTGGAAGTGGCTGAAGCTACCGCCATCGCTGCCGAAGTGCGTAAAGAGTCCCGCGGTGCTCACGCCCGTGAAGACTTCGAAGACCGTGACGACGAAAACTGGCTGTGCCACACCCTGTACTTCCCGGGTGACAAGCGCGTGACCAAGCGTGCTGTGAACTTCTCGCCGAAGACTGTTCCGACTTTCGAACCTAAAGTCCGGACTTATTAAGGGTGACCGCCATGTTGCAAGTCAGTGTTTATCGCTACAACCCTGATCAGGACGCTGCGCCGTTCATGCAGGAATTCCAGGTCGATACCGGTGGTAAAGACCTGATGGTGCTGGACGTGCTGGCCCTGATCAAAGAGCAGGACGAGGGTTTCTCCTATCGTCGCTCTTGCCGTGAAGGTGTTTGCGGTTCCGACGGCATGAACATCAACGGCAAAAACGGCCTGGCGTGCATCACGCCGCTGTCTGCTGTCGTAAAAGGTAACAAGTTGATCGTTCGTCCTCTGCCAGGTTTGCCGGTTATCCGTGACCTGGTCGTCGATATGAGCATCTTCTACAAGCAATACGAGAAGGTTAAGCCATACCTGCAGAACGATACGCCGGCTCCGGCCATCGAGCGTCTGCAGTCCCCTGAAGAACGTGAAAAGCTCGACGGTCTGTACGAGTGCATCCTGTGCGCTTGCTGCTCGACCTCTTGCCCGTCCTTCTGGTGGAACCCGGACAAGTTCCTGGGTCCAGCTGCCCTGCTGCAAGCGTACCGCTTCCTGGCAGACAGCCGTGACACCAAGACGTCCGAGCGTCTGGCTTCGCTGGATGACCCGTTCAGCGTATTCCGCTGCCGCGGGATCATGAACTGCGTCAGCGTATGTCCGAAAGGCCTGAACCCGACTAAGGCCATCGGTCACATCCGTAACATGCTGCTTTCCAGCGGCGTGTGATTCAGCTGCTGTACCCGCTGTACCCGTAGATGCTACGGCGCAGGCTTCAACCGGCGCCGTAGTTTTAACCTGAGCAGCAGCTTAAAAGGCTGCGGCTCTTATTTTGAAGAAATGAGACAAGCAGGGGCATCCGGGCTGGTACCCGGACTATCAGTGTGATCCTAGTGGCTTGTTTTGGTCGCTGCATTCGGACTTCTGCAAGTTTGCTCGGTGTCGACACCGATGGTGTTCCCCTAACCGAGGGTGACCAAGCATGCAAGAAAGCGTGATGCAGCGCATGTGGAACAGTGCCTACCTATCCGGTAGTAACGCTGCCTATGTGGAAGAGCTTTACGAGCTCTACCTGCACGACCCTAACGCTGTGCCAGAAGAGTGGCGCACCTACTTCCAGAAGTTGCCTGCTGACGGCAACTCTGCCACCGATGTTTCGCACTCCACAATTCGCGATCATTTCGTCTTGCTGGCAAAGAACCAGCGCCGCGCCCAACCGGTTTCCGCCGGCAGCGTGAGCAGTGAGCACGAGAAGAAGCAAGTTGAAGTGCTGCGATTGATCCAGGCCTACCGTATGCGTGGCCACCAGGCAGCCCAGCTTGACCCGCTGGGGCTGTGGCAGCGTCCTGCACCTGCAGACCTGTCGATCAATCATTACGGCTTGACCAATGCCGATCTTGATACGACCTTCCGTGCCGGCGACCTGTTCATCGGCAAAGAGGAAGCGAGCCTACGCGAAATTCACGAAGCGTTGCAGCAGACATATTGCCGCACCATCGGCGCTGAATTCACGCACATCACCGATTCCGAGCAGCGCCAGTGGTTCCAGCAGCGACTGGAAAGCGTGCGCGGTCGTCCGACGTACTCCGCCGACATCAAGAGCCACTTGCTCGAGCGCGTGACCGCCGGCGAAGGCCTGGAAAAATACCTGGGTACCAAATACCCGGGTACCAAGCGTTTCGGTCTGGAAGGCGGCGAAAGCCTGATTCCGATGCTCGACGAGCTGATCCAGCGTTCCGGTTCCTACGGCACCAAGGAAATCGTCATCGGCATGGCCCACCGTGGCCGTCTGAACGTATTGGTCAACACCTTCGGCAAGAACCCGCGCGAGCTGTTCGACGAGTTCGAAGGCAAGAAGAAGGTCGAGCTGGGTTCCGGTGACGTCAAATACCACCAGGGCTTCTCGTCCAACGTGATGACCACCGGCGGTGAAGTTCACCTGGCCATGGCGTTCAACCCGTCCCACCTGGAAATCGTTTCCCCGGTGGTCGAGGGTTCGGTTCGCGCCCGTCAGGACCGTCGCAACGATCCAACCGGTGAGAAGGTTCTGCCGATCTCCATCCACGGTGACGCTGCGTTCGCCGGTCAGGGCGTGGTCATGGAAACCTTCCAGATGTCGCAAACCCGCGGTTTCAAGACCGGCGGTACCGTGCACATCGTGATCAACAACCAGGTCGGTTTCACCATCAGCAATCCGCTGGACTCGCGCTCCACCGAGTACGCGACCGACGTTGCGAAAATGATCCAGGCGCCGATCCTCCATGTGAATGGTGATGATCCGGAAGCCGTATTGTTCGTGACCCAGCTGGCCATCGACTACCGCATGCAGTTCAAGCGTGACGTGGTGATCGACCTGGTCTGCTACCGTCGTCGCGGCCACAACGAGGCCGACGAGCCAAGCGGTACCCAACCTCTGATGTATCAGCAGATCACCAAACAGCGCACCACCCGTGAGCTGTATGCCGATCGTCTGACCCAGGGCGGTGTGATGGACGCAGAGCGTGTTCAGGCGAAAGTCGACGAATACCGCAACGCGCTGGACAACGGTCTGCACGTAGTGAAAAGCCTGGTCAAAGAGCCGAACAAAGAGTTGTTCGTGGACTGGCGTCCGTATCTGGGCCACGCCTGGACCGCGCGTCACGACACTCGCTTCGACCTCAAGACCTTGCAGGAACTGTCCGCCAAGCTGCTGGAAATCCCGGAAGGCTTCGTGGTTCAGCGCCAGGTTGCCAAGATCTACGAAGACCGCCAGAAGATGCAAGCCGGCGGCCTGCCGATCAACTGGGGTTACGCTGAAACCATGGCGTACGCGACCCTGGCGTTCGAAGGTCACCCGATTCGCATGACTGGCCAGGACATCGGCCGCGGTACGTTCTCGCACCGCCATGCTGTCCTGCACAACCAGAAAGACGCGGGCACCTACATCCCGCTGCAGAACCTGTACGACGGTCAGCCGCGTTTTGACCTGTACGACTCGTTCCTGTCCGAAGAAGCGGTATTGGCGTTCGAGTACGGTTACTCGACCACCACGCCGAATGCCCTGGTTATCTGGGAAGCCCAGTTCGGCGACTTCGCCAACGGCGCCCAGGTAGTGATTGACCAGTTCATCACCAGTGGCGAGCACAAGTGGGGCCGTCTGTGCGGTCTGACCATGCTGCTGCCGCACGGTTATGAAGGTCAGGGTCCGGAGCACTCCTCGGCTCGTCTGGAGCGTTACCTGCAGCTGTGCGCCGAGCACAACATTCAGGTATGCATGCCGACGACGCCGGCTCAGATCTACCACTTGCTGCGCCGTCAGGTCATTCGCCCGCTGCGCAAACCACTGGTAGTCCTGACTCCGAAGTCGCTGCTGCGCCACAAGTTGGCCATCTCGACGCTGGAAGATCTGGCCGAAGGTTCGTTCCAGACCGTCATCCCGGAAATCGATGCTCAGGACCCGAAAAAGGTCGAGCGCGTTGTTCTGTGTAGCGGCAAGGTCTACTACGACCTGCTGGAAAAACGCCGTGCCGAAGGTCGTGACGACATCGCCATCGTTCGTATCGAGCAGCTGTACCCATTCCCTGAGGACGACCTGAAAGAAGTCCTGGCGCCTTACACCAACGTCAAGCATGCCGTCTGGTGTCAGGAAGAGCCGATGAACCAGGGGGCGTGGTACTGCAGCCAACACCACATGCGTCGCAGCATCAGCAACCTCAACAAGTCTCTCGTACTCGAGTACGCGGGCCGTGAGGCTTCTGCTGCACCTGCATGCGGTTACGCATCGATGCACGCCGAACAGCAGGAACAACTGCTGCAAGACGCCTTTACTGTTTAACGCCTTCGCGCACCTGAAACCGAATTTAAGGAACCACAGACAATGGCTATCGAGATCAAAGCCCCCACTTTCCCGGAATCGGTTGCCGATGGCACCGTTGCCACCTGGCACAAACAACCGGGCGACGCGGTCAAGCGCGACGAACTGATTGTCGACATCGAAACCGACAAGGTCGTGCTGGAAGTGCTGGCTACCGCTGATGGCGTGCTGGGCGCTATCGTCAAGAACGAAGGCGACACCGTTCTGTCCGACGAAGTCCTGGGCTCCATCGTTGAAGGCGGCGCTGCTGCCGCAGCTCCCGCTGCCGCTGCTGCTCCGGCCGCTGCTGCCGCTCCGGCTGCCGGCGCGGACGAAGACGCTATCGCAGCTCCAGCTGCTCGCAAGCTGGCCGAAGAAAACGGCATCAACCTGGCTTCCGTCAAAGGCACCGGCAAAGATGGTCGTGTAACCAAGGAAGACGTGGTTGCCGCTGTCGAAGCCAAGAAAGCTGCTCCTGCTGCCGCACCTGCCAAGGCTGCTGCTCCGGCTGCCGCTGCTCCTGTGTTCGCTGCTGGCGACCGCATCGAGAAGCGCGTTCCGATGACTCGCGTTCGTGCCACCGTGGCCAAGCGTCTGGTTGAAGCTCAGTCGAACATGGCGATGCTGACCACTTTCAACGAAGTCGACATGACCGAAGTCATGGCGCTGCGTTCGAAGTACAAGGACCTGTTCGAGAAGTCCCACAACGGCGTACGCCTGGGCTTCATGTCCTTCTTCGTGAAAGCGGCTACCGAGGCGCTGAAGCGCTTCCCGGCTGTCAACGCGTCGATCGACGGCGGCGACATCGTTTACCACGGCTACGCTGACGTCGGCGTTGCAGTTTCCAGCGATCGCGGCCTGGTAGTACCGGTTCTGCGTAACGCCGAACTGATGAGCCTGGCTGAAATCGAAGGCGGCATCGCCACCTTCGGCAAGAAAGCCCGCGACGGCAAACTGTCGATGGACGAAATGACCGGTGGTACGTTCACCATCACCAACGGCGGTACTTTCGGTTCGATGATGTCGACCCCGATCGTCAACCCGCCACAAGCCGCCATCCTGGGCATGCACAACATCATCCAGCGTCCTATGGCCATCAACGGTCAGGTCGTTATCCGTCCGATGATGTACCTGGCACTGTCCTACGATCACCGTCTGATCGATGGCAAAGAAGCTGTGACCTTCCTGGTGACCATCAAGAACCTGCTGGAAGATCCGGCTCGTCTGTTGCTGGATATCTGATAGAAGCAGCCATGAGCTGCAAGCCCGTGCTGTCGGAAAACCCGCAGCCTGGCTTGCCGCTCGCGGCTTGAAGCTTTTCGCTAAAGAGGATTTTTTGAATGTCGCAGAAATTTGACGTAGTAGTGATCGGTGCGGGCCCTGGCGGTTACGTCGCTGCCATCAAGGCCGCGCAGTTGGGTCTCTCCACTGCCTGCATCGAGAAGTACACCGACAAGGAAGGCAAACTGGCTCTGGGCGGTACCTGCCTGAACGTCGGCTGCATTCCATCCAAGGCCCTGCTGGACAGCTCGTGGAAATTCCACGAAGCCCAGGACGGTTTCGCGATCCACGGTATCAATCACGCTGGCGTGACCATGGACGTGCCAGCGATGGTCGGCCGTAAGGCCAACATCGTCAAAGGCCTGACCTCCGGCGTTGCGACCCTGTTCAAAGCCAACGGTGTGACCTCCATCCAGGGTCACGGCAAGCTGCTGGCCGGCAAGAAAGTTGAAGTCACCAAGCCAGACGGTTCGGTAGAAATCATCGAAGCCGAAAACGTCATCCTCGCTCCGGGCTCGCGTCCGATCGACATTCCACCGGCTCCGGTCGACCAGAATGTGATCGTCGATTCGACTGGCGCTCTGGAGTTCCAATCGGTTCCAAAACGTCTGGGCGTGATCGGCGCTGGCGTGATCGGTCTGGAACTGGGTTCGGTCTGGTCGCGTCTGGGTGCAGAAGTGACTGTCCTGGAAGCCCTGGACACCTTCCTGATGGCAGCGGACACCGCTGTTTCCAAGGAAGCGCTGAAAACCCTGACCAAACAGGGTCTGGACATCAAGCTGGGCGCTCGCGTCACCGGTTCCAAAGTGAACGGCGACGAAGTCGTGGTGAACTACACCGATGCCAAGGGCGAACAGAACATCACTTTCGACAAGCTGATCGTAGCCGTTGGTCGCCGTCCGGTGACCACTGATCTGCTGGCTGCCGACTGCGGCGTGACCCTGGACGAGCGCGGTTTCGTGCACGTTGACGATCACTGCGCCACCACCGTACCGGGCGTTTACGCCATCGGCGACGTGGTTCGCGGCATGATGCTGGCGCACAAGGCGTCCGAAGAAGGCATCATGGTTGTCGAGCGCATCAAGGGTCACAAGGCCCAGATGAACTATGATTTGATCCCTTCGGTTATTTATACTCACCCGGAAATCGCGTGGGTTGGTAAAACCGAGCAGGCCTTGAAAGCCGAAGGCGTTGAAGTTAACGTCGGCACCTTCCCGTTCGCAGCCTCTGGCCGTGCCATGGCTGCCAACGATACCGGCGGTTTCGTCAAGGTCATCGCAGATGCCAAGACAGACCGCGTACTGGGCGTCCACGTGATTGGCCCAAGCGCTGCCGAACTGGTTCAGCAGGGCGCGATCGGTATGGAATTCGGCACCAGCGCTGAAGACCTGGGCATGATGGTTTTCTCCCATCCGACCCTGTCTGAGGCCTTGCACGAAGCTGCTTTGGCAGTGAATGGCGGCGCCATCCACATCGCCAACCGCAAGAAGCGTTAAGACAATAAGAAACCACGGCGGAATGGCCCGTCGTGAGCCTTGCATGCAAGACTCACCGCGGAATATCCGCTGGACGCAGTCTTGCATAGCTGCACCGGGTATCCGGAAAGGCTATGCAAGCAGCAGTCACAGGTGGTGCGGCACTTGAATGAGTGCAGCACCGAATGCGCAGTACCTAACGAAGACGGTAATAAGCATGAATCTTCACGAGTATCAGGGTAAGCAGCTGTTCGCTGAATACGGCCTGCCAGTTTCCACCGGTTACGCGGTAGACACCCCGGAAGCAGCAGCAGAAGCTTGCGACAAAATCGGCGGCAGCGAGTGGGTTGTCAAAGCCCAGGTCCACGCCGGTGGTCGCGGTAAAGCGGGCGGCGTAAAGCTGGTTCGCAACAAAGAAGACGCCAAAGCCTTCGCACAGCAGTGGCTGGGCAAGCGTCTGGTGACTTACCAGACTGACGCCAATGGTCAGCCAGTCACCAAGATCCTGGTTGAATCGTGCACTGATATCGCTAAAGAGCTGTACCTGGGCGCTGTCGTTGACCGTTCGAGCCGTCGTATCGTGTTCATGGCTTCCACCGAAGGTGGCGTGGACATCGAGAAAATCGCTCACGACACTCCAGAAAAAATTCTGAAAGCCACTATCGATCCACTGGTTGGCGCTCAGCCATTCCAGGGTCGCGAGCTGGCATTCCAGTTGGGTCTGGAAGGCAAGCAAGTTGCCCAGTTCGCCAAGATCTTCGTAGGTCTGGCCAAACTGTTCCAGGATCACGATCTGGCCCTGCTGGAAGTGAACCCGCTGGTGATCAAGGCTGACGGCGATCTGCACTGCCTGGACGCCAAGATCAACATCGACGCCAACGCCATGTACCGTCAGCCTAAGCTGAAGACTTTCCACGATCCGTCGCAAGACGATCCGCGCGAAGCGCACGCTGCCAAGTTCGAACTGAACTACGTAGCGCTGGAAGGCAACATCGGTTGCATGGTCAACGGTGCTGGCCTGGCCATGGGTACCATGGACATCGTCAACCTGCATGGCGGCAAGCCAGCCAACTTCCTCGACGTGGGCGGCGGTGCTACCAAGGAACGCGTTACCGAAGCGTTCAAGATCATCCTGTCCGACACTAACGTCGCTGCAGTACTGGTCAACATCTTCGGCGGCATCGTTCGTTGCGACATGATTGCCGAAGGCATCATCGGTGCAGTGAAAGAAGTCGGCGTGAAAATCCCGGTTGTTGTTCGCCTTGAAGGCAACAACGCTGAGCTGGGCGCTAAAGTACTGGCAGAAAGCGGTTTGAACATCATCGCTGCTACCAGCCTGACCGACGCTGCTCAACAAGTTGTCAAAGCTGCGGAGGGCAAATAATGAGCGTCCTGATCAATAAAGACACCAAAGTTATCTGCCAGGGTATTACCGGTTCGCAAGGTAGTTTCCACACCCAGCAAGCCATCGAGTACGGCACCAAGATGGTTGGTGGTGTAACTCCGGGCAAAGGCGGCACCGAGCACCTGGGTCTGCCAGTGTTCAACACCGTTAAAGACGCAGTAGCTGCCACTGGCGCTACCGCCAGCGTGATCTACGTTCCGGCTCCTTTCTGCAAGGACTCGATCCTGGAAGCTGCTTTCGGCGGCATCAAGCTGATCGTCTGCATCACCGAAGGCATTCCTACCCTGGACATGCTGGACGCTAAAGTTAAGTGCGACGAGCTGGGTGTTACCCTGATCGGCCCTAACTGCCCAGGCGTGATCACTCCAGGCGAATGCAAGATCGGCATCATGCCAGGTCACATTCACTTGCCAGGCAAGGTCGGTATCGTTTCCCGTTCCGGCACCCTGACCTACGAAGCTGTGAAGCAGACTACTGACGCCGGTTTCGGTCAGTCGACTTGCGTCGGCATCGGTGGTGACCCGATCCCGGGTTCGAACTTCATCGACATCCTGAAGCTGTTCCAGGAAGACCCGAAGACCGAAGCGATCGTGATGATCGGCGAGATCGGCGGTTCGGCTGAAGAAGAAGCGGCTGCCTACATCAAGGCACACGTGACCAAGCCGGTTGTTTCCTACATCGCTGGTGTGACTGCTCCTCCGGGCAAGCGCATGGGCCATGCTGGCGCAATCATCTCTGGCGGCAAAGGCACTGCAGACGAGAAATTCGCTGCTCTGCAAGACGCAGGCGTTAAAACCGTGCGTTCGCTGGCAGACATCGGCAAGGCCCTGGCCGAGCTGACTGGTTGGGCTGTCAAGTAAGCCTCGCGCTTGGCTGACGCTTCACCAAACAAAGGTCACCTTCGGGTGGCCTTTGTCGTTTCCGGGGTTTGTGTTGGCTCTGCTGGCCCCTTCGTCGGAACGCCGCCCGGGGCAAGCCCGCTCCCACAGGTTTTGCAGGGTAGTCCAAATCGTATGAACGCAACAAATCCTTGTGGGAGCGGGCTTGCCCCGGGCGGCGTTCCGACGAAGGCGGACTTACAGGCACCAACCATTTACATGCATAAACGCGACACAAAAATGTCGTATATCGGAATGTTTGCCCACTAACAGTGCGTTTATCGGCCAAATTCGTTAGGCTACTCGCCATTTTTGCGTCCGCGGCCCACAAGGCTGCAACGCGCTAAAAGGGTCGGTCTTATACGGACTGACAGCATTTCCCTCATCCATAGGGAAATCCCTCTCTAAATTCCGATTCAGTAGTGTGGTATTTCCTTAATGAAAGTGTTGAAAGGCCAGGACATCCTGGTACTTGGTTTTATGACGTTTGCCCTGTTCGTCGGGGCTGGCAACATCATCTTTCCGCCTATCGTCGGTTTGCAGTCCGGGCCTAATGTCTGGATGGCGGCGCTGGGCTTTCTGGTCACCGCGGTCGGACTGCCGGTGATCACCGTTGTGGCATTGGCGAAGGTCGGCGGCGCAATGGATGCCTTGAGCAGCCCGATCGGTAAAGTGGCAGGTGGCCTGTTGGCGGCTGCTTGCTACCTGGCCGTAGGACCGCTGTTCGCGACGCCACGTACCGCGACGGTATCGTTCGAAGTGGGCCTGGCGCCGCTGACCGGCGAGAGCCCGCTGGCTTTGTTCCTGTACAGCTCGGTTTACTTCTTGCTGGTGTTCTTCATCTCGCTGTACCCGGGCCGTTTGCTGGATACCGTAGGGCGCTTTCTCGCTCCGCTGAAGATCATCGCCCTGGCCGTGCTGGGCATTGCAGCATTCGCCCTGCCGGCCGGTGACATTGGCCAAGCCACGCCTGAATACGTAGCGGCACCGTTTTCCCAAGGCTTCATCAATGGTTACCTGACCATGGATACCCTGGGTGCCCTGGTGTTCGGCATCGTTATCGTCAATGCCATCCGTTCGCGCGGCGTCGAGTCGCCAGCCCTGATCACCCGCTACGCGATCATCGCGGGTCTGATTGCCGGTGTGGGCCTGGCATTGGTTTATGTCAGCCTGTTCCGTCTCGGTTCGGGCAGCCATGAAGTGGCCGCAGGTGCTACCAATGGCGCAGCGGTACTACACGCCTATGTGCAGCACACTTTCGGTTCCCTGGGCAGCGGTTTCCTCGCGGTGCTGATTTCTCTGGCGTGCCTGGTGACTGCGGTTGGTCTGACCTGCGCCTGCGCCGAATACTTCAGCCGCGTGCTGCCACTGTCCTACAAGACCCTGGTGATTATCCTGGCGGCGTTTTCCCTGCTGGTGTCCAACCTGGGCCTGACCAAGCTGATTGCGTTCTCGATCCCGGTACTGACCGCGATCTACCCACCGTGCATCGTTCTGGTGGCGTTGAGCTTCTGCAAGGACTTCTGGCATGAGCAGGGTCGTATCCTCGGCCCGGTCATGCTGGTGTCGTTCATCTTCGGCCTGATCGACGCCCTCAAGGGTGCAGGCCTGGCGGACTGGATGCCAACGCAAATGGCCCGCCTGCCTCTGAGCGAGCAGGGCCTGGCCTGGCTGGTGCCTTCGGTGATGACGCTGGTGGTTGCCGTTGTCTGCGACCGTCTGCTGGGCAAGCGCGAAGAAGCGCTGGCTTAAGCTTTACCGGCCCGTCACAAAACAGAAATGCCCCGTATCAATCGATACGGGGCATTTTTTATGGGCATCAGGCAGTGTCTTTTTTCTTAGGCTAACGTCGAATCACTGCAAAACCCTTTGTGGGAGCGAGCTTGCTCGCGATGGGGGCAGTACATTCAAGATTGATGTCGGCTGACCCGCCGCAATCGCGAGCAAGCTCGCTCCCACAGGGTCTGTGTAATCCGCAAATACATCACAAGGACCTGCATGTCGTTCATCCAAGCCAATCTGATACACATTCTTGCCGCCATCTGGTTCGTCATCTGCTGGGGCGGGTACACCCGCTATGCCACCTGGAAAGGCCGTGACACCGCGTGTCTGGCCAGTGTGCTGCACCTGTATCGTGAGGACTGGATGCGCCGCATGCTGCTGCGTGACAACCGCATCGCCGATGCCAGCGTGATCGGCAATCTGGAGCGCAATGCTTCGTTCTTCGCTTCCAGTACATTGATTATCCTGGCCGGTATTCTCACGGTGCTGGGTGCCTCGGAGCGGGCGGTGTCGTTGCTGGCGGATATCCCGATGGTGCAACAGGCGTCCCAGGGCATGTCGGAAATCAAGTTGTTGTGCCTGGCGCTGGTGTTTGTCTATGCGTTCTTCACGTTCAGTTGGTGCATGCGCCAGTACAACTTTGCCGCCATTCTGGTCGGCTCGGCGCCGATGGTCGGTGAACGCCATGTGTCCGAGCAGGAGCGCAAGGCCTTTGCCGCCCGTGCAGCCCGTGTCATCTCCATGGCCGCCAACCAGTTCAACTTTGGCCTGCGCTCTTATTACTTCGGCATGACCATGCTGGCCTGGTTCGTCAGCCCATGGCTGTTCATGTTGATGAGTGCCGGTGTGGTGTTCGTATTGTATCGCCGCGAGTTTCATTCCGACGTTCTCGACGTGATGGTCTATACCCCTACAGAGGCACCGTTGCTTGAGGCGAATAAAGAGGCTGCCTGATCGGGCGCCTGCGCGCTGGCTATCTAGTGTGTTACTGGACGGATCTGACTCGGTAGCGCACTCTGGTTTGGCTGGCGGGTTTAATCTGTTCGCTGTTGCTGATGATTAGTCCGACTTATCGTACGATTTTGCTCTAACCGCTTTTTTGAAGACAAAAGAAAACCCGCACTTGGCGGGTTTTCTTTTATCACGCTAAAAACCGGATTAGTTCTTAGGTGCTTCCGGAGCGGCCGGAGCAGCTGGAGCGGCCGGAGTAGCCGGAGCCGCTTCTTTTGCCGCTTCCGCCTGATCTTTGGCGGCTTCGGCGTTTTCTTTCGCCGCGTCGTTCACTTTATCCTGAGCTTCGTTCATTTTTTGCTGGGCTTGCTCAGCATGTTGGTTAGCATCTTGAGCTTTGTCCTCGGATTTTTTATCGCAGGCAGCGAGACCGAGGGAAGCGGTCAACATCAAGGCAATAGCTAAAGTCTTACGCATGGGGTGTTTCTCCTGATGAAAAGCATCTACTGGCCTTAAGAACCCACGCATCAGGGTTAAGTTCCTTAATTATTTCAGATATATAAGTTTGTTCTAATGCGGAACTTTTACCCGGACCGCCACCGCATTGTACGGATTTAAACAAGAGTTTTTATCAAATGGCTGAAAACCCCGTTTTTGAGCGTGCGATGCGCTTTCTGTCGGCGCTGCGACACTGTCAGGTACTTGGACTACGCGTTCACAGCGCCAACAGCGAAGGGCTGACGATTGTGCTGCCGTACAGCCCGCAGATCGTCGGCAATCCCGAAACCGGCGTGATTCATGGCGGGGCGCTGACCTCGCTGATGGACACGGCCTGTGGCATGGCGACGCTCTGCGTGCTCCCGGAATTCGAGGTCTGCCCGACCCTGGACCTGCGCATCGACTACATGCATGCCGCCGAGCCGCATAAGGATGTCTACGGCTTTGCCCAATGCTATCGCGTCACCACCGACGTGATTTTCGCCCGTGGCTTTGCCTATCAGGATGACCCCGAGCAACCCATTGCTCATGTGATGGGCACGTTCATGCGCATGGGCAAGGGTCTCAAGGGCACCAAGGGCTTTGGTGGCGTGGTTGCCGGAGGTGCGCAGTGAGCGAGTCTCTAAAGGAGCAATTGCAAAAGGCCCACGAGCAGGGCGATTACGCTTCGCTGCTGGATTTGATTCCCTATGCCCGGCTGATCGGCGTCGAATGTTCACGGGTGGGAGATGAGTTGCTGTTCAAGCTGCCAGCGAACAAGGACAACATCGGTAACCCGTTGTTGCCGGCGATTCATGGCGGTGTGATCGCCGGTTTCATGGAGTTGGCCGCCGCGCTGCACCTGTTGGTGTTTACCGGATCGCCCGGGGTGCCGAAAATCATCGATTTCTCCCTGGATTACCTGCGTGCCGGGCAGTTTCGCGATACCTGGGCCCGATGTCAGGTGTGTCGCCAGGGTCGCCGGGTGGCCAACGTGGCGATTACCGCCTGGCAAAGCACCGAAGCCGAACCCATTGCCACGGCCCGTGCACATTTCAAACTCGAAGAGCCCTTGAAATCCTGAACGGTGCCCCAAACTCTGAGGACAACCCGCCGCCGACCCTCAAGGTTGCGGCTTATGCCATCTGATTGGAGTTTGATGACCATGAGTGTGGAAACTCAAAAGGAAACCCTGGGCTTCCAGACCGAGGTGAAGCAACTGCTGCATCTCATGATCCATTCGCTGTATTCCAACAAGGAAATTTTCCTTCGCGAATTGATCTCGAACGCCTCTGACGCTGTCGACAAATTACGTTTCGAAGCCCTGGCCAAGCCAGAGCTGCTGGAAGGTGGCGCCGAACTGAAAATCCGCGTGAGCTTCGACAAGGACGCTAAAACCGTCACCCTCGAAGACAACGGTATCGGCATGAGCCGCGAAGACGCGATCACTCACCTGGGTACCATCGCCAAGTCCGGCACCGCCGATTTCATGAAGCACCTGACCGGCGACCAGAAGAAAGACTCGCACCTGATCGGCCAGTTCGGTGTCGGTTTCTACTCCGCATTCATCGTCGCTGACAAAGTCGATGTGTTCAGCCGTCGTGCCGGCAGCGCTGCCAGCGAAGGCGTGCACTGGTCGTCCAAGGGCGAAGGTAACTTCGAAGTTGCGACCATCGACAAGGCCGAGCGCGGCACTCGCATCGTCCTGCACCTGAAATCCGGTGAAGACGAGTTCGCCGATGGCTGGCGCCTGCGCAACATCATCAAGAAGTACTCCGACCACATCGCCTTGCCGATCGAGTTGCCGAAAGAAGTGGCAGCCACCGAGGGCGAGGAGAAACCGGCCGTTGAATGGGAAACCGTCAACCGCGCCAGTGCCCTGTGGACCCGTCCGCGTACCGAAATCAAGGACGAGGAATATCAGGAGTTCTACAAGCACATCGCTCACGACTTCGAAAACCCGCTGAGCTGGAGTCACAACAAGGTCGAAGGCAAGCTGGAATACAGCTCGCTGCTGTACGTGCCGACCCGCGCTCCGTTCGACCTGTACCAGCGTGAAGCGCCGAAAGGCCTGAAACTGTATGTACAGCGCGTATTCGTCATGGATCAGGCTGAGTCCTTCCTGCCGTTGTACCTGCGCTTCATCAAGGGCGTGGTCGATTCCAACGACCTGTCGCTGAACGTGTCGCGGGAAATCCTGCAGAAAGACCCGATCATCGATTCCATGAAGTCGGCGCTGACCAAGCGCGTTCTGGACATGCTGGAAAAACTGGCGAAGAACGAGCCTGAGCAGTACAAAGGCTTCTGGAAAAACTTCGGTCAGGTCATGAAGGAAGGCCCGGCAGAAGACTTCGCCAACAAGGAAAAAATCGCCGGTCTGCTGCGTTTCGCATCGACCAATGGCGACGATGGCGAACAGGTTGTTGGCCTGGCCGAATACCTGGCGCGCGCCAAGGAAGGTCAGGACAAAATCTACTACCTGACCGGCGAAACCTACGCGCAGGTCAAAAACAGCCCGCACCTGGAAGTCTTCCGCAAGAAAGGCATCGAAGTGCTGCTGCTGACTGATCGCATCGACGAGTGGCTGATGAGCTACCTCAGCGACTTCGACGGCAAGAGCTTTGTCGACGTGGCGCGCGGTGACCTGGACCTCGGCAACCTGGACTCGGAAGAGGACAAGAAGGCAGCGGAAGAAGTCGCCAAGGCCAAAGAAGGTCTGGTTGAGCGTCTGAAGACCGCGCTGGGCGAATCCGTTGCGGAAGTTCGGGTGTCCCATCGCCTGACCGACTCGCCGGCGATCCTGGCCATCGGTGAGCAGGACCTGGGCCTGCAGATGCGCCAGATCCTGGAAGCCAGCGGTCAGAAGGTTCCGGATTCGAAGCCGATCTTCGAATTCAACCCGGCTCACCCGCTGATCGAGAAGCTCGACAACGAGCAGAGCGACGAGCGCTTCGGCGATCTGTCGCACATCCTCTTCGATCAGGCGGCCCTGGCGGCCGGCGACAGCTTGAAAGACCCGGCCGCGTATGTGCGCCGTCTCAACAAGCTGTTGGTCGAACTGTCGGCTTGATTGTGTTGTAGAAAAACCCGCTTCGGCGGGTTTTTTCATTCCGGTGCTAAAAAATCAGGAGTCAGAAATGAGCCAGATCACTGTACGTTCCGTTGCCTATCAGATTGACGGCCAGGCTTACGAAAGCCGTCTGGCCTTCGATGCCGACCATAAAGGCCCGCGTCCGGGTTTGTTGATGGCGCCGAACTGGATGGGTGTCAGCGCCGGTGCCGAAGAGATCGCCAGGTCGGTGGCATCCAAGGGTTATGTGGTGCTGATCGCAGACCTTTACGGTCAATCGGTTCGTCCGACGAACAATGACGAGGCCGGCGCGGCAATGATGCCGTTGAAGAATGACCGCGCATTGCTGCGCAAGCGCATGCAGGCGGCGTTCGAGCAGTTGCAGGGGCAGGGCGAGGCGGCAGTCGATACGTCGAAGCTGGCGACCTACGGTTTCTGCTTCGGCGGTTGCTGCGCCCTGGAGTTTGCCCGTACCGGTGCGCCAGTGAAAGCTGCGGTATCGTTCCACGGCACGCTGGACACACCGAACCCGGCCGATGCGAAAAACATCCAGGGTAAGGTGCTGGTACTGCACGGTGCCTCCGATCCATTGGTGCCAAAGGAGCAGTTGCCGGCATTCGAAGATGAAATGAACGCGGCAGGTGTGGACTGGCAGTTGCTGAGCTACGGCGGTGCGTTCCACTCGTTCACCGACCCGCACGCCAAGGTGCCGGGCATGATGATGTATGACGCGAAGATCGCTGCTCGGGCGTTCACCTCGATGCATAACTTGCTGGATGAAGTGTTCAAGGGTTGATCGTGATTTGGTCGGTGTGAGTGCCGACCCCTTCGTCGGAGCGCCGCCCGGAGCAAGCTCGGTCCCACAGGGGAAATGTGTCGTGTGCAATTCCTGTGACCGACGCGGTCAACTGTGGGAGCGAGCTTGCTCGCGATGGCGATGTAACGAACACCGAAGAATCTAAGGCAATTCGATCCTCTCAACTTCCCCCGGCACCGTCGGCCAGTCCCCGGCCGCCCAGCGCCGCCGTGCTTCATCAATCGCTGCCGGATCGCTCGCGACAAAATTCCAGTTGATCCGCCGTGGCCCGTCCAGCGGTGCACCGCCAAACAACACGGCGTGACTGTCGCTTTCAGCAAACAGGGTCATCTCTTCCCCGGCAGGCAGTACCACCAGCGAGTACGGCTCTATCGGCTCGCCATCCAGCAGGACCTCGCCGCTCAACACATACAGCGCACGTTCCTCATGCTCGGTGGGGATCAACAGTGTTGTCGCCGTTTGCAGGTGCAATTCCGCGTACAGCGTAGGAGAAAGCACCGGCACTGGTGATTCCAGGCAAAAGCCTGACCCGGCAATCATGCGAATCTTCACCCCCAGGTTCTCGCTGACGGGCAATGTGGAAGCCGGATGGTGGCTGTAATGCCCCGGACCTTGTTCTTTATCCTTGGGCGAAGCCAGCCAGATCTGCAAACCGTGCATCGTGAAACCGCTTTTTTTCAGGGGCTCAGGCGTGCGTTCCACGTGGGCGATGGCGCTGCCAGCCGTCATCCAGCTGACGTCGCCAGTCCCGACCACTTGATCGGATCCGAGGCTGTCCTTGTGCTGGATCTGCCCCTCGAACAAATAAGTGAGGGTGGAAAGGCCAATGTGCGGATGCTGGCGGATGTTCATGCCTTTGCCCGGCGGATAACGGGTTTCAAGCATGTGATCGAAAAACACGAATGGCCCGACGCTGCGGCACTTGGCAGATGGCAGTGGACGCAGAATTGGCTGACCTTCGACGTCTTCGGTGCGGGGGCGGATCACGAGGGGAGTGTTCATGGTGCGTTCCAGGCTGAGCGGGTAATGCATTCGAGCATAACCCGCTTGCGCAACCCTTGCCGCTATTGGCTGAACGCGCCTTCGGACAGGTGAGTTTCGATGCTGACTTCAGACGTGGTCATCAGCTTGTGGATCGGGCAGCGATCGGCCACGCGGTGCAATTCATCGCGCTGGGCGTCGGTGAGTACGCCCTTGAGGGTCAGTTTGACGTGCAGCGCGTACAGGCCCTTCTGTTCCAGGCTGTTGTCGCGCTTGACCTCGACGCCGACACCGGTCAGCGGGATGTCCTTCTTCCTGGCATACAGCTTCAAGGTCAAGGCTTTGCAGGCACCCAGCGCGGCATCGAAATAATCGTGCGGCTCCGGCGCCGAGCCCTCTCCGCCAGCCGTGACGGGCACGTCGGCGAAGAGTTCATGATCATCGATCTGGACGCTGTGGCGAAAGCCTTCGGCAGAAACGGTGTTGACAGTAACGGTCATGGGAAACCTCGCGGGCGACAGGAAATCTCATTCGATCAAAAAAGACCTTGAAGGTATAGAGCCATCGCGCTTGTCGGCGTTCCAATTTTCGAACTCACAAAAAAGCCCCGCAATGGCGGGGCTTCATGGTATCGATCCGGATCAGCTGCCTTTGACTTCCTTGCCGTTGACCGTACCGTTCAGGAGCATGATGTTGTACTCCTTGCCGTCGGTTTCGACCTGTTGCAGGCGGACCAGCAGGTAATCCCAGTCCTTGGCGAACCACATCACGGTGATGCGTTTGTTTTGTGTCGGGTCGCGCACACGTTCAACCTTGATCGCATCGATCTTGCCAGCCTTGGTGTCGACTTTTTCCGTGCCCAGCACGCGGAAGTCATAAGTATCGACATCACTGCCATCGACCACCTGATAGGTCATGCTTTTCTTGCCGATGGCAACGTCTTGCTGCAAAGCCAGCTGATAGCTGGATTTGTCGAGCATGCCACGGTTCAGTGGAACCTTCACTGCGTCACCGCGATCGGTGCCGGTGATCATTTTGGTGTTCCAGTCGAAGTCCAGATCCGACTTCTTGGCCTTGCCCAGGCCGCCACGTTCAAAGTGGTACGACTCTGGAAGAAGCGTGTCCTTGTCCAGTGTCAGGGTGCTTTCCTCGGACAGGCTGGCGATCATCATCGACGCCTTGAAACTCAGTTTCCATTTGCCGTCGCTGGTTTTTTCGAGGCTGCGCTCGGCAGTGCCGCTCATGGGCAGCTGTTTCCAGTCGGCGGTGTAGCTGGCGGAGAAAGGTTGAAGGTCTGCCGCCTGGGCGAAGGGCAAGGCGAGCAGAGCGCAAGCGAAGAGCAGGGCGCGACGCATAAAATCTCCTAGTTTCGAATCAAGTGGCCGCTGGCCGCGAGTAACTGTCCATCCAGTAAAGCACCTTGCTCGCCGAGGGCCAGACGACCTTCGGCAAACCAGCGGACGGCCATCGGGTAGATCAGGTGTTCCTGAACATGGACCCGCTGCGCCAGACTCTGCGGCGAATCCTGTAACTCTACCGGTATTACAGCCTGTACGACCAGTGGTCCGCCATCGAGTTCCTCGGTGACGAAGTGCACGGAGCAGCCATGCTCGGTGTCGCCAGCCTCCAGCGCGCGCTGATGAGTGTGTAACCCTTTGTATTTGGGTAGCAGCGAGGGATGGATATTGAGCAGGCGACCCTGATAGTGGCGTACGAAGCCAGCGCTGAGAATGCGCATGAATCCGGCCAGTACCACGAGTTCGGGATTGAAGGCGTCGATCAGTTCGATCAGCGCGGCGTCGAAGGCCTCGCGACCTTCGAAAGCCTTGTGATCCAGGGTGCGGGTGTCGATACCCGCGTCCCTGGCACGTTGCAGGCCGTAGGCGTCGGCGCGGTTGGAAATCACCGCAGCGATGCGGACCGGGCTGTCGCCGGTCCGCGTGCTGTCGATCAGGGCCTGCAAGTTACTGCCGGTGCCGGACAACAGCACCACGACATCACAGGTCTTAGGCATCAGTGAGCCTTGAGGTTCTTCAGTTCTACCTGAGCCGCGCCTTCGGCAGCGGTGGAGATCTGGCCGATGACCCAAGGCTGTTCGCCGGCTTCACGCAGGACGTTCAGCGCGGTTTCAACGTGCTCTTGAGCTACGCAGATGACCATGCCCACGCCGCAGTTCAGCACGCGGTGCATTTCGTTCTCGTCAACGTTGCCTTTCTCTTGCAGCCAGTCGAACACTGCCGGGCGGTTCCAGCTGGCCACGTCAACCACAGCCTGCGCGCCTTTTGGCAGAACGCGCGGAATGTTGTCCAGCAGGCCGCCACCGGTGATGTGGGCCATGGCTTTGACAGCGCCGGTTTCCTTGATCAGCTTGAGCAGCGGCTTCACGTAGATGCGGGTCGGGGCCATCAGTAGGTCGGTCAGCGGCTTGCCGTCGAGCTGGGTGTTTTCGATGTCGGCGCCGGACACTTCGATGATCTTGCGGATCAGCGAGTAGCCGTTGGAGTGCGGACCGGAAGACGGCAGGGCGAGCAGGGCATCGCCGGCAGCGACTTTGGAGCCGTCGATAATTTCGGATTTTTCCACGACGCCGACGCAGAAGCCGGCCAGGTCGTAGTCTTCGCCTTCGTACATGCCAGGCATTTCAGCGGTTTCGCCGCCAACCAGCGAGCAGCCCGACAGTTCGCAGCCAGCGCCGATGCCGGTCACAACCTGGGCAGCGGTATCGACGTTCAGTTTGCCGGTGGCGTAGTAGTCGAGGAAGAACAGTGGCTCGGCGCCACACACCACCAGGTCGTTGACGCACATGGCAACCAGGTCGATGCCGATGCTGTCGTGCTTGTTCAGGTTCAGTGCCAGGCGCAGCTTGGTGCCGACGCCGTCAGTACCGGAAACCAGCACAGGCTGCTTGTAGCCGGCCGGGATTTCGCAGAGGGCGCCAAAACCGCCCAGGCCGCCCATGACTTCCGGGCGCGCAGTGCGCTTGGCGACGCTCTTGATGCGTTCGACCAATGCTTCACCGGCGTCGATGTCTACACCGGCGTCCTTGTAGCTCAGGGAGGGTTGCTTGCTCATGATCCAGGCCTTTAGGGGGGGGATTTCTGGGTAACGACCGAGTCCGTCGGGAGCGCCGAAACTGCGTAGGCGAGAACCATGCGCGCTATTCGGACACTGCCCGGCTGTTGCCGGTCTGCGAAGGCGCGCGATTTTATCAGGCTTGAGCCGCAGCGGCCATCCTCAGGCCGACAGCAGGGCCATATCCGCTCAAAAAAACCATAAAAGCGCGGTGTCGGTGGCATCCTGCATCGCTGTATAAGGTATCGCGATTAACGGTCTATCGTTATGACAGTGCGAAAACTTACCCGGAACGTGTGAATGTTTTGCGTCGGGCAGTGGTCACAGCCTTGCTCGATCGTCTTCATGCGGTCTGTTTCAGCCGCTCTTGTCGTCAGGAATCTTCCATGCGTTTTTGTAAATTCTTGCTTGTGAGTTGTTTGTCAGTGGTCAGCCTGGTCAGTCATGCCGAAACTGTCAAAGGCCTTTATCAGGTGCGCGAGCCAGTGAATGGCCAGTCGCCCGAGGAGCGCGATCAGGCGACTCAGCGTGCGTTGGACACATTGGTATTGCGCCTGACCGGCGACCCCAAGGCCGCTCAAAGTCCGGGGTTGGCAGCAATTCGCAAAGACCCGCAACAGATCATCAGCCAATACGGCTTTGATGCCGGGCCGCCGGAAGTCCTGAAAGTCGATTTCGATCCGGGTACCACCGAGCAGGCCTTGCGCCGCGCCGGCCTGGCCATGTGGGGGCCCAATCGGCCGTCGATCCTCGGCTGGTGGTTGAATGATTCCACCGAGGGTTCCAGTCTGGTGGGCGACGGCCAGGCCAGCGCGGCGCCGTTGCGTCGGGCTGCCCAGCACCGTGGCTTGCCATTGCGCTTGCCATTGGCCGACCTGAACGAACAGATCGTCGCGACCGCGCCGAATCTGGAAGGCGCAGATCCCGCGCCTTTGCATGCTGCATCGGAACGCTACAACGCCGACGCCTTGCTCGCGGTACACGCCCAGGAAGAGGGCGGGCAATGGCAAGCCAAGTGGCGTCTGTGGCTGGGTGATCAGAAAGAGGCCGGCACCGTGCAGGGCGCCGATCAGGCCGCCGTGGCCGATGCGGTGATGCTGGCGGTCAACGAGCGCCTGGCACCGCGGTTTGTCGCCAGGCCCGGTGCTTCGAGCGAGCAATTGCTGGAAGTGCAAGGCATGAATCTTGAGCACTACGCGTCGCTTGGCCGTTTGCTGGAGCCCTTTGGCGGGCGCGTGCAAAGTGTCGAGGGCGACCGGATCCTCTATCGGGTCAATGGCAGCGTCGATCAGCTGCGTGCACAGCTGTCGCTGGCCAGGCTCCAGGAAACGCCGGCGGGTCAAGCACCGGCCGCGCCCGTTCAGCCCGCTTCCGGCGGTTCGGTGCCTGCCGCAGCGCCGGCCCCAACCCCGCAACTGCGTTTTCGCTGGTAGTTTTTCTTTCTTTATATAGAAGCAATGGAGTGGTTCATGGCCGATACGCGGCGTTGGTTCTGGCTCGGTGGGGTGGTCCTGCTTTGTGCGTTTGTCTGGTTGTTGCATCCGATCCTGACGCCGTTTCTGGTGGCACTGCTGTTGGCCTACCTTTTCGACCCGCTGGTGGATCGGCTGGAGAAGGCAGGCTTGTCCCGAACCTGGGGTGTCGTGGCGGTGTTTACCCTGTTTGCATTGATCCTCACCACGCTGCTGTTGGTATTGGTGCCGCTGCTCGCCAGGCAGTTGTTTCGTTTGTATGAGCTGGCCCCGCAGATGCTCGACTGGCTACAGCACACGGCGTTGCCCTGGGCGCAATCGAAGTTCGGCTTGTCGGAAGGTTTCTGGAAGTTCGACAAGCTCAAGGCCGCCATCAGCGAGCATATGAGTCAGACTTCCGATGTTGTCGGCGTGGTGCTGAGTCATGCCACTGCCTCGGGGCTGGCGTTGATTGGCTGGTTGGCGAATCTGGTGTTGATTCCGGTGGTGAGCTTTTATTTGTTGCGGGATTGGGACTTGATGATGGCCAAGATCCGCAGCCTGCTGCCCCGCGATCGTGAAGAGCGCGCGGTATTGCTGGCAGGTGAATGCCATGTAGTGCTCGGAGCGTTCATTCGCGGACAATTGCTGGTGATGGTGGCCTTGGGTGTGATCTACGCGGCTGGCCTGATGCTGGTCGGGTTGGAGCTGGGCTTGTTGATTGGCCTGATTGCCGGTTTGGCGGCCATCGTGCCATACATGGGGTTTATCATCGGCATTGGCGCCGCGTTGATTGCGGGGTTGTTCCAGTTCGGCGGTGATCTTTACCCGATGCTCGGCATCGTCGCGGTGTTCATGGTCGGCCAGGCACTGGAGGGTATGGTGCTGACGCCGTTGCTGGTCGGTGACCGGATTGGCCTGCACCCGGTGGCGGTGATTTTCTCGATACTGGCCGGTGGTGAGCTGTTTGGCTTTACTGGCGTGCTACTGGCATTACCAGTCGCGGCGGTGATCATGGTGCTCGTGCGCCATGTGCATGATTTGTATAAGGATTCTGAAGTTTACGGCGGTGTCGACGAACCGCAGCTGTAGGGGGTGTCGATCGGCAATGGCAGGCTGCCCGGGTTCGTGCCAGGTCAGCCTGCTTGCTTCACGCGACTGTCACATGCACCGCCAAAGAAACTGCCATAAAACCGGTGCATTAACGCAAACCTTTGATTTTGCTTGTGGTCTGTCGCATTGTGCGGCCCGGCTCACGGGTATAAACTTCGCAAACTTTACACAGAGGCCACTAACGGTTCCTTTGGAACTGTTCAGTCAGCATGAAACCGATTCAGCTGCCCCTAGGTGTGCGTCTGCGTGACGACGCCACCTTTATCAACTACTACCCAGGCGCCAATGCCGCTGCACTCGGCTATGTCGAGCGGCTGTGCGAAGCCGACGCCGGCTGGACCGAGAGCCTGATCTACCTTTGGGGCAAGGACGGGGTAGGGCGTACGCACCTGTTGCAGGCCGCCTGCCTGCGTTTCGAGCAATTGGGGGAGCCGGCGGTGTACCTGCCGTTGGCCGAGTTGCTGGATCGCGGTACCGAAATCCTCGACAACCTGGAACAGTACGAACTGGTCTGCCTGGATGATTTGCAAGTGGTTGCCGGGCGAGCGGACTGGGAAGAGGCGCTGTTTCATCTGTTCAATCGCTTGCGCGACAGCGGCCGACGTTTGCTGATTGCCGCCTCGACATCACCGCGCGAGTTGCCGGTGAAGCTGGCGGATCTCAAGTCCCGCCTGACCCTGGCCCTGATCTTTCAGATGCGCCCGTTGTCCGATGAGGACAAGTTGCGTGCACTGCAATTGCGCGCATCCCGTCGCGGGCTGCATCTGACCGACGAAGTCGGGCATTTCATTTTGACTCGCGGTACCCGCAGCATGAGTGCGCTTTTCGAGCTGCTCGAGCGTCTCGATCAGGCCTCCCTCCAGGCTCAGCGCAAGCTGACAATCCCGTTTTTGAAAGAAACCCTCGGCTGGTAAACCCGCTGAAGCCGGGGCCTTTAGCGAGTTCGGCATATCTCAGGCGCCAGAAACCCCGCTTTCCTGCCAGGTTGCAGGCTGCGCGTATGTTTAAAATGGGCTTAAGCGCTTAGATGTAAACGAGAAACGGATAAGTCACAAAAAGATCGATTGAATTTGCAAATGAGGTTGATAGCGGGCATAGTCTCGGCTTCTTTACAACTTTCAGCCACGGTCGTGCCCATGCTAAATCGCTTCGCACCCCTCGTGCCTCTCGCACTCGTTACCCTGTTGTTCGGTTGCGCTGCCCACACTCCGGTGTCCCAGCAAGAGCAGCAACAGCAGGCCAGGAATTCTGCAACTGCCCAGTCTTCCGCTCTTTACCAGGACGCTTTTTACCAGGAAGAGAAGGCTACCGAAAATGAGCTCGCAGACTTCGCCGGTGGCAAGTCCTACCAGCTTCCGGTCCTGGCCGACAGCATCCTCGAACGCGGCATGTCCCTGATCGGTACCCGTTACCGTTTTGGCGGTACTTCTGAAGCTGGCTTCGATTGCAGTGGTTTCATCGGTTACCTCTTCCGTGAAGAAGCGGGCATGAACCTGCCACGCTCCACCCGCGAAATGATCAACGTGGACGCTCCGCTGGTCTCGCGCAGCAAGCTTGAGCCGGGCGACCTGCTGTTCTTCGCAACCAACGGCCGTCGCGGTCGCGTCAGTCACGCCGGGATCTACCTGGGTGACAACCAGTTCATCCACTCCAGCAGCCGCCGCAGCGGTGGTGTGCGCATCGATAGCCTGGGTGACAGCTACTGGAGCAAGACCTTCATCGAAGCCAAGCGCGCCCTGGCGATGGCACCTAACGCGTCGCCAATCGTCACTGCACGTAAATAAGCGGACAATATGTAGGGCGAACTTAAAGTCTTACTTGAAGTTTGTCGCGTAGCCGCTAGAATCTTGATCTACAAATGATGGCAAACCGCCTGCGTCTCACGCAGGCGGTTTTCTTTTCTGCGCTCCCCGCAGAAAAAGCCGCAGCCAGATCAGGATGCTCTGCTTATGACGACGTCGGCCCGCCTCGCAATCATGTTCTTCGCAGCGCTGCTCAGTGCCTGCGCCAGCCGCACACCGCCTCCTGCGCCGGTGGTTCGCGCTCCCATCGTATTTGGCTCCTCGCAAGCGTTTTCGCCCGAAGCGGAAGATGTGCTGTTTCGCGCGCTTGGTCTGGTGGGTACACCCTATCGCTGGGGTGGCAATACGCCGGATTCCGGATTTGATTGCAGCGGCCTGATCGCCTACGTGTATCGCGATGTCGCCGGTATTTCCTTGCCGCGCACCACTCGCGAGATGATCTCCATGCAGGCGGCGAGCGTGGGCAAGGAAGGTCTGCAAACCGGTGACCTGATTTTCTTCGCCACCAATGGCGGTTCCCAGGTCAGTCATGCCGGCATCTACGTGGGAGAAGGCCGTTTCGTCCACGCGCCGGCCACCGGCGGCACCGTGAAGCTCGACAGCTTGTCCAAGGCTTATTGGCAAAAAGCTTATCTGAGCGCCAAGCGTGTTCTGCAGCCTGAACATCTGGCGCGCAATCCGTAACTTCCGGAGCTGGTGGTCATGACTGCTCGCACGCTGAATCTCGACGACGCCCTGTACCAATACCTGCTCGATGTTTCCCTGCGCGAAACGCCTTTGCTCAAGCGCTTGCGCGATGAGACCCAGGCGCTGCCAATGGCACGTTGGCAGGTGGCGCCGGAGCAGGGGCAGTTTCTCGCCTTGCTGGTGAAACTGACGGGGGCCAGACGCTTGCTCGAAGTCGGCACCTTCACCGGTTACAGCTCCCTTTGCATGGCGGCGGCATTGCCCGCTGACGGTTCGCTGATTTGCTGTGATATCCCCGGCGACTACAACGCCACCGCGCGGCGGTACTGGCAGGAAGCGGGGCTCACCGGGCGGATCGACCTGCGACTGGCACCGGCACTGGAAACCCTGGCCGAGCTTGAGCGACAAGGGCAGGGCGAGTCGTTCGACCTGGTGTTCATCGATGCCGACAAGGCCAACTACCCGAGTTATCTGGAACACGCCCTGCGATTGCTGCGGGTCGGTGGGCTGGTGGTGTTCGATAACACGCTGTGGAGCGGACGCGTGCTGGAAGTGAGTCCCGAAAGTGCAGACACCCAAGCTATCCAGGCACTCAACAGCGCCTTGAAAGTGGATGCGCGGGTGGATCTGTCGTTGTTGCCTATCGGCGATGGATTGACGCTCTGCCGCAAGCGCTGACTCCTGTAGGAGCGAGCAAGCCCGCTCCCGCATTGGGTAGAGGTTGGCAGTCGGGAGTTTATTTAACCGCCGAAACCCGCCACACCTTGTTCCCCACATCATCGGCCACCAGCAGGTCGCCTTGCTGGTCGATCACCACGCCTACCGGGCGACCCATCGCTTGTTCCTTGTCGTTGAGGAAGCCGGTGAGCACGTCAACCGGTTTTCCCGCAGGTTTGCCGGTGCTGAATGGCACGAAAATCACTTTGTAGCCACTGTGGGGTTTGCGGTTCCACGAGCCGTGCTGACCGATGAATGCCCCTTGCGTGAATGGCGCCGGCAGCTTGCTGTTTTCGGCGAAGGTCAGGCCCAGTGATGCCGTGTGCGGTCCGAGCGCGTAGTCCGGGGCAATGGCCTTGGCCACCAGGTCCGGGTTTTGCGGCTCGACGCGAATGTCGACATGCTGCCCGTAGTAACTGAACGGCCAGCCATAGAACCCGCCGTCCTTCACTGAGGTGATGTAGTCCGGTACCAGATCGCTGCCGATTTCGTCCCGTTCGTTGACCGCGGTCCACAGCGCGCCACTGTGCGGTTCCCAGGCCATGCCGTTGGGGTTGCGCAGGCCGGAGGCGAAGATGCGGTGCTGGCCGCTGACACGATCCACTTCCCAGATCGCTGCGCGACCTTCTTCCTTGTCCATGCCGTTTTCGGCGACGTTGCTGTTGGAGCCCACGGTGACGTAGAGCTTGCTGCCGTCCTTGCTGGCAATGACGTTTTTGGTCCAGTGGTGATTCAGCGGGCCGCCGGGCAAATCGACCACTTTGACGGGTTGCGACTTGATCGCCGTTTCGCCGGTTTCATAGTGGAATCGCAACAAGCGATCAGTATCGGCAACGTACAGATCTTTGCCGACCAGTGTCATGCCAAACGGCGAGTTGAGGTTTTGCAGAAACACGGTTCGGGTTTCCGCGATGCCGTCGTGATCCTTGTCCCGTAGCAACGTGATGCGGTTCGGGCTGGGCACGGTAGAGCCGGCACGCCCCATGACTTTCTTCATGACCCAGCCGCGAATGCCATTGCCGTCTTCGGGTTTGGGTGGTGCGGCGGTTTCCGCCACCAGCACATCGCCATTGGGCAGCACGTAAAGCCAGCGCGGGTGATCCAGGTGTTCGGCAAAAGCGGCCACTTGGGTGCCATTGGCGGCGATGGGCTTTGC
>NZ_AKJL01000151.1 GCF_000282355.1 Pseudomonas sp. GM49
TAACGCTCGGCCTGATGAGTGGTGAAGAGCGTGGGTGTACGCAGCCCTGCCTTTGCTTTTCTGTAGGAGCGAGCCTGCTCGCGATGGACGTCAACGATAACGCGTGCTGACTGATTGATCGCGTTGTTCAGACGTTTTTCGCGAGCAAGTCGGATCGCCGCACCGTCGCTCCTACAGGGAAACGAGTTCAGTTGTGATCAAGCCGGCCAGCAGGCCGCCTCGTCTTGGCTTTGGCTTTGGCTTTGGCTTTGGCTTTGGCTTTTGATCTTCTTGCCCCCTTGAGAGGCCGAGCAGGACCGGAGCGAGCAACTGTGTTTAGCGTCAAGCCGATTTCAGCTCAAACGGTTTCTGATCTCGGAGCATCGCAAAATAGCCTTACATTGCCTGCAATCGGGCCATCTCCCCGAAATAACGGACAGCGGTGTACAATCGCGTTCTTATATCTCAGTTGATCATGCGAAGGATTTTCCGGATGTTGCCGCGTTTTCCTGCCGTCACCCGCTGCCTGACTCTTGCCGCCCTTTTTGTGGCCGGTCCCGTTGCAGCATTGGAGTTTCCCCTGCCACCGCCCGGTGAGGACATCATCGGCCAGGTGCAGGTGATCAAGGCCAAGTACGAAGACACCTTCGCCGACCTTGGTACCACCTACGATCTGGGCTATACGGAAATGGTCGCGGCCAACCCGGGTGTCGATGCCTGGTTGCCAGGCGTCGGCACGGAAATCATTCTGCCGACCCGCTTCATCCTGCCACCAGGCCCGCGTGAAGGCATCGTGATCAACCTGGCCGAGTACCGCCTCTACTACTACCCGAAAGGCAAGAACGTGGTGTACACGTTCCCGCTGGGTATCGGTCGTGAAGGCTGGGGCTCGCCGATTGCCCACACCAGCATCACCGCCAAGACACCTAACCCGACCTGGACGCCTCCGGCTTCGATCAAGGCCGAACACGCAGCCGACGGTGATCCGCTGCCCAACGTGGTGCCGGCCGGCCCTGACAACCCGCTGGGGCCGTTCAAGTTCACCCTGGGTACACCGGGCTACCTGATCCACGGTTCGAACAAGAAGTTCGGTATCGGCATGCGTACCAGTCACGGCTGCTTCCGCATGTTCAACAACAACGTGCTGGAAATGGCGGGCATGGTGCCGGTCGGGACGTCGGTGCGGATCATCAACGACCCGTACAAGTTCGGCATGAGTGGCGGCAAGGTCTATCTGGAGGCGCATACGCCGCTGGACGACAAGGGCAACCCGTCGGTGGTCGACAAGCACACTGCGGTCATCAACGCGATGCTCAAGCGTGAAGACATCACCAACAACCTGCGCATGAACTGGGATGTGGTGCGTGATGTGGTCGCCGCTGAAGACGGCCTGCCGGTGGAGATCGCTGTACCGGGCGCCAACGTCGCACCGATGGTGTCGAGCACTCCGATCGACCCGATGCAGTAAGCTTGCAAAGAGCCCGTCGGCGCGTTTCGCGTCGACGGGTTTTTTTTGCCTGGAGAAACGCCGGGCAATAAAAAAGCCGACCCAAAAAATGGGTCGGCTTGATAACAATCCCGAAGGATTATTACTTGCGGCTAGCTTTGTCCAGCATGCGCAGAGCACGCTCGTTAGCTTCGTCAGCAGTCTGTTGTGCTTTTTGAGCAGCAGCCAGAGCTTCATCAGCTTTACGGTAAGCTTCGTCTGCACGAGCCTGGGAGCGAGCAGCTGCGTCTTCAGTAGCGGTCAGACGTGCTTCGGTTTCTTTCGATGCGCTGCTGCAACCGGTAGCCAGAACTGCGGCCAGAGCCAGAGCAGAGAATTTCAGAACGTTGTTCATCGTGTTCCCCTTCAAGGACTTTCTATTAAGTAGCTATCTCCTCCGATTGAGGAAATAGCCGGCGTACATACTACCCATTACTTGTAGTAAGTAAAACTGACGTGACGCAAGAAGCAAAAAAAATTGTAGGCGTTGATTCTTTTTCGAGCAACTTTTAACTGAATTGTTTAAAAAATATCCAGCTGCAAGGCCCGTGGCTGAGCGAGCCAGCGAGAAAAAGTTCCTGTGGCACAGCGCTGTTTTTCAGTCTGGCTAAAGTCCGCCTACATGGATTCGTCTACACTTTTGTTCGGCTTTTGCGTAGCACCTCTCAATATCTTTCTCGATGTTCAGGTGACTTTAACAACGGGCGCTCGTCTTAAGTCTCAACATCCGGCAATGTACAGGCTATCGACCCGGAGTGATCTTCGGTCGAGCGCAATCCTGCGTGATCCGGAGCAGCACCCGCCAATCCGCACGATGACGAGCGCACCTTGAGCATTTCTGCCAATGGTGCCTACTATTTGTACGTGCTCGGTAGCGCGAGATCGGTGCAGCTCTTCTCGGTGTCCATTCAGGCACGGGGTGGCGTAGATGTTCCTTCGCCGGAAAAACATCGGTAAGGTAGGGGTCGGAATTCCAGACCCGCGAGGAGTAGTGATGAGCGAGGCGTTGTCCATCCACCATGACCAGGCTGGTCATCAGTTCGAGACCAATGTGGACGGTCATCGTGCCTATCTGACCTATATGGATCTGGGGAAGCAGACCCTGGATATCTATCGTACCTTCGTGCCCAACGCACTGCGTGGTCGCGGTATTGCGGCAGCCTTGACCGAGAAGGCGCTGGAGTACGCTGACGAAATGGGCTACACAGTCATTCCATCGTGCTCCTACGTCGAGCGCTACATGGAGCGTCACCAGCGGCATGCTGCCAAGCTGAGTCAGTGAGCTTCAATAAAACGAATGCATAAAAAAACGCCGGGTTTAGCCCGGCGTTTTTCTGTGTACTGCAAAAGCGATCAGCTGCGATCGCGTTTAGGCAGTACATCCTTGAGCTTGGCATGCATGCTGCGCAAGGTGTTTTCGGTCGCGGTCCAGTCGATGCAGGCGTCGGTGATCGACACGCCGTATTGCAGGTCGGCGAGGTCTTTCGGGATCGCCTGGCAGCCCCAGTTCAGGTGGCTTTCAACCATCAGGCCGATAATCGACTTGTTGCCTTCGAGGATCTGGTTGGCGACGTTTTCCATCACCAGCGGTTGCAGGGCCGGATCCTTGTTGGAGTTGGCGTGGCTGCAATCGACCATGATGTTGGGCTTGATCTTCGCCTTGTTCAGCGCCTGCTCGCAGAGTGCAACGCTGACCGAATCGTAGTTCGGCTTGCCGTTGCCGCCGCGCAGCACCACGTGACCGTAGGCATTGCCCTTGGTGGTCACGATCGACACGCCACCTTCCTGGTTGATGCCCAGGAAACGGTGCGGGCTGGAAACCGACTGCAGGGCGTTGATTGCCACGGTCAGGCCGCCATCGGTGCCGTTCTTGAAGCCGACGGCCGAGGACAGGCCGGACGCCATTTCACGGTGAGTCTGGGATTCGGTGGTGCGCGCGCCGATGGCCGACCAACTGATCAGGTCCTGCAAGTATTGCGGGGAGATCGGGTCGAGGGCTTCGGTGGCGGTCGGCAGGCCTTTTTCGGCCAGGTCCAGCAGCAACTGGCGACCAATGTGCAAGCCGTCCTGGATCTTGAACGAGTCGTCCAGATACGGGTCGTTGATCAAGCCTTTCCAGCCCACGGTGGTACGTGGCTTCTCGAAATACACGCGCATGACCAGATACAGGGTATCGGACACTTCGGCAGCGAGAACCTTCAGGCGCTCGGCATATTCGTGGGCAGCCTTGATATCGTGGATCGAGCAAGGCCCGATGACGACGAACAGGCGGTGGTCGGTGCCATCCAGGATGTTGCGAATGACTTCGCGGCCCTTGGTGACGGTGCGCAGTGCGGCGTCGCTCAGGGGAATATCGCGCTTGAGCTGATCGGGAGTGATCAGAGTCTCGTTGGAGGCGACGTTTAGGTCGTTGATCGGTAAATCAGCCATCGTTTACTCGTCAGGTCACGGGTGCCGGCCGCCAGCGAACCCGCGCGGCGGAGCACAGCAAATTAAGCGCGTCGGGGAGCCGAACCTTAGCGCGTTACACCGTGGCTCGACAATGGGCAGACACCGGTTTAGGGGCCATTCACAGTGAGTTTCCCCAACGTGACGGGCAAACACCCTTCGGCAATGCCCCTAATCCGGCACAGGCTCGGCAAAAGCCTTTTGCACCGAATCGTGAGAGAACTCGTCGGCATGCTCCTGAACCCATTCGAGGGCCAGGGCCTGGATATCCTGCAAATCATCGTGGGTGTCATGCAGGCGGCAGTAACGTTCGATCTGGCACACCTGCTCGCCCATCCGGGCGCTGAACAGCATTTGTTCGTCGACGAAGGCGATGCCCACCAGATAGCCGTGCTTGCGCCGCAGGCACCAGGCGACATAGCCCAGGTAGCGCATGTCCGGGTTTACGGTCGGCATGCGTACTTCCAGCGCGGTGCCGTGGCGCCACGCGCGGTGATAATTGCAAGCCATGCCCCCGAGACTGATAGTGTGCAGCTGTCGTCGCGAAATACACTCAGGTTTCAGCAACGTTAATTCGACGGGCACATCGTCAGGGTGAGGAATGAATCGTCCCATGAACACAGACTCCATGTGTCGGCCATCTGACATTGTTCTCCCCAGTATAGTGGTCGAATTGGAACTGACCGATTTTGACGCCGACCAACGGCTGCTGGCGATGAGCGGCGTATCGCTGGTTATTTTCACCAGTGTCGGCTGCGCCAGTTGCCGTTTTGCCCGCGAGCAATTGCCGACACTTGACCTGGCGGTCGATCGACTGTGCTGGATCGATGCCGGCAATAACGGAGGGGTGGTCGAGCGTTATCAGGTCTTTCACTTGCCGGCGCTGTTTGTCGTTCGCGACGGCGAATTCTTCGGAGCACTGAAATCGCGCCTGACCGACACCGAGCTCAATCGGGCCGTGCGGCAGGCGCTGAGTCGAACAGCAGAGGAGTTGCCATGATGGGGACAGTTGCCAGGCCGACGATCGGCATTATCGGGACCGGAGCAATCGGCGGTTTCTATGGGGTGATGCTGGCGCGTGCCGGTTTTGATGTGCATTTTCTGCTGCGCAGCGAATTCTGCGCGGTGGCCGAGCATGGATTGCGAGTCGATAGCGCGCCCCACGGTGCCCTGACGTTGAACCCGGTACAGGCCTATTCGAGCGCTGAAGACATGCCGCCCTGCGACTGGCTGCTGGTGGGCGCGAAAACCACCAGCAACGAAGGCCTGGCACCAGCCATCCTGCAGGCAGCGGCACCGAATGCCAAGGTACTGCTGTTGCAAAATGGCCTGGACGTCGAAGACAGCCTGCGCGAGTTGCTCCCCGACTCGCTGCACGTGCTCGGCGGGCTCTGCTATATCTGCGTCCATCGCGAGGCGCCGGGCGTCATCACCCATCAAGCGCTAGGCGCAGTGCATGTTGGCTATCACAGCGGTCCCGCCGTCGATGGGCCGACGCGCGCCGCCATTGTCGAGGAGGGTGTCGGCCTGTTTCGCAGCGCCGGCCTCGATTCCCAGGCCATGGCGAACCTGCACCAGGCGCGTTGGCAAAAACTGGTCTGGAATATTCCCTACAACGGTCTCTCGGTTTTGCTGGGAGCGAGCACCACACCATTGATGGCCGATGCCGACAGTCGTGAGCTGATCAAGGCGCTGATGGCAGAAGTGGTGCAAGGCGCAATCGCCTGCGGGCACGACGTACCGGCGGGTTATGCCGAGCACTTGTTCATGGTGACCGAAAAAATGCCCGACTACTGGCCGAGCATGTACCACGATTTCCTGCACAAGCGACCGCTGGAACTGGCCGCGATCTACGCCCGGCCATTGGCGGCGGCGAAGGCAGCCGGGTGTGAGATGCCGCGCATCGAGGCCTTGTATCGCAGTTTGAGTTTCATTGATCGACGCAACACCTGAGTCGATCGACCTGAGGGGGAAGGGCATGCCAAAGGCAATTGACGACAAGCTGGTGCTGGCGATTTCTTCGCGGGCGCTGTTCGATCTGAGCGAAAGCCACAAGGTCTACCTGTCGAGTGGCGTCGAAGCCTACCGGCAGTATCAGATCGAACACGAGGACGAAATCCTTGAGCCCGGCGATGCCTTTGAGTTGGTGCAGAAACTCCTGAACCTCAACAACAGCCTCGGTCGCGCCCGGGTCGAGGTGATTCTGGTGTCGCGCAACAGCGCCGACACCGGGCTGCGGGTATTCAACTCGATTGACCACTACGGGCTGGCGATTTCCCGGGCGGCCTTTGTCGGCGGGCGCAGTCCGTATCCCTACCTCAAGGCCTTTGACTGCGACCTGTTTCTCTCCACCCACACCGAAGACGTACGCAATGCGCTGGACGCCGGGTTCGCGGCAGCGACCATTCTGTCGGGCGGTGCCAGCCGTGCGGCCAGCGATGAATTGCGCATCGCCTTCGACGGAGACGCGGTGCTGTTTTCCGATGAGTCGGAGCGCATTTATCAGGCCGGTGGTCTGGAAGCGTTCCAGGCCAGCGAGCGTGAAGCCGCCCGCGAGCCCATGCGGGGTGGGCCGTTCAAGGGTTTTCTCGCGGCTCTCAATCTGTTGCAGCGTGAGTTCCCGGAGGACGCCTGTCCAATCCGTACCGCGCTGGTCACGGCGCGATCGGCGCCGGCCCATGAGCGAGTGATTCGCACGTTGCGCGAATGGGACATCCGTCTCGACGAGTCGCTGTTTCTCGGCGGCCTGACCAAGTCGGCCTTTCTCGAAGCCTTCGCGGCCGATGTGTTTTTCGACGATCAGGCCGGCCACTGCGAATTGGCCCGTGAAGTCGTCGCCACCGGTCACGTGCCCCATGGCATAAGCAACGAGCAAAAGGTTTAAGCCCGCCGTTCAATGCGTTGCGCCGGACGTCGTAGTCGCCAAGGCACTGCTAAGCTGAATCAAATCTCCGCCATGTTGGCAGTCGAGGAGGTCATATGATTCGTTCGATGCTGTATGCCACGGACCTCGGGCTGTATGCGCCCGTGGTGATGCAGCATGCACTGGAACTGGCCCGGACCTTCAATGCCAATTTGTATGTCGTGCATGCGGTTGAACCCATGGGGTTGTTTGCCGAATCGGTGCTGCAAAGCTATCTCGATGAACAGGCGCTGAACGAGTTTCACAGTCAGGGCCTGAATACGGTGATTGCGAGTATCGAGCAGCGGGTGCTCGACAGTTTTCGCGAGGAGCTGGGGGACGAGGGGGAGCATGACCTGGAGCGGATTCAGGCAGTGCGGGTGCTGCAGGGCGATCCGTCGCAGGTGATTCTGGACCAGGCGCAGAAACTCTCCGTGGATTTATTGATCGTAGGTAGTCACAGCCATGGTGCTGGTGCGGAAACGCCTCTGGGGCGAACCGCCGCCCGTGTGTTGCAACTGTCCAAGGTGCCGGTCTATCTGGTGCCGCTGGTGCAACGTCGTCGCCAAGGGGATCGCTAGAACACGAATAATGGCAATTTGATAAAAAAGTTCTAGATTTATTCTTCAAGCCATTAATATAGTTATATACCGTCGCTGATGCCCGTGGCGTCTACCTGCTTTGAGGGATTCATATGAAGCTTCAACAATTGCGCTACATCTGGGAAGTGGCGCACCACGACCTCAACGTTTCCGCTACAGCCCAAAGCCTTTACACCTCTCAACCGGGCATCAGCAAACAGATCCGCCTGCTGGAAGACGAACTGGGCGTCGAGGTTTTTGCCCGCAGCGGCAAGCACCTGACCCGCGTTACCCCGGCCGGCGAGCGCATCATCACCACCGCTGGCGAAATTCTCCGTAAGGTTGAAAGCATCAAGCAGATCGCCCAGGAATTCTCCAACGAGAAGAAAGGCACCCTGTCGATTGCCACCACTCACACTCAGGCGCGTTATGCGTTGCCGCCGGTCATCAGCAATTTCATCAAGCAATACCCGGACGTTGCCCTGCACATGCACCAGGGATCGCCGATGCAAATCGCCGAAATGGCCGCTGACGGCACCGTGGATTTCGCCATTGCCACCGAAGCGCTCGAACTGTTCGGTGATCTGGTGATGATGCCGTGCTACCGCTGGAACCGTTGCGTGGTCGTGCCTCAGGGTCACCCGCTGACCAAGCTGTCGAAACTGACCCTCGAAGCGCTGGCCGAATACCCGATCGTGACGTACGTGTTCGGTTTTACCGGCCGTTCGAAACTCGATGAAGCGTTCAGTCATCGCGGCCTGACGCCGAAAGTGGTGTTCACCGCCGCCGACGCCGACGTGATCAAAACCTATGTTCGCCTGGGTCTGGGGGTGGGCATCGTGGCGAAAATGGCTGTCGACAGCAAACTCGACAGCGACCTGGTGGTGCTCGATGCCAGCGAGTTGTTCGAGTCCAGCGTGACCAAGATCGGCTTCCGTCGTGGCACTTTCCTGCGGGGGTTCATGTGCGACTTCATCGAGAAGTTCGCGCCACACCTGACCCGCGAAGTCATGGCCAAGGCCATTCAATGCCACAACAAGCAGGAACTGGAAGAGCTGTTCGACGGCGTCGAACTGCCCGTTCACTGACAGCGTTTCCTGCCGGTCAAACCACCTCGGTGACAGCGAACTGTTGCCGAGCGCCCGCCACCATAATCTCCACCTCATCGCCCTCGAACTTGCCCAGCAGGCTTTTGCCCAGCGGTGAGCGCGGGGTGATGACGGTAATCAGTTGCCCCACCAGATCGACTTTCAACCCGGCTGCATCAGGGGCGAGAAACAGCCATTGTTCGCGCCCCTTTTCGTCCTCGATCCCGAGCAACGCACCCACTTCGATGCCCCGCTGATCGTCATACGGGCGCAGGGTCAGGTTCTGGCAAAGGGTCAGTGACTGGCGAATCTCCTCGACCCTTTTAGCTTGTCCGGCCGCGAGATAGGACGCTTCCAGCCCCAGGGTGTCGTACTTGTTCTCGGCGATGTTTTCTTCGTGGGTTGCCGTTTCGTAAGCGGTTTGCGCGGCCCGTTCGGCGATGTCGAGATCGATCCGCAGCTTGTCGAGAATCAGTTGGTGAACGGTATGCTTATTCATGATCAATCGCAGAACTGCAGGACGTTGGCGCGGCTTTTTTCGCTCGGTATCGTCCGGTCCTGTTGCAACCAGAACTGACAGGTCGGATTGGACAGGTTGCGGCTGCTGCTGCGAGCCTGATCGAGCCGTTGTGCCTGCTCGTTCTTGCGCAGGTTTTCTTCGTACTGCTCGAACAGTGGATTCTGCGGCGCAATGTCCGGTACCGGTTGCGCTGCCACGGACGGTTTGGCCAGTTGCTCCACGGCGGCTGCAACAGGTGCCAGTTGTTTGCTGAACAAAAAGTGGGAAGCGAGCCAGCAGGTCAGCACAATGGCAATGAATCCCAGCCACATGCCGAGGGCGATGCTGCCAGTCAGTTGCAGGGCATTGAGGCTGATGGGGAAGGATCGGCGCGGAGTGGGACGGTGGGGCATGGTTGCTTCCTGGCGAAAGGACACTGGCGAGTGGCGATTGTCGCATGAAGAATAATCGCCGTCGGCTCTTCTGCGCGGGGTAATTTATGCGGACAATCGGCGCCTTTGCCAACGGGAACCTGGAATGCCTGAAATGAAAACCCGCTGGGATATTTTTTGCACCGTGGTCGACAACTTCGGCGACATCGGCGTGACCTGGCGACTGGCCCGGCAACTGGTGGCCGAACATGGACTGGCGGTGCGTCTATGGGTCGATGACCTGCGAGCGTTCGAACGCCTGTGCCCGGAAATCGACATCCACGTTGCGCAGCAGTGGCAACAAGAGGTCGAAGTGCGCCAATGGCCAGCCGAGTGGCAGCCGACCGAAGCC
>NZ_AKJL01000152.1 GCF_000282355.1 Pseudomonas sp. GM49
CGGCGGCCGCCACGCCGAGCCGGCATAACCTGCCGGTGCGCCACACGCGCATGATCGGCCGGCAGAACCTGGTTGATAGTCTGATGGTGCAACTGCCACGCCAGCGCTTCATCACCCTCGTCGGTCCCGGCGGCATCGGCAAGACGACCGTGGCCTTGCGGGTCGCCGAACAAATGATCGGTCGCTACCGGGACGGCATTCGCCTGCTGGACCTGGCCCCGATCAATTGCCCGCTGATGATCGACGGCCATCTGGCGATGTTGCTCGAACTGGTCCTGCACGACGACGAACCGATGGACAGCCTCGCAACCTTCCTGCGCGACCGGCAAATGCTGCTGGTCATCGACAACTGCGAACACCTGATCGACGCCATTGCCCACCTCTGCGAAAACATTCTGCGCAGTGCGCCGCACGTGCACATTCTCGCCACCAGCCGCGAGAGCCTGCGGGCCGAAGGAGAATTCGTCCAGCGTCTGGAGTCGCTCGACTGCCCACCGCCCATCGCCGTCCTCGACCGCGCCCAGGCCATGACCTTTTCCGCCCTGCAACTGTTCGTCGAACGGGCCATGGCCAGCCACGACAGCTTTGAACTGACTGACGACGAGCTACCGCTGTTGATCGACATCTGTCACCGACTGGATGGCATCCCGCTGGCCATCGAACTGGCAGCGGCGCAAGTGGGCAACTTCGGGTTGCACGGCTTGCTGGAGCAGTTGCAAAGCAGCTTCCGGGTGCTGACTCAGCCCGGCCAGGCGCCCTTGGCACGCCATCAGACCCTGCGCGCGACACTGGACTGGAGCTTCGAACTGCTCAACGCCTGCGAAAAGACCTGCCTGCGCCGACTGAGTGTATTCCGCGGCGGCTTCACCCTCGAGTCGGCAGCGGCAGTGATTGTCGGCGAACACATCGAACCTCGCGAAGTATTCGGCTCGATCACCCAACTGGTCGCCAAGTCCTTGTTAAACGTCGAGGTGGGCGACGAGGATGTTTACTACCGCCTGCTCGACACCACCCGCAGTTACGCCCTGGAAAAGCTCACACAAACCACCGACCTGCCCGGCACCCGGGAGCGTCATGCCGAGCGCTGCCTGGCCCTGATGCAACAGGCGCAGGACGACTGGGAGAAAACGGCGACCGGCCTGTGGCTCGAGCGCTATGGCCGGGCCCTGGATGATATCCGCGCGGCCCTCGACTGGGGTTTGCACGCGCAAGGGCCGCAGGCACTGGCGATACGCCTGGCCGCGACGTCCACTCCCCTGTGGCAGGAGTTGTCATTGCTCAAAGAGCACGGCGGCTATGTGCGTAAGGCGCTGGCCTTGCTCGACCAGTCACCCGAACCTTGCCCGCGTTTGCAGATGGCCCTGAAGCTGGCCCTGGGCAGTGCCTGTTATCACACGCAGGGCGGTACCGCAGAAACCGTTGGAGCCTTTGTCGGCGCAAGAGCCCTGGCCCAACAGTGCAACGATGTATCCGGTCAATTGCGGGCGATTTCCGGGCACCTGGCAGTCAATCTCAGCTGCGGTCATTATCAAATGGCTTTGGAACAGAGTCGGCAGTTCGATCAACTGGGGTTGAATGACGATACCCTGATGTCCCTGAGCATGCATCGATTGCGGGTGCTGGCCCTGCATTTTTCCGGCGACCAGCAACAGGCTCGGGACGATGCCGAGCAGGTGCTGCAGCGCATGGCCCACAACGGTCGCCTCAACCATTTCACCCATGGTTTCGGCGTGCAATACGACCAGAGTGTCGCGGCACTGACCATTCAGGCGCGCATCCTCTGGTTGCAGGGCCAACCGGAACAAGCCTGGCGCACAGCCCGGCAGGCGCTGGACATCGCATTGCAGATCAACCACGGCACATCCATCTGCTACACCCTGGCGCTGTCCGGCTGCCTGATCGCTTACTACAACGGCGACACCCGCAGCGCCCGCGAACTCCTGCGGCTGCTGCTGGAACAGGCGCAGAAACACTCGGTTCAACTGTTCTATAACTGGGCGCAACACTACGCGCAGGTGATCGGCGGCACCCAGGTCCCGCCCGCCAGGCAGCGAAGTGTCGGGTTGATCAAAGACATCATGGTCACGCTGGACTCGACCTGCGTCGATGACGCCTTGCTCGAACGCGCAGAAAACGGTACGTCAGGCTGGAGCACGTCGGAAATTCTGCGCGCCAAGGCCCAGACGCTGCTGGCAACGGATTGTCCGGTCAAAACCGCAACGGCAGAAGCCGTGCTGCTCAAGGCACTCAACGTGGCCAGGACTCAGGGTGCGCTGGCCTGGGAATTGCGCAGCGCCACCTCGCTGGCGCAACTGTGGCAGCGACAGGGCCGCCACCAACAGGCGCATGAACTGTTGGCACCGATCTACCAGCGCTTCACCGAAGGTTTTTCCACGCCTGACCTGATAACGGTCCGCCGCTTACTCGGCGAGTTGCAATGCCACCTGCCGGCCTGAAGTCCAGCGTGTCTGACTGATGTAGCGGGCATAACGCATTTCAAGGGCGCGCAAATCACCGCTGAGTTCGAGTTTTTCCAGCGCGTAGGTGCGGGTGGTGTTGAGGAAGCGGTAACGGGTCACTGCCCCGCCCTGCTCCAGGGACAGTAGCGACTTGAGTGCCAGGCCTTCCATCACCTTGACTAGGTCGGCGGCGGGCAGCCTGGCGCAGCTGATCACGCCAATCGCTGCGTCCCGGGTAAAGGCCATTTTGAACACGGCCAGACGCTGCAACACGGTTTGCTCCACGGCAGTCAACCGTTCGTAGCTCCAGTCCAGCGCAGCTTTGAGCGTCTGATGCCGGAGAACGGCTGTGCGGCGGCCCTGGGTCAGCAGCTGAAAACAGTTATCGAGTTGCGCCTGCAACCCCACCAGCGCCAACGCATCGATTTGCGCTGCGGCCAGTTCAATCGCCAATGGCAGGCCGTCGAGGCGTCGGCAGATTTCGCGCACGGTCTTGAGGTCTTGCTCACGCAGGGTGAACCCTTGCTGACGGGCTCGGGCACGGCTGACGAACAACTGCACCGCCGAATAGTCCATGACCTCGGCGACACTGCGCAACCCTGACGCCGGTGGCACCGCCAGCGGTGGCAGGCGCAATACGGTTTCGCCCGCTGCCTTGAGCGGCTCGCGGCTGGTGGCGAGGATCGACAGCCGCGGCATCGAATGCAGCAGTGTCTCGACCAACGTCTGGCAGCGTTCGAGCAGGTGCTCGCAATTGTCCAGCACCAACAAGGCATGCCGCTGTGCCAGCGCTTGCAGTGTGGTGCCGACCTTCAGTTCGAGGGTACGTGTGAGGTGATCGGTCACTTGCGCCGGGTCGTCGATCGCCGCCAGGTCCACCAGCCACACGCCGTGCCGATAGTGCTGCAACAACAGTTCGGCCACGCGCAGCGCCACGGTGGTCTTGCCGATCCCGCAAGGCCCGGCCAGGGTCATGAATCGCCGCACCGGCAACTGCCGCACCAGGCTGCCGACAACCGCATCGCGCCCGGTGATCGACGTGAGCCGCGCCGGCAGGTTGTGCAGGGGCTTTTGTACGGTCTCGCTCGGGAACGATACGGGCTCCGGCGAATGCCGCACCGGGGCGACAAAACTGTAGCCGTGCTGGGGAATGTTGACGATGTAGCACTGGCCGTTCTGCCCGTCGCCCAAGGCACGACGCAGGGCGGCGATGTGCACCCGCAGGTTGATCTCTTCGACCACCGAGCGCGGCCAGACCTGCGCAATCAACTCCTCCTTGCTGACCACCGAGCCTGCGTGCTCGACCAGTACCTGCAACACATCAAGGGCGCGGCCGCCCAGGCGCAGCGGTCGATCGCCCTCCAACACCAGTCGCTGACTGAGGTGGAAGGCATAGGGACCAAACTGCAGCACCGCTTCGCTGTTTACATCTCTGAGGCTGTTCATGCGCTGTCACCCGCTGGAAGCCTGGCTCGGTACGCGAGTCCATCCCAGGCTCCGCACCTTCCTTGCAATGAGTTCACTGGTATCTTGGCAGGCCTCGGTGACGGTACAACTGCCACGGGGGGAGCGTCACGGCCATTGCGGTGCCCACAACGGACACACGCGCTAGCTGAACTGCTCGCGGTATTGAGTCGGGGTCAGGCCAAGCTTTTCACTGAACAGAAAACGCATGTGCCGCACGCTGCCGAAGCCACTTTTGAATGCCACCGTCTTGAGCGGCAGCTCGGTGGTTTCCAGCAGGTTCCTGGCGCAATCGATGCGTGCGCTTTGCAGAAACTCCATCGGCGTCATGTTCACGTCCCGGGCAAATACCCTGGCGAAATGCCGCGGGCTCATGTTGGCCAGGTTCGCCATGCACTCGATGCTGTAGGTTTCATCAAGGTGTTCGAGCACATGGTTCTGCACACGGGTAATCGCGGTTTCCTGGGGAGCCACCGCCGCCATCAGCGGGCTGAACTGCGCCTGTCCGCCCTGGCGTTTCATGACCACCAGCAACACCTTGGCCACGTCCTGGGCGACTTTTTTGCCATGGTCCTGTGCCACCACCGACAGCGCCAGGTCGATCCCGGCAGTCACGCCGCCGGAGGTGATCAGGTTGCGGTCCTGGACAAAGATCTGATCGGTCTCGACGGTCGCTTTCGGAAAGCCCTTGATCAGCCGCTCGGTGTAGTGCCAGTGGGTGGTGACGCGATAGCCGTCGAGCAAACCCGCATGCCCCAACACGAACGCCCCGGTGCAGATCGAGCCATAAGCGGCGGACCGGCGGACGTTGTGCCTGAGCCAGGCGAGCAACGGCGGATGCTTTTCGTTGTAGGCTCCGGGGCCACCGGGCACCAGCAGCAAATCAAAACCTTCGCAGGCCTGGTCGATGTGCCGGTCGGCGTGCACGATCACCCCGTTGGACGCCCGCAGTGCGCCGGGCTCGGTGCCGATGGTCGTCAGCACATAGTGATCGTCGGGTTTCAGATAACGATTGGCGATGGAAAACACTTCCATGGGCCCGGCCATGTCGAGCAGGAGAAAGTCGGGAAACAGCACCATTGCCACGGTTTTCATGGATTGGAATTCACAGGAATCAAAGTAGTGGGTGACTAGGACACCAAACCCTTGTGGGAGCGAGCTTGCTCGCGATAACGGTCTTACATTCAACGAATTCGGTGACGGAAAGATTGTCATCGCGAGCAAGCTGAACTGGTCAACTAATTTTGGACAC
>NZ_AKJL01000153.1 GCF_000282355.1 Pseudomonas sp. GM49
GCAGCGACAACCGCTTCAGCCGGAGCAGCAGCGGCAGCCAGTTCAGCTTCCTTCTGCAGGCGCTCGGCTTCACGCTTGCGACGACGCACTTCGCGTGGGTCGTTAGGCGCACGGCCACTTGGCGTCAGGGCGCTGACAGGAGCGGCCTCGACTACCGGTGCAGGTGCTTCGGCAACTACCGGTGCTTCAACGACTGGCGCTTCAACCACCGGCGCTGGAGCCGGTTCTGCAGCAGCAACCACCGGCTCGGAAACCATGGCTTCAACCACTTGGGTTTCAGCGGCTGGTGCCGGGGTTTCAGCAACGGCTGGCTCGGCCACCCAGTTGAACGCCGTTTGCTCTTCACGTACTTCGCGAACGGTTTCAGTCACGGTTTCGACAACCGCTTCTGCAACCACGGCAGGTGCTTCAACCTCTGGAGCCGGCTCGGCAGCCGCTTCAACGGCAGGCTGTGCCTCAGGCGCTGGCGCCACTTCGATTTCCGGCGCCGCAGTGACTTCAATCGGCGTGGTTGCTTCAACGACTGGCGCTTCAACCGGAGCGGTTTCCAGGGTCGCGGCAGTGGCGCGTTCGGCTTGCTCGTTGGCCTGTGCTTCGGCTGGAGCGCTGATCACGCTGCTGGCGACGGCTGCGGTAACAGCCAGGCCGGCGGCCAGATCGGCAACACTCGGTGCTTCGGCGTTTTCGCCGGACTCGGACTCATCCGAACCTTCGATCACGTTGCCGTTGGCGTCACGCTGACGCTCGCGACGGTTGCTGCGACGACGCTGGCCACGGGAGCGGCGACGAGGACGATCGCCCTCGGGGCTTTCCTGGCCGTCTTCCTGCAGTTGCTCTTCGCTGGTGGTCAGTTCTTCTTCGGCTGCGGCGGCGGCTTGCTCGGCACGTGGTTGGCGCTCTTCACGCGGTGGGCGTGGAGCACGTTCTTCACGTGGCTGGCGAGCTGGACGCTCTTCAGCGGTAGCAGCAGCGGCTGGAGCGGCTGGAGCGGCATCCAGAGGCTCGCGCAGTTCACGAACGCGCTCTTCGCGCTCGCCACGTGGCTTGCGATCTTCACGCGGTGCACGCGGTGCACGTTCTTCACGAGGAGCGCGTGGTGCGCGTTCTTCGCGGGCTACTGCCGGAGTCTCTTCACGGGATTCACGTGGCTCACGGACTTCGCGAGGCTGACGCTCTTCACGTGGCTCACGTGGTGCGCGTTCTTCACGCGGTGCACGCTCTTCGCGAGGCTTGCGCTCTTCATCGCGGCGAACGTTACGGTTGCGGCTCTGCTGGCGACCGTTGCGACGCTCTTCGTTGCGGGCCGGACGCTCGGCGGCAGGCTTTTCAACCACAACCGGCGCGACAGGCTCTTCCTTGGTGGCGAACAGGCTCACCAGCGACTTCACCAGGCCTTTGAACAGGCTTGGCTCTGGCACGGCAGCCGGAGCCGGGGCTGGCGCGGCAACTTCGGTCGGAACCGGAGCGTTGGCGCGGGCCGGCGCCGTCTTGACCGCTGCTTCCTGGCGAACCAGGGTGCGGGTCGCAGCGGCAGGCTGGACTTCTTCCACTTCAGCAGCGGCAGCGGCGATTTCGTAGCTGGACTGGTTGGTGGCCGCTTCCGGGCTGTCATCACGCAGGCGCTGCACTTCGAAGTGCGGCGTCTCGAGGTGATCGTTCGGCAGGATGACGATGCGGGCGCGGGTGCGCAGTTCGATCTTGGTGATCGAGTTGCGTTTTTCATTGAGCAGGAATGCAGCCACCGGGATCGGCACTTGTGCACGAACTTCGGCGGTGCGGTCTTTCAGGGCTTCTTCTTCGATCAGGCGCAGGATCGCCAGGGACAGCGATTCAACGTCACGGATGATGCCGGTGCCGTTGCAACGCGGGCAGACGATGCCGCTGCTTTCGCCCAGGGATGGACGCAGGCGCTGACGGGACATTTCCAGCAGGCCGAAGCGCGAGATGCGACCGACTTGCACGCGGGCGCGGTCGGCTTCCAGGCATTCGCGGACTTTCTCTTCCACGGCGCGCTGGTTCTTGGCAGGGGTCATGTCGATGAAGTCGATGACGATCAGGCCGCCGATGTCGCGCAGGCGCAACTGACGGGCGATTTCTTCGGCGGCTTCAAGGTTGGTTTGCAGCGCGGTTTCTTCGATGTCGCTGCCTTTGGTGGCGCGCGCCGAGTTGATGTCGATGGAAACCAGGGCTTCGGTCGGATCGATCACGATGGAACCGCCGGAAGGCAGTTCGACGACGCGCTGGAATGCGGTTTCGATCTGGCTTTCGATCTGGAAGCGGTTGAACAGCGGAACGCTGTCTTCGTACAGCTTGATCTTGCTGGCGTACTGCGGCATCACCTGGCGGATGAAGGTCAGGGCTTCGTCCTGGGCTTCAACGCTGTCGATCAGCACTTCGCCGATGTCCTGGCGCAGGTAGTCGCGGATCGCGCGGATGATCACGTTGCTTTCCTGGTAGATCAGGAATGGCGCGGCGCGATCCAGCGAGGCTTCCTTGATGGCGGTCCACAGTTGCAGCAGGTAGTCGAGGTCCCACTGCATTTCTTCGCTGCTGCGGCCCAGGCCGGCAGTACGCACGATCAGGCCCATGTCGGCCGGGGCAACCAGGCCGTTCAGGGCTTCACGCAGTTCGTTGCGTTCTTCGCCTTCGATGCGACGGGAGATACCGCCGGCACGCGGGTTGTTCGGCATCAGCACCAGGTAACGACCGGCCAGGCTGATGAAGGTGGTCAGGGCGGCGCCCTTGTTGCCACGTTCTTCTTTTTCGACCTGAACGATGACTTCCTGGCCTTCGCTCAGGACGTCCTTGATGTTGACGCGACCTTCCGGGGCTTTCTTGAAGTATTCGCGGGAGATTTCTTTGAGGGGCAGGAAGCCGTGGCGCTCAGAGCCGAAATCGACAAAGGCAGCCTCGAGGCTTGGTTCGATGCGAGTAATCCGGCCTTTATAGATGTTGGCCTTCTTCTGCTCGCGTGCACCGGATTCGATGTCCAGGTCGTAGAGGCGCTGGCCATCTACCAGTGCAACACGCAACTCTTCGGGTTGAGTTGCGTTAATCAGCATTCTTTTCATGTAGTACCGTCGGTTTCCGGGCTGCCGGAAACGGCGTTCGGCACACACGACTTCTCACGGTCGGTGTCAGGTGCGTCGGGAGTGGTTGGCCATTTCCCGTGTCCAGCGAAGTCCGGCCAATGTGGGCCTTCATCGCGACGTACGCGTCCTGCTTGCTGTGGCTACTTAAGCACTCAGTCAGGAGGAGGAATCAACCAGCGGCTGTGGACGAGATGAAGCGTCTTGAGAAAGCCTGTTGCTACACAGTCCGGCGGTTGTGCATCTCCACCCTACACGTATCCCTGATAATTCGGGTGCTGCCGCGCGCAGAATCCGCAGCGGGTTGGCATTTACCGTGAGCTCCGAAAGGGGAGGTCACGCATCATGGCTAATTTAGGCGTTGTTTCCGATGCCTTCGCTCGGGGTCATTCGCAACTGACTGCACTTTGTGAACTGGCCGTGAATATGGCGCGCAAAACGAGTGAAAAACTCTGCTTTGTGGCGTGATTCAGGCCTCATGTCACCTGCGCTCGTTACACCTGCAAACTCCACCGTTACGTAGCGAAAGCCCCGTAGGACGGCCTCGCGTCCTGGTGAATTGCGTTGGTCAGGGCCGGTTTTTGACCGTTGGTCCGCTGTCCAGGCCGCTTTTGGCGACGTTCGCGACTATAGCAGCAATGATTAAGTGCTTCAATTCCATAAAAAATTGTTATCATCCGCAGCATGACGACGACTACCCCCCCGACTCCAGGCGTACAACTGCTTGAGGTCTCGCCGGAATATGCCGGCCAACGTATTGATAATTTCCTTCTCGCCCGACTCAAAGGCGTGCCCAAGACCTTGATTTATCGCATTTTGCGCAAGGGCGAAGTGCGTGTGAACAAAGGTCGGATCAAGCCCGAGTACAAGCTGCAGGCGGGCGATATCGTGCGCGTGCCGCCGGTTCGCGTGCCCGAACGCGACGAGCCGGTGCCGCTGGCGCAAGGGCTGTTGCAGCGGCTCC
>NZ_AKJL01000154.1 GCF_000282355.1 Pseudomonas sp. GM49
TCAAGACGTGGCGGATGCCGCTGCCGGGCAAGCCACGATACAGCTCCAGAGTGTGTACGCCGGGTATGCCGAACACGGTATCGACGCCGTAGTTGGCCAACAGACGCACCAGGGCCTGGCCACCGGTCAACGTTTTGCTTTGCATATTCATGTCCTCACTCGTGGCCGAGGCGAATCAACGCATCGACCGCAGTCGTGCCTTGGGCACCGACCAACAATGGGTTCACATCGAGTTCCAGCAACTGTGCGGCGTTTTCGCAGGCGTAATCGGCCACGGCGCGGATCGCGGTCACCAGGGCGTCGAGGTCTGCGGACTCGCGACCACGGAAACCTTGCAGCAACGGCGCACTGCGCAGGCTGAGCAAGGCCTTGCGGATGGCGCCGTCGGTGGTCGGCAGCAACAGACTGCGACTGTCCTTGAGCAACTCCACCAGAATGCCGCCGGCACCGATCACCAGCGCGAGGCCGAAATCGTTTTCGCGTTTGATGCCGACGATCAGTTCGGCCAGTGGCGGTTTGGCCATTGGCTCCAGCAACAGTTGATCGAAGGCTACACCCGGCGCGTAAGCGGCAATGCTGCTGTGCATTTTTTCCAGGGCTGCGCTCAATGCCGCGCCATCCTTGAGGTTCAGCGCCACGGCACCGGCCTCGGTCTTGTGCGGCAGCTGTGCGCTAACGGCTTTCAAGACCAGCGGATAGCCCAGTGATTTGGCCTCCTTAAGGGCTTGCTCCGGGGTGCTCAACACGCCGTTTGGCGTCGGCAGGCCAAAGGCTTTCAAAGCCTGTTTGGAATCCCATTCATTGAGCAAGCGCCCTTCGCCTTCCAGTGCGTGTGGGCACAGCGGCACCAGTGCCGATTCGCCCAGCGCCAACAAAGCCTGGCGATTGCGCTGATAACCGGCGATGCGGCCCCACGCGGCCAATCCGTCTTCAACGCCCTGCAAAGCCGCGACGCCTTGTGCGTGCAGACGTTCACGGGCATGGGCCGGCAGCAACTCGGGGAAGGCCGAGGTGACAAAACCGGTCTTGCCGTGACGTTGCAGTGCCGCGCAGTACAGCTCCAGCAGCAGGTCACATTCCTTGCGCTCGCCGGTGAACTCCGACGGGTAGTCGAGTACCAGCATCGCCGCGTCGGCTTCGGTGCGCAGGGCGCTGTCGAGCATGCGGTTCAAGGCTTCACCATCGCCCCAGATGGCCGTGGTGAAGTCCAGCGGATTGACCAGGTTGGCGTAACTCGGCAGCACCTGTGCGAGTTCGCCGACCTGTCCTTGATCGAGCTTCGGCAGGCCCAGGTCGTTGCGTTCGGCGTAGTCGGCAATCAGCCCTGCGTCGCCGCCGGAACAGGCCAGCGCGATCAGGCTAATGCCTGCCGGCAGGTTGCCGCAGGCGGCGGCCTTCAGGGTTTCGACAAAACTCACCGGGCCGCTGACGCGGATCACCCCGAGACGGTCGAACAACGCGTCGTACAGCGCATCGGAACCGGACAGCGAACTGGTGTGACTCAAGGCCAGTTCGGCGCCGATCTGCGACACGCCGGTTTTCAGAGCAATGATCGGGATGCCCTTCTCCAGCGCCTTGTGCGCGGCCCGGGCGAAACCCGGGACGTTTTTCAGCCCTTCCAGGTGCAAGCCGATGGCGGTGACCCGCGGCTCGTCGAGCAGCACGTCCATCAATTCGGCGACGCCCAGTTGCGCCTGATTGCCGACCGAAGCCATGTAGGCCACCGGCAGCGAGCGGTCGCTCATGGACAGGTTGTAGGCGAAGTTGCCGCTCTGGGTCAGCACCGCCACGCCCTTCTCCACCGCTTTGCCACCGTGGGCCACCGGCCACAGCGCGGAGCTGTGCAGGTAGTCGAGCAGGCCGTAGCAGTTGGGGCCGAGCAACGCCATGTCGCCTGCCGCCTGGAGCAATTGCTGTTGCAGGGCCTGGCCTTCGGCGCCGGTTTCGGCGAAACCCGAGGCGTAGCAGATTGCCCCGCCGGCACCGATGGCGGCCAGTTCGCCCACGCAGGTCAGCGTCAGCTCGCGGTTGGTGGCGATGAACACGGCGTCCGGGCCGCAAGGCAGCTCGGCAACGCTGCGCACGCACGGCACACCTTCAAGGCTGTCGTGCTGTGGATTGACCAGCCACATTTGCCCTTGGTAGCCACCTTCGGCACAGCGCTTGAGGGCGCGCGCCATGCTGCGGCCACCGACAAACGCGACGTGTTGCGGTGCAAGCATGCGTTTGAGGTTGTCACGAATCTTCTGGGACATGGTTGTTCTCCGGTCCGATCAGCGCAGCAACGGCCGCAGCAGCTCGCGGGAAATGATGTGGCGCTGGATTTCCGAAGTGCCTTCCCAGATCCGCTCGATCCGCGCGTTACGCCAGATGCGCTCCACCGGACCTTCGTCCATCAGGCCCATGCCGCCGAAAATCTGTACCGCTTCATCGGCGGTACGGCCGAGCACTTCACTGGCGAACAGCTTGGCCATGCCGGCCTCGCCATCGGTCATGGTGCCCTGGTCCATTTTCCAGGCGGTGTGCAAGGTCAGCAGTTCGGCGGCGCGGATTTGCGTGGCCATGTCGGCCAATTTGAACGACACGCCCTGGTAGGTGCCGATGGGCTGGCCGAATTGCTTGCGGTCCGCCGCCCATTGCAACGACACGTCCAGTGCGCGCTGGGCCTGACCGACGCAGTTGGCCGCGACCATCACCCGCCCTGCCGTCAGCCAGGCGTTGGCCACATCCCAACCCTTGCCGACTTCGCCCAGCACTTTGCTGGCCGGCACACGGCAGTCGTCGAAGAACATTTCGAAGGTATGGTAACCACGGTTGCTCACGCACTTCGGTCCACGGCGAATGGTCATGCCCGGGGTGTTGCGGTCGACCAGGAACGAGGTCACGGCGTTACGCTTTTTGCCGTTGTGTTCATAGGTGTCGGTCACGGCAAAGACAATGGCGAAATCGGCATGCCCGGCGTGGCTGATGAAATGCTTGCTGCCATTGAGAATGAAGTCGTCGCCTTCACGCACGGCGCGGGTCTTGATCGCATTGGCATCGGAACCGGCACCCGGCTCGGTCAGGGCGAAGCAGTCGATTTTCTCGCCCTGGATGCACGGCAACAGGTAGTCGTTGATCTGGTCGCCAGTGCAGGCCATGAGGATTTTCGACGGCCGCGCGACAAACACGTGCAGTGCCCAGGACACCTTTGACAGCTCACGTTCGATCAGCGCCTGGGACAGGTAGTCCAGGCCACCGCCGCCCACTTCTTCGGGCATGTTGAAGGCGTAGAAGCCGGCTGCAATCGCCTTGCCGCGAATCTGCGCCGCCAGTTCCGGGGAGACCTCGTCGGCGCGGTCGACTTGCTCTTCATAGGGCAGCAGTTCCTTCTCGACGAAGCTGCGTACCGAGTCCACCAACATTTCTTGTTCTTGGGTCAGTTGGAAATTCATGCTGCTACCTGTTGTTCGTGTACTGAAAGAAGTGTGGGAATCAACGGCCGACGAAACGTGCCGGACGTTTTTCCATAGCGGCGCGCAGGGCTTCGTTGCCGTCTTCGCTGCGACCGCAGAGCAGGCCCGCGGCGAGTTCGGCTTGCAGTTGTTCCGCCAGGCTGCGATCGGCGCCTTCGCGCATGAGTTTTTTGGTCTGGGCGAAGGCGAACGTCGGCCCGGCGGCCAGGCGTGTGGCCAGTTCGCTGGTGACCGTCAGCAACTGATCGTCGGCACAGACATCGCCGACCAGGCCGGCGTCGAGGGCGCGGTCAGCACCCCACAGCTCATCGAGGAACAGCAGGCGCTTGGCCTGCTCGCTGCCGATCAGGCGTGGCAGGTGCCAACTGGCGCCGGCATCCGGCGAGTACGCCATGCTGGTGTAGCCGGCCTTGAAGCGCGCCGATTGCCCGGCGATGCGCAGGTCGCAGCACAGGGTCAGGTCCATCCCGGCGCCGACGGCGGTGCCATTGATGGCGGCGATGGTCGGTTTTTCCAGACTGTGCAGGCGCGTCATCAGGGCGTGGGCGGTTTCGGTCCAGCCATAGGTTTCCAGCGCGCCCCGGGCTTCGGCATCGGCCCATTCATCGAGGTCGGCGCCAGCGCAGAAGCTGCGGCCACTGCCCGTCAGAACCACCACGCGCACCGCCGGATCGGCATTGAAACCGTCGAGCAGGGTGTGCAGGTTTTTCAGCGTCGGAATGTCCAGCGCATTGCGCTGGGCAGTGCGATTGAGGGTGATCCAGGCAACGCCTGCTTCGACCTGGCTAAGCAGCGACGATTGAGTGGTCATGGGAATCCTCGAATTATTGTGATTGGTCTGAGGTGATGCGACTTGAGGCCATACTAAACGAGTGTTCAGTAAGGCGGCAATCTGCGGGGAAATGGGCTGTAACAAGCTCTAAAATCAGATAACACATTGGTTTTATTGAATTATTTCTGGATGAAAGCGCTTATGCCATTGGCGCTGTTACAACTTCGAACAACTGCTGACAGCTGGTAGGTCGTCGATTTACCGATCGCCACAAACCACTGTGGGAGCGAGCTTGCTCGCGATTGCGGTGGATCAGTCAACAGTGATGTTGAACCTGATGCCGCCATCGCGAGCAAGCTCGCTCCCACAGGGAATGTGTTGGATTGAAGGAATTAAACAGTCGGCAAGCTCGGTGCCAGCACGCCCTGACGCTTGCGATGAATCAGGAAGTAAGCGCCATAGCACAGTGCAATGAAGCCAAAGCCCCAATACAGCGACGGACGCTGGGTTTCATCCAGGGCCAGGAACACGAATAGCGAGCAGCACAGCGTGATGCACATCAGCGGCAATACCGGGAACCACGGCGCGCGGTATTTCAGGTCGCTGAGTTTGCCGCCGTCACGCAGCCAGGCCTTGCGGAACTTGTACTGCGCCAGTGCGATGACGATCCAGGTCACGGTGCCGGACATGCCGCTCACTGCCATCAGCACCATGAACAAGGTGTCGGCGGCGACGAAACTGGTCATCAGCGACACCAGCGCGAAGCACAAGGTGATGCTCAAGGCACGCAACGGCACGCCACGCTTGCTCAATGGCGAAAGACTTTTCGGCGCCATGCCGGTTTTCGACATTGCCCACAGAATGCGCGTCGAGGCATACAGGCCGGAGTTGCCCACCGACAGGATCGCGGTGAGGATCACGAAGTTCATCAGGTCGGCGGCGTAGGGAATGCCAACCATGTCGAACACCTGCACGAACGGGCTTTCCATCAAGCCTGCCTGCTGCCAAGGCACGATGGCCGACAGCACGACAATCGCCAGCACATAGAAAATCAGCACGCGAAACACCACGTTGCGTACGGCGCGGGGAATGCTTTTTTCCGGCTGATCGGTTTCACCGGCGGCCACGCCCATGATCTCGCAACCCTGGAACGCGTAGACCACGGTCATCATCACCGCGAACACCGCTGACAGGCCATTGGGGAACAGCGAATCACCGATCAGGTTGGTCGCCATCGGTGCCGGTGCGCCGCTGCTCAGGGGCATCACGCCGAAGATCACCAGCACGCCGACCACGATGAAACCGAGAATCGCCGCAACCTTGATCCCCGAAAACCAGTATTCCGCTTCACCGAAAGCGCGGGTGGCCATGGCGTTGATGCCGAACAGCACCACCACGAACAGCGCCGACCAGTACCAGATCGGCACCGTCGGGAACCAACGGGTCATCAGCATACCGGCCGCAGTGAATTCCAAACCGACGGTGGTGGCCCAGCTCATCCAGTAGACCCAGCCGATCATGAACCCGGTGGCCGGGCCGATGTATTTGGTGGCGTGGGTCTGGAACGAACCGGACACCGGCATCTGCACCGACAGTTCACCCAGGCAGACCATCACCAGGTACATCAGGAAACCCGCGACCAGGTAAGCCAGGATCGCCCCCACCGGGCCGCCCTGATTGATGGTCACGCCGGAGCCCATGAACAACCCGGTGCCGATGACTCCGCCCAGGGACAACATGAAAATGTGCCGGCTCTTGAGGGCACGGGTCAGCTGGATGCCTTTTTGATGGGTGCTGCGATCAGTGTTTTCGTTCATGTCGACACCTCAGCAGTCGATGAGGTGAGCAGCGCGCGACAGGACGTCACGGCGCAGGGAGGGATCAGCTTTACGGCAATTCATTATTATTATCTCCAATAAGCTTCGAAGACCGCGCTGCGGCGGTTGCGTCGATTATTGGAAAGCCATGTAAGTTCGCGTTGACCGTAAGGATCGAAGTTGTACAAAGTCGTAACAAACTTGTACGTCAGCTCTGCAACAGGCCTTTGAGGGTCTGCAGCGAGTGTTGCAATTGCTCATCCAGTGCGGGGTTCATGTGGCGGATCGCCGATTCATCGTTGCCCAGGGCCAACGTCTCCAGAGACCTGAGCGTCGTGGCCAGTGAGCGAAAACCCAGCGAATCGCAGCTACCGGCCAATCGGTGCGCCAGTTGCGCGACCTCGGTGCAGTCGTCGGCGGCAATGGCTTCATTCAACGCATCGCGGTGCTGGAGAATCGAGTCGCGCAGCACTGCCAGCAGACTCTGGACCTTTTGCTCGCCGAGCAGGTTGCGATGGGTCTGCAACAGCGGCCAGTCCATTGTCTCATCGCTCAGAAGCGACTCGGCGACGGGCGCATGCCCTTCCAGCACCTGGCGCAGATTTTCCAGCTTCAAGGGCTTGGCCAGGACACCGTCCATGCCGGCCTCCAGATAACCGCGCACCAGCGCCGGCTGCACGCTGGCGGTCAGGGCGAAGATGCGGGTGTGGCGATTCGGCCCATCGATGTTGCGGATCTGTCGGCACAACTCGACGCCGCTGATGCCCGGTAGATGCACGTCCAGCAACAACAGATCGAAAGCCTTCGCCGCGCAGAGTTCCAGCGCCTGCTCCGCCTCTTCGGCCAGCCATACCCGGTGACCGTCCCGTTGCAGCAAACCCTTGGCCACTTCGCGGTTGAGCGCCACGTCTTCGACCACCAGGATGTTCAGTGCCGGTCCCGCTGCCCGCACCGGCGCGACTTCAACCGCAGTGCTGGCCGGCTGCAAGGACAGCTCGAACCAGAAGCAACTGCCGCGCCCCACTTCGCTGTCCACGCCGATGCAGCCGCCCATCTGCTCCACCAGATGTTTGCAGATCGCCAACCCCAACCCCGTACCGCCAAAACGCTGGGCCACTTCTTCACTGGCCTGGGTGAAACGCTCGAAAATCTTCGCCTGCATCGCCGGGGCAATACCGATGCCGTCGTCAGTGACGCTGACCCGCAGCCGCTGCCCGGTCTGTTCGCCCGTTTCGCTGAGAAGTGCCACCTCTACGCTGACTTCGCCGCCTTCGGTGAACTTGATCGCGTTGGCCAGCAGGTTGCTCAGCACCTGGCGCAGGAACTGCTCGGCGCCGTGGTGATGTTCGGCAATTCGCTGATCGACCCGGCAACTCAGGATCGTGTCGTTGTTCAGCGCTCGCGGTTCCAACAGTGTCAGCACTTCATCAAGCAACTGGCGCAGCGAGAAATCCACCGGTTCGGGATGGCTGACGCCCTCCTCCAGCTTGGCGAAGTACAGCACTTCATTGAGGATCGTCAGCAAGCCTTCGCCGGCCTTGTGCAAGGCATCCAGGCGTTTGCCGTCCTGGGCATCCAGACGCGCACCGCGCAGCAATTCGGCCATACCGAGGATGCCATTGAGGGGTGTGCGCAGTTCGTGGCTCATGGTCGCCAGAAACCTCGACTTGGCGAGGTTGGCCGCTTCCGCATCGTCTTTGGCACGCATCAGGCTGGCGGTACGGCGCTCGACCATTTTCAGCAGCTCGTCACGGTTGTCCTGCAAGGCCAGGCGATCGGTTTCCCGGCGCTCGATATCCCACAGGATCGCCCGGCGCATGTCGTCCAGTGCGTGGGCCACGGTGTCGATTTCGTCGCTGCCGCGACGCTTGTCCAGGTGCAGGGGTTCGTGCCATTCACCGGCGGCGATGCGCCGGGCAAACTCGGCCATGACTTTCAGGTGCCGGGTCACCAGTCGATAAAACAAGCCCGACAAGGCAACGGCCAGACCGCATAGAAACACCGCCATCCACAACAGGCTGGTCAACCCGGTGGCGTAGAGACGTTGGTACACCGCTCCCAGATCGGTACTGACCTCCAGTTCGCCCAGGTTGCGCAACGGGCCGGACGGCGGCTGATAGTCCAGGGCAAAACGCTCGATACGCAGCGGTCCCGTGGGATCCGGATTGCCCTGTATCAGGTCGAAATCGGCGCTGGTCAAATGCACCCGCGCGACGTCGGAGAAGTCCACCAGCCCGCGCAACTGCACGTTCAGCTGTTCCTGGTTCAAGTCCCACAGGCTGCGTTCCAGGCTGGCCAGATAACCGGCGCGGATGAGTTCCATGCGCGAGTCGATGTCGCGCATTTCCCGTCGATACTCGATGTACAGTTGCACGCTGCTGGCCAGCACGGTGAAGCACAGGCTGAACAGCAGAATGAACAGCAACAGGCGTCGCAGCAGTCCACCAGGACGCGCGCGAATCATTGCGCATCCGCCGGCAGGTGGATCATGTCGCGGTAGGTTACTTCGCTCTCGTTGAGCCAGCGCTCGATGTCACCGGCGTCGACCATGCGTTGCAACTGCGCATCGATCTCGGGCATGCGATTGGCCAATGGCGAGCGCCGTGACACGGCGACCCGCAAATAATCCACGTTCAATGCCTTGGGCAAGGCAACGATGTCATGGCCGCCGGGCAGGTTTTCCACGTACAACTGGCCGGTACGCCGCTCCTGGGTGATGAAGTCGATGCGCCCGCGAATCAGCTTGCCGAAGTTCTGGTGGCTGTCGGAGACCCATTCGATATTGTTGTTGCGTGCGACCATGCGATCGAACTCCACACCGTAGCTCTCGCCGAACAACAGACCGCCACGGTAACGGGCCAGGTCGTCCAGTTGTTCGAATTTCACCGGATGCTGGCGGTTGATGAACAACGCCACTTCTTCACGCAGTACCGGCACCGTCGAGAACAGCATGCTTTGCTCGCGTTGCGCAGTGCTGTAGGCCAGCACCACGTCGACCCGGCCTTCGGCGGCGTCCAGCAGGCAGCGTTTCCAGTTGCCCAGCACGACAATCTCGACCTCGTAACCCAACTGGCCGAACAGGTTTTTCACCACGCTCGGTGCCAGGCCGCGCACCTGTTTGCCATCGCTCCAGGAGATCGGCGGGTACACCGGGTAATCGCAATAACGAACCTTGTCCGCCGCGACGGCATGGCCGGCCACCAGCATCGCCAGCAGGCAAAGCCATCGCGCCATCAGGTTCAGGCCGCCACGCCGGCGGTAAACAGGTAACCGGCACCGTGAATGGTGATGATCAGCTGGGGTTCGGCCGGATCGTCGTGCAACTTGCGACGCAGACGCCCGACCAACACGTCGATGGAACGGTCGTTGGGCACCCATTCGCGGTTGCGGATCTGGTCCATCAACTGGTCGCGGCTGAGGGTGTGGCCGCTGTTGCGCAGGAACACGCTGAGCAACTGGTACTCGCCGTGGGTCAGCAGGGTTTCATTGCCGGACGGATCGATCAGGCGACGGCGGTCGGTGTCCAGCGCCCAGTCGGCGAACTGCTTGACCGGTTTGGCCACCGCAACGGCCGGCTGTGGCGTTTGCGCATGACGTACCCGGCGAATCAGGTTTTTCGCCCGGGACACCAGTTCCCTTGGATTGAGGGGTTTGATCACGTAGTCATCGGCGCCGCATTCGAGGCCGACGATGCGGTCGATTTCATCATTGCGCCCGGTGATCAGGATGATCCCGACTTCCGAGCGCACCCGCAGCTCGCGGGTCAGGGTCAGGCCGTCCTTGCCCGGCAGGCGGATGTCGAGCATTACCAGGTCTACGGTCTGGCTGGCCAGAAAGGTTTCCGCCAGTTCCGCCGTGGCGGCGCAATGGACGTCGTAGCCTTCCTGGGACAGGTAGGCGTGCAGCAGATCGCGAATCAGCGGATCGTCATCGACGATCAATACCCGAGGAGTCATCGCTTGGTGTCCGGCTCAGGCCCGAAGGCCAGTTTCTTATTAGAGTGTTTTCCTGCATCGGCGCCAGAGAGTATCCAGTGCTGAACGACTGATCAACAGTCGCTCGTCTGTACGCAAAAGCGCTGGCGTCCGCCGGCCTGCAAACCGTCGACCCAGGCTTCGCAAATCTGGATGCCCTGCTCCGGTGTGAAGGTGCCGGGGTTTAGTCCGGACTCCAGCCACAAGCCATCGAGCAAGGCGCTGAGACTGATGGCGGCGAGGTCGGCGTCGAAGTTTTCCCAGCCCTCCTCCTGGGCCAGTTCCGCCAGCACCTTGCGCAAGATGCCGCGATACTCGCCATAGGAATGATCGTGGGCCTGGTTGATGGCCTCGGCGGTTTTCACCGCGCCCCAGAACGCCAGCCACGCATCGATCAGTTGCGGATCGAGCAATTCGGCGGAAAACGAACCGCGGAAAAACGCTGACAAACGCTCCCGGGCATTCGGTGCGGCTTGCTCCATGGCATCGCGCAGCAGGGTCATGACCCGCCCGGTGATTGCCATGTAGGCCTCGGCCACCAGTTCATCCTTGCCGGAATAGTGATGGCTGATCAACCCCACCGAGACCCCGGCCTCGGCGGATATCTTGCGGATCGACGCGCCCTGGAAGCCGTGACGCTTGAGGCACACCAGCGTCGCCTCGATCAGGTTGGCTTTGCGCAACTCCGGTTCCATACGGGAAAAACGGGCTTCCTGGTTCATGGGCGACACGCTCCTTGGTTCAATCGTTTAGGCCTGCGCGGGTTAGCGGCGGGCTGAACGACTGTACAGCAAGAGCGAGCCATTTCTCCAGTCAGTTGCCCGTCTGATAGACCGTGGCGCGCCCATCGCGAGCAAGCTCGCTCCCACAGGGTTTTCTGTTGGTCGCAGATTTTGCGTACGACGCAAATCCCCTGTGGGAGCGGGCTTGCCCGCGAAGAGGCCCGCCTGAACAACCGAAAACTTCGATCAGTCCCGATACCCAGGCGCCACTCGATCCAGCATTCGCAACAACGCCGCCCACGCCAATTGCATGGCATCCGGATCACTCAACTCCCCATCCTCCAACGGCCGCCCAGGATCATTGAACTGCCGCTCGGTGTGCGCGCAGACCTCGGCCGGCGGCAGAACAACTTCACCGGCAGCTTGCGCCG
>NZ_AKJL01000155.1 GCF_000282355.1 Pseudomonas sp. GM49
TGTAGGAGCGAGCTTGCTCGCGATGGACGTGAACGATGACGCAGGCTGTCTGAAAAAACGCGTCGCATTCAAACTCATCGCGAGCAAGCTCGCTCCTACAGGGGGGCGAGCCGCTATGGTCATGCTACTCCATAGGCCCGAAGGATGGCTTTTCAAAATGCCTTGTCGAAGGTGATTTTCGGTTCTTTCCATGGCCCCTGAACGGTGTACTTCACACTGGCGAAACGGGCGACACGGTCACCGATCAGCTTGTCGATCAGGAACAGCGCCCCGCCGACCGCCGGTGCACCGACGATCAGCGCGGCAATCGGCAAGTTATTGGTCACCGGCAAGGTCACCAACAGTTTCGCATCGATCTGATCGGCGACCAGGTTCAAGGTGCCGTCGAGTTCAATGGTGCTCGAAGGGCCCGTCAGCCGGATCGGTTCACGGGTGACATACACTCCGTTCGTCCCAACCAACAGTCCCTTGACCCGGTCATAGCTCAGGCCTTTGCCGAACAGGTCGGAGAAGTCCAGGCGCAGGCGCCGGCCGATGGAATTGAAGTTGAGCAAACCAAATACCCGTAGCGCCTGGGCACTGCCTTCGACCTCGACGAACTGGCCCTGATTGAGCGTTGCATCGAGCGAGCCGGAGAAACGTTTGGTCGCCACCCAGGCCGGCGAGCCGGGCCAGCGACCATCGACATCCATGTAAAAGTCCTTGCTGGTGACGCTCGGTGCATACCCCCAGTTCTTGAGCACATCGGCGAGGTTCTTGCCGCTGACGCGCCCCTTGTACCAACTTGTGCTGGCGCCGGGCACGCCCTCCCAACCACCGCTGCCCACCAACAGAATGCCCTTGAGGCCCAGGTCCAGCGAGTTGAACACGATGCCCTTGGCCGTCGGACGAATCTTCAGCGACCAGCCACCCACCAGATCCTGGCCCTGGAATAGCTGATTGATGGTGATGTCCATCGCGGGGATTTTCGTCGGGTCCACCGAGGCCAGCGGATCCGGTGAATTTTCATCGGCCAGAACGGCCGGGTCCGGTGCGGGCAGGCGCACGGTTTGCAGATTGATTGTGATCGGTGCCCCTTTTGCATCGGGAAGATTGGCGTTGCCCTTGATCTGCTGGCTGTCGAGTTGCAGCGCCCAGGCGGAAGGGTTGCGCGCCAGCTGGATCGAGGCCTGATCGAGCGTGGTGCCGATACCGCTGAGCTTGCCCACCTTGAAATCCGCGCCGCTGAGCAACTGCCTGGCGCTGCCTCCGGGGTCCTGCCCGGCGTATTTATCCACCAGATCCTTCCACGGGCCAACGTCCAGCTCCGACAGTACGCCCCGTACCCGCAGGCCTTTGGTGCCAGGCAATACGGCCTCGCCGCCACCAAGGAACAAGTCCCCGCGACCGTCGGCGAAATTGCTGGCCGGGGCCGCAAACGTGAAACTCGCCAGGTCCCCGTAATTGGCCCAATAGCGCCGCTCGTCGCCCTGCAAGGTCATGCGGAACGTCGTGTCGCGCCCGGTCTCGGCGGTCATGCCGAACGGTGCAGGTAAATCGACGGCCACGCCCTTGAGGTTGGAATTGACCGTCAATTGGCTGTCGGCGCCGTTCAGGGTCAGTTGCAGTTGATAGGGGATCACGCCACTCACCGGCAGAGGCTGGGTCACCTTCAGCCAGTCGGTCAGTTTCTTGACCTCGACCTGGCCCGACGCGCTGACCCGGGTATTGAGTTTGCCTGCACTGCCATCGGCAAAAATCTGCGCGGTAACCGGCTTGTCGAATGCCCGTGCACTGATGTTCTGCCCGCTCAGGCCTTTGGCACTGTCGAAACGGAAATCACCTTTGAGCTGAGTCAACTCCAGCACAGGCTCAGCCACCTTCAAGCGCGCCTTGGCGGTCTTGAAGTCGACGAGGATTTTCGGCTCCTCGTCTTTTGCCAACGGGATATCCAGTTTCAACTTGCCTTGCAAGTCACCCTCGCCTTCCCAGCCGGCGAAGGTAGCCGCGGTGCCGATCGGTGCTTCCTGAAGGATTTTCAGGCCATCGCCCAAACCACCGGCAAATCCGCCATCGAGGAACAAATGAATGTTCTGCCCCGCAGGCACATGGGGAATGTTGACGTAGATATCGCTGACCTGAGTGTCGAGCAACTGGCCCTTGCTGGCCAGAATCCGCACACCGCTGTCCTCGACAAACACATCACCGCTGACCTTGCTGACATGGGGCCAGCCAGGCTGGAAGGCCAGTTCGGCATCGTGGACCTTGAAGAACAGGCTGATGCTGCGATCGACGTCCGCGGCACCGTGGCTGAGCGACCCTTGATACTGGAAGAAGCCTTGATCCACCGCGCCCTTGAGAATCGCGGTGCGCAGCCATTCATCCAGCGCCGGGCTGAGGACTGCCGGCAGGTACTTGGCGGTGTAGCGACCGTCACCGTCCACCAGGCCAACCCGCAGGTCCATGTAGTCTTCCTGGGTGTGATCGAAGTGCAGGCGAATCAGGAAGTCGCCGGCAATCTTGCCTTCCTCGCCCAGCACCTTCAGGTACGGCGCGATCAGGGTGAAGCCTTCTTTATCGAGTTTCCAGGTCAGCCGCGCATTGGCCTGAATGTACTGCCATGGCTTGGCGAAAATCGGGTCCAGGTGCAGCATGAAATCCTTGCTGTCCATGCGCAGTTCACCGTGCCCCAGGTCACCGCTGATGCTGCCGCTGACGTTTCGGGCCGCCGGCGCACCGTGATAGGCGTCGAAGCCGACCCGATCGAGATTGGCGGCAAAGCTGAACTTGCTGTCGTCGGTGGCATTGGGCCGCACGTCGATCAATACATTGCGCAGTCCGCCCGTCACCTTGAGCCGCTCGACAACGGTGGCAAAGCCTTGCGGCAACGGCGCAAGGGCATTGAGCAGCGGCGTGAGCGGGGTCAGGTCGACGCGGTCGGCCTGCAGATGCCAAAGTTCTTCGGTCTTGTTGGTGGCTGCGTTTTGCTTGAGCTGCAAATGCGTTTCCCAGCGGGCGTCGCCGAGATTCATCGCCAGGGAATCCAGGGTCACCAGCATGCCTTCGGCACTGTGCTGGAAGTAACCATTGAGCGCCAGGTTGTTGATCTGAATCGGCTGGCGATCGACGTAGGCGCCCTTGAGTCGTGGCGCATTCAAGCGCACTGCCGCGCTTTGCAAGGTGCCTTTGCCCCAGCTCGCCCACAGCTCGCCGCCGGCCTTGATCTCGGAGAAATTCCATTGCTGGCTTACGCGCTCGGGCAACCACTTCGACCAGTCGCTTTGCGGCAGGCTTAGATAGACTTCGGCTTCACCGTCCTGCCATTGGCTGGCACTAATGCGGGTACGCAGGCTCATGGCTACTGGTTGCCCGTCAGGCAGGGTCAGCCGCGCGTCGAGCCGCTGCCGCGACGCCCCGGTTTTCAGATTCAGACCGACATAAGTCAGCGTCAGCGGCGACTTTGCAAACGGCTGCAAGGTCACCTGGCTGTCGAGTACCGACAGCTGCTGGATCATTTGCATACGATTGAGCAACTGTTCCGGATCGGTGGGTTGATCCTGCTGCACTGGCAAACCTTCCAGAGCCCATTGACCGTCGTCACCCTCCTTGACGCTGATCTTCAGGCCGCTGACTTCCAGATGCGCGATGCGTACCTGACGTGCCAGCAGGCTGGCCCAAAGGTCCGGCACCGCGCGCACCTGATCCAGATGCAAGGCATTGGCGCCCTCGCCGACCGTCACGTCGTGAGCCATCAATATGGGGGCAAATCCACCCCAGTTGCCTTCGAGCTCGCCAATCCGCAATGGCATGCCCAAGGCATCGCCGGCTTTGGTTTCAACCTCGGTACGGTACTCGGCCACCAGCGGCGTCAGCTCCCGGCCAAGGCTGACGTAAAGCGCCATCAACACCAAAACCAACGCGCACAGGCCCAGACCCCAGCGGATCAGTGCGGCCAAAATGCGTGTCAGACGGTCCATGTCAGATGGCCCCCATGGCAAAAAATTTGCAAAAAGCTGAGGCCAGCCATTCTCGAACAATCAAAACGATACGCTTCAGAGCAGCACCACGTCGTATTGTTCCTGGGAATACATGGTTTCGACCTGAAAGCGGATGGTGCGCCCGATAAACCCTTCCAGCTCGGCGACATTGCCCGACTCTTCGTCAAGCAGGCGGTCCACCACTTTCTGGTTTGCCAATACACGATAGCCTTCCGCCTGATACGCGCGCGCCTCACGCAGGATTTCACGGAAGATTTCGTAGCAAACGGTTTCCGGGGTCTTGAGCTTGCCGCGTCCCTGACAGGCATTGCACGGCTCGCACAACACTTGCTCAAGGCTTTCGCGGGTGCGCTTGCGGGTCATCTGCACCAGGCCCAGTTCGGTGATACCGATGATGTTGGTCTTGGCGTGATCGCGCTCCAGTTGCTTTTCGAGCGTGCGCAGCACCTGGCGCTGGTGTTCTTCATCTTCCATGTCGATGAAGTCGATGATGATGATTCCACCGAGGTTACGCAGGCGCAATTGGCGGGCGATGGCCGTCGCGGCTTCGAGGTTGGTCTTGAAGATGGTTTCTTCGAGGTTGCGATGGCCGACGAACGCCCCGGTGTTGACGTCGATGGTGCTCATGGCTTCCGCCGGGTCGACCACCAGATAACCGCCGGACTTGAGCGGGACCTTGCGTTCGAGGGCCTTCTGGATTTCGTCTTCGACGCCATACAGGTCGAAAATCGGCCGTTCGCCCGGGTAATGTTCCAGGCGGTCGGCAATCTCGGGCATCAATTCGGCGACGAATTGCGTGGTTTTCTGGAAGGTTTCCCGGGAGTCGATGCGGATCTTCTCGATCTTCGGGCTCACCAGGTCACGCAGGGTGCGCAGCGCCAATCCAAGGTCTTCGTAGATCACGCTGGGCGCGCTGATGGTTTTGATCTGAGCGCTGATCTGATCCCAGAGCCTTCGCAGGTAGCGGATGTCCATGAGGATTTCATCGGCGCCGGCGCCTTCGGCTGCCGTACGCAGGATGAAACCGCCGGCCTCCTTGATACCTTCCTTGGCCACGCAATCGGTGACTACTTGCTTGAGGCGCTCACGCTCGGCCTCGTCTTCGATCTTCAGGGAAATGCCGACATGGGCCGTGCGTGGCATGTACACCAGATAACGCGAAGGGATCGACAACTGGGTGGTCAGGCGCGCGCCCTTGGAGCCGATCGGGTCCTTGGTCACTTGCACCACCAGGCTCTGGCCTTCATGCACCAGCGCACTGATGCTCTCGACCGCCGGGCCTTCGCGCAAGGAAATTTCCGACGCATGAATGAACGCGGCGCGATCCAGGCCTATGTCGACGAATGCCGCCTGCATCCCCGGTAATACCCGCACGACTTTGCCTTTATAGATGTTGCCGACGATCCCGCGCTTTTGTGTGCGCTCGACATGGACCTCTTGCAGGACACCGTTTTCGACCACCGCCACGCGCGACTCCATCGGCGTGATGTTGATCAGGATCTCTTCACTCATGGCAGGGTCTCGTTCAGGCATGTTCACGATAATGGCCGCATCTGTTCAGGAAGACGCTTAAAGCGCGCTCCGGGGTTGCCAACAGGGTATGCCGAAATGGCCGAGCAGTTCCGCGGTTTCGCAAAGCGGTAGTCCGACCACCGCTGAATAACTTCCATCGAGCCCGGCGACAAACACCGCACCCAGTCCTTGAATGCCATAACCGCCCGCCTTGTCCTGGGGTTCGCCGCTGGCCCAGTAGGCCGCGGCTTCATCGCGACTGATATCACGAAATCGCACCCGACTGGCGACAACCCGGGACTCGCAACGCTCGCCATCGAGCACGGCAATTGCGGTCAGGACCTCATGTTCACATCCCGACAACATCATCAGCATGGCGCACGCATCCGCTTGATCAACCGGTTTGCCGAGAATTTTTCCGTCGAATACCACGGCGGTATCAGCGCCGAGCACACAGAACGGGCCATCGGATACGACATCGCCGCGCCCGGCCTCGGCCTTGCCGCGCGCCAGACGCTCGACATAGGCCGATGGGGACTCTTGAGCTAAAGGGGTTTCATCGATGTCCGCACTGACGGCGCAGAACGGTACGCCGATCTGCGTGAGCAATTCACGTCGACGCGGTGAACCAGAGGCAAGATAAAGCTGTTTCATCAAGACATCTCCCTGTCCAGGTGCGGGCAAATGCCTGACCGAATCAATTGATTTTGTAGCGCCGACGCAACCCGCGCAAACCGAAACTGATCCAGGGCCAGAGCAACGCACTGACCAATGCCGGCAGCACCAGCGCCAGGGTTGGCTGTCGATTGCCGGTCAGGGCACTGAGCCAGAGCTGTACAAGCTGGGCGAGGCCGAAGATCACCAGGATCACCAGGCTCTGCTGCCACATCGGGAACATCCGCAGTCGTTGCTGCAGTGCCAGTACCAGATAGGTGATGAGGGTCAGGATCAAGGCATTCTGACCCAGCAAGGTACCGTAGAGCACGTCTTCAGCCAGCCCCAGACAGAACGCCGTCACCATCCCGACGGTCTGCGGCAGGTTCAACGCCCAGAACGCCAGCAACAGGGCAAGCCACAGCGGGCGCAGGATTTCCATGAATTGCGGCAATGGTGAAACGCTCAGCAGCAGGCCGACGGCAAACGTCAGCCAGACTATCCAGCCGTTTCGGGATGCTTTTACACCGCCCATTATTCTCTTCCCACTGGAGTGGCCGGCGCGGAGACTGGCGGTTTGGCGGCAGGCTTCGCGGCAGCG
>NZ_AKJL01000156.1 GCF_000282355.1 Pseudomonas sp. GM49
AAAAAGCCAGCGGCGGCCGTTGATTCTTGATGAGGCGGGGCAGGCCGCGTGGCTGGACCCCGAGACGCCATTGCATGCTTTGCAAGCATTGCTGGCCAGTGAACCTGCCGCGTTGCGCGAACGGGTGCTGGCCAACATGGTGAATGATCCGAAGCTCAATGGGCCGGAGTGTCTGACTCCGGGTTGAGTTATTGGGCGGCGCTCCGACGATGGGGGCTTCGGATCAGACCCTGAACTGATTGATCAACCGCCGCTGCTGTTCGGCCAGCTTGGTCAGATCCGCACTGGCCGCACTCGACTCATCCGCGCCGCCTGCCACTTCATTGGCCACCTGACCGATGTTGATCACGTTGCGGTTGATGTCGTCCGCCACCGCACTTTGTTCCTCGGCCGCGCTGGCAATCTGGGTGTTCATATCGTTGATCACCGACACCGCCTGAGTGATGGTTTCCAGCGCTTCGGCAGCCTTGGCCGCGTGCTGCACGCTTTCATCCGTGCGGTTCTGGCTGTCCTCCATGACCCGCACCACATCCCGCGTGCCTTGCTGCAATTGCTGGATCATGGTCTGGATTTCTTCGGTGGCCTTTTGCGTTTTCTGCGCCAGGTTACGCACCTCGTCGGCCACCACGGCAAAACCACGGCCCTGCTCGCCGGCACGGGCAGCTTCGATGGCCGCGTTCAGGGCCAGCAGGTTGGTCTGCTCGGCGATTCCGCGGATGGCGGTGAGGATCGCGTTAATGTTTTCGCTGTCCTTGGCCAGGGTTTGCACCACACCGACGGCCCGGCCGATTTCCACGGCGAGGGCGCCAATCGAGTTCGACGTATCACGCACGATCTGCATGCCCTGGCTGGCGGCCTGATCGGCATGGCTGGCGGCCTGTGCGGCCTGAGTCGCGTTGCGTGCCACGTCCTGGGCGGTGGCGGTCATTTCCTGCACGGCGGTGGCCACTTGATCGATCTCGGCCATTTGTTTGTGTACACCGGTGTTGGTGCGGATGGCGATGTCGGCGGTGTGTTCCGACGAATCGCTGACGCTCTGCACCGAAGTCACCACCTGGGTGATCATCGCCTGCAACTTGGCCAGGAAGGTGTTGAAGCCTTTGGCGATCGAACCCAGTTCATCGGCACGGTCGCTGGTCAGGCGCCGGGTCAGGTCACCTTCACCCTGTGCAATATCGTCGAGCATGGCCACCATCTGCTTGAGCGGACGGGCGATGCCGTGGCCCACCAGCCAGATCACCAGCAAACCGATACCGGCAATCACCAGGCCGACCATCGCCATGCCGAAGGTGTCGGATTTTCGCTGTGCGTTCAGGTCGGCCTGAAGTTTTTGCAGGTCGGCCATTACTGCATTCAGCGGCAATTGCAGCATCAGGGTCCAGCGGGCGTCGGTCTGGCCGATGCCGAAAGGCAGGTACAACTCGATCCGGCCCTGGGCCTTGTCGACGGTGTAGGTGACTTCGCCGCGCTTGAGGTTGGCCATGTTGGCAATCTGCTTGCCGTCGAGGATGTCGCTGACCTTCTCGCCGAATTTGCTCGGGTCCTTGGTATAGGCAACGATCCGGCCATTGCCACCGATCAGGGCCATTTCACCTGCGCCGCTGTAGAGCTTCTGGTTGGCACCCAGGAGCATTTCCTGGATGAAGTTGACTGACAGGTCGGCGCCGACGATGCCCTGGAAGGCGCCGTTGAGCATGATCGGTTCAATAAAGGAGGCGAGCATGACGATTTTGTCGCCGACCTTATAAGGCGCTGGATCGATCACGCAGGATTTTCTGGTTTCTTTCGAGCACAGGTAGTACTCGCTGGCGCGCACGCCGGTGGACAGGGTTTTCTGGTCGTCGACGTCCACCAGTTTGTCCAGGCCCAGGGTGCCATCGTCGTTACGGAACCACCAGGGCAGGAAGCGCCCGTTGCTGGCGTCGATGCCGACTACCTGGGTGCCTACGTAGGCCGCATCGTTGTGGTCCAGTGCGTCTTTTTCCCAACCGATGTAGGTGCCGAGGATTTTCGGGTTCTTGACCACGTTTTCCTTGATCAGGCCGATCAGTTGCTCGCGGCTGAGGCTCAGGGCGGGCTGGCCATTGGCACCGGGTGTGCCGATCAGGGCGTTGACCCGCACCAGGCCGCCAGCTATCAGCAGCGGTGCTTCGAGTTCACGCTGGATCTGGCTGACCTGGGTTTGCGCCAGGGACGTCAGGCGTTGTTCGATGACTTGTTCGAACTGTGCCTGGGTCCGTTCCTGGACCATGTCTTGGGTCCGGGCGCCGGAAAACAGCGCGTACAGCACCAGTGCTGCCACGACACTGAGGACGATGGCGCCGGCGAGGGCCGCCACGGAAAACTGGATCGACTTGAATTTCATGGGGGCTCCGCACGCGAAAGGACATCTGCCCAGGTGTATCGGCAGGGTGGCGGGCGGGCATGAGCACGGGCAGCTGAAATGACTGTTTTTGCGGGCCGGATGTCGTAAATGAATCAATGTGCGGCGTGATGGACTGCGGCTCGCCCCGGATTGTGAATTTTTTCCTGCATCGATGAGAGCTTTGTCCGAATTGTGCGTCTTATGTTTGTTGTATCTGGCGCCGATACATTTCCGCGCCTAGGATACGCGGCATGTTTTCAGGGGTTTTTTTGATGAACAAGATTTTGGTTGTCAGTGCACTGAGCGCAGCGCTGCTGCTCACCGGTTGTCAGTCGGTCAACACCACCAGTGGTGGCGCTGTAGGCGTTGAGCGCAAGCAGTACATGTTCAGTATGTTGTCCTCGCAAGAGGTCGACCAGATGTACGCCCAGTCCTATCAGAAGACAGTGGGCGAAGCGTCCAGCAAAGGTGTGCTGGACAAGACCAGCAATGAAGCCCGGCGGGTTCAGGTGATTGCCGACCGGCTGATTGCCCAGGCGCCGACGTTTCGTCCGGACGCGGCTCAGTGGAAGTGGGAAGTCAACCTGATCAAGAGCGATGAACTCAACGCCAACTGCGGCCCTGGCGGCAAGATCATCTTTTACACCGGGCTGATCGACACCCTGAAACTGACCGACGATGAAATTGCCGCGATCATGGGCCATGAAATCGCCCACGCGCTGCGCGAGCACGGTCGTGAAGCGATGTCCAAGGCTTACGGCATCGAAATGGCCAAGCAGGGCGCCGGTGCCTTGTTGGGATTGGGGCAGGACACCATGGCCCTGGCCGATACCGTGGCCAACTACGGCATGACCTTGCCCAACAGTCGCGCCAATGAAAACGAAGCGGACCTGATCGGCCTGGAACTGGCGGCCCGTGCTGGCTACAACCCGAATGCCGCAATCACCCTGTGGAACAAGATGAGCAAGGTCTCGGAAGGTGCGCCACCGGAGTTCATGAGCACTCACCCGGCATCGGCGAGTCGTATTGCGGCGCTGCAGGCGGCGATTCCGAAGGTCATGCCTTTGTACGAGCAGGCCAGGAAGTCCTGACTTCCATGCGGTGAGGCCGCTACTGCCATCGCGAGCAAGCTCGCTCCCACAGGGTTCGGCGTCCAGCACAAAACCAATGTGGGAGCGAGCTTGCTCGCGATGAACGATAACGCGGTCTATCGACCTAAACCGTCAAACCCACCCACTGCTCTGCATCGCCTTATACACCGCCACAATCGCCATGATGAAGAACGCCGACGCCGCCAGTCGACGGATCAGGGTCAATGGCAATTTGTCTGCGGCAAAGTTACCGGCCAGAACCACCGGTACGTTGGCAATCAGCATGCCGGCCGTGGTGCCGATGATCACCAGCCACAACTCCGGATATTGCGCGGCCAGCATCACGGTCGCGATTTGCGTTTTGTCGCCGATTTCCGCCAGGAAGAACGCGATCAGCGTGGTCAGGAACGGCCCGAACTTGCGGGCGGTGCTGGCTTCGTCGTCATCCATCTTGTCCGGCACCAGGGTCCACAGTGCGGTCGCGGCGAAGCTCGCGGCGAGGATCCAGTGCAGCATCGTATCGGAGAAGAAACTGCCGACCCAGGCACCGATTGCACCGGCGGCCGCGTGGTTGGCCAGGGTCGCGGCGACGATACCGGCGATGATCGGCCAGGGCTTGCGGAAACGGGCAGCGAGAATGAGCGCGAGCAGTTGCGTCTTGTCGCCGATTTCGGCCAAGGCAACGATTGCGGTAGGTACGAGTAGTGAATCCAGCATCAGGGGTTTTCCTAAGGGGCGGGTCGACACGGCTATGACACGTACAGCCTTCCCGCCCCGGGTAAGGTGTGCGTGTCATAGGTCTTGTCAAACCCTGCGATCCATCTGATGTGGATGCTTGGGTCGCATGCGCCATGGTCTTTTGACCAAGTATGTTGACGCATGCCGGACGAGCGTGGCGCTCGTGGGAGACTACTCCCCTAGGACGGAGCGGATTCTGCCTTTGCAAAACTCATTCGGCAAGCCTTCTTTTTCAAAGAGGTTTTAGCCGCGTTTTGCCCGATAGATTCTGAAACCCTGTCCCTCGGCCTTGATTGCACACACGCCAAGATGCTCTTCGATCAGCGGTTGGTACTTCAGGAAGCTATTGGCTACCAGGCGAAGTTCGCCACCGTTTTTCAGATGTTTTGCTGCTTTTCGAAGCAAGTTTTCGGTGGCGAAGTAGTCGGTGTGCACGCCGACATGGAACGGCGGATTGCTCAGGATTGCACTTAAACCCATCGGGGCGGCATCGATTCCGTCACCGGTAATCACCTCGGCTTCCAGGCCATTGGCAGCCAGGGTCAGGCGACTGCTGGCAGCGGCAAAGGCATCCACATCCAGCATCGTGACCTGATTGTGCGGGTAACGACGTTTTACTGCCGCGCCCAAGACCCCAGCGCCGCAACCGAAATCGAGCAAGTGACCGCTGGGCAGTTTGTCCAGGTGTTCCAGCAGCAGCGCGCTGCCGCGATCCAGGCGACCATGGCTGAATACCCCCGGCAGGCTGATGACCTTCAGCGGGCCTTCGGCCAGCGGCAGTTCGTAGGTCTGCGCCAGGCTTTCCAGCGGCCTGGCTTCAGGCGCGTTGGCCACGGTGACCAGCCAGAGCTGGCAGTGTCGCGCGCTGTCGAGTTTGCGTGGCTTGCCGAACGGGTTGAGTTGTTTGGCGGCACCTTCGATGCCGCTTTTTTTCTCGCCGACCAGGTACAGCTCGCGACCGGCCAGCCGCGAGGCGAGGGCGTTGAGAATGTAATCGGTCAGGTCCTTGGCCTTGGGCAGAAAGACCACGGCGGTATCGAACCCGCGCTCCGGCGCATTCACACCAAAATGACTGCGCTCGGCGAAGCGGGCGTCCAGCGCGGCCTGATCGCCGGCGTGCCAGCACCAGCCATGAGCCTCGGGCAGACGGCCCAGCAAGTCGTCGGCGGGCAAACCGGCCAACAGCACCGAACCCTGGAATAACTCGGCCTGACGAAGCAGTACTTCACTGCGCGGATCCATAACTGCTCCCGTGGAAAAAAGTGCCGCAGTTTATCAACTGACGACTCGCAGCGCCTTACCGCTGAAGTATCCCAGTGCGTTTTCGGTCACTTGACCGACGATTCGCTGGCGCGCTTCACGGCTGCCCCAGGCATTGTGCGGGGTGACGATCAGGCGCGGAATATCCTGGGCCAGCAGCGGATTGCCGTTGATGGGAGGTTCGACGCTCAGCACATCAGTGGCGGCGCCGCCCAAATGCCCGTTGCGCAAGGCGTCGGCCAGCGCCTGTTCGTCGATCAGGCCGCCGCGGGCGGTGTTGACCACGAACGCGCCGGGCTTCATTGAGGCCAGTTCACGGGCACCGATGAAGTGGCGGGTGTGTTCGTTGAGCGGGCAGTGCAGGGTCAGGGCATCGACTTGCGGTAGCAGTTCATTCAGTGGCAGGCGGTCCGGCCGGGCAGGGCGTCCGGGAATTTGCCCCAGCACAACGCGCATGCCGAAGGCTTCGGCCAGCCGTGCGACCGCACCGCCCAATTCGCCATGACCCAGCAGGCCAAGGGTTTTGCCTTCGAGTTCGACAATCGGGTAATCCAGCAAACAGAACTGTTTGGCCCGCTGCCATCGGCCTTCGCCGACGGCTTTTTGATAATCGGCCAGACGCGTGGCCAGGTTGAGCAGCAGCATGATCGTGTGCTGCGCCACCGATGGCGTGCCATAGCCCTGGCAGTTGCACACGGTAATTCCGTGGGCGCGGGCGGCGGCGAGGTCGACGTTGTTGGTGCCGGTGGCGGTGATCAGGATCAGCTTGAGATCAGGGCTGGCAGCCATGGCGGCGGCATCGATCAGGATCTTGTTACTGATGGCAACGGTGGCGCCCTTGAGGTGTTCGATGACTTGATCGGGCAAGGTCTGGGCGAACAGCTGCAAATCGCTGAAACAACTGCGCAGCGGGTTGAGGTCAAGGTCGCCGAGGTCCAGGGACGGGTGGTCGAGGAAAACGGCGCGGCGAGTGTTCGTCATCAACTGTACCTTTTGTGCATTGAACTGAAGGCGTAATCTGCGGAGCCTACCAGATGAAATAAATAGATACGCTTGGCCTTAAGGAGCCCCCATGTACTGGACAGAGTTCTTGACCGTTGCCCTGATTCACCTGCTGGCCGTGGCCAGCCCCGGCCCGGACTTTGCCGTCGTGGTGCGTGAGAGTGTTACCCACGGTCGCCGCGCAGGCACCTGGACCGCGCTGGGTGTGGGTACGGCGATTTTCCTGCACGTGGGCTATTCCCTGCTGGGGATCGGCCTGATCGTGTCCCAGTCGATCGTGCTGTTCAATGCCTTGAAGTGGGCCGCTGCCGCTTACCTGCTGTACATCGGTTACAAGGCACTGCGTGCGCAACCGGCCAAGCCTGTGGCGGACGATCTGCACAAGGAGGCCGGCGAGCGCACGGCCCGTGGTGCCTTCACCTCAGGTTTCGTCACCAACGGCCTCAACCCGAAAGCCACGCTGTTCTTCCTCTCACTGTTCACCGTGGTCATCAACCCGCACACGCCACTGGCCGTGCAGGCCGGTTACGGGGTTTACCTGGCGGCGGCGACAGCGGTCTGGTTCTGCCTGGTAGCGTTGTTGTTCAGCCAGCAGCGCGTACGCGCCGGCTTCGCCCGCGTGGGTCACTGGTTCGACCGGACCATGGGCGCGGTGTTGATTGCGATTGGCGTGAAGCTGGCTTTTACCGAGATGCACTGATCAGATACTTATTGCTGTAGGAGCGAGCTTGCTCGCGATGCTCGTCAACGATAACACTTGATATCTGACCCCCCCGCGGTAATCCCGGGTTCATCGCGAGCAATCGAGCGTCGACCGGCTGCTCCTGCAGATGATCAAACCTCACGAATGATGGCTCAACGCTAGCATCTTCGGGGTTCTGCAAATCATTCCTTTGGCTGATTTGGCTGGCGTTCAAGGGCACTACAGTGCGTACTTTCAGTCACGACCGTGCAGTCAGATTAAAGGGATTATTATGTTGCAGACTCGCGTTATCCCCCCGGCCGAAGGCGCTTACCAGTACCCGCTGTTGATCAAACGGCTGCTGATGTCCGGTGCCCGTTATGAGAAAACCCGCGAGATCATCTACCGCGACAAGTTGCGCTACAGCTACCCGACCCTGATCGAACGGGTGGCCCGCCTGGCCAATGTGCTGATAGCGGCCGGGGTCAAGCCCGGGGATGCCGTGGGTGTGATGGACTGGGACAGCCATCGTTACCTGGAATGCATGTTCGCCATCCCGATGATCGGCGCGGTGATCCACACCATCAACGTGCGGCTGTCGCCGGAACAGATCCTCTACACCATGAACCACGCCGAGGACCGCTTTGTGCTGGTCAACAGCGAGTTCGTCGGCCTCTACAAGGCAATCGAGGGGCAACTGACCACGGTCGAGAAAACCCTGCTGCTGACTGACCTGCCGGAAAAAACCGCGGACCTGCCGAACCTCGTCGGCGAATACGAACAACTGCTGGCCGCGGCGAGCCCGCAGTACGACTTCGAGGATTTCGACGAAAACTCGGTCGCGACCACGTTCTATACCACCGGCACCACCGGCAACCCCAAGGGCGTGTACTTCACCCATCGGCAACTGGTGCTGCACACCATGGGCGTGTCGACCATCATGGGCGCGATCGATAGCGTGCGCCTGCTGGGCACCAACGACGTGTACATGCCGATCACCCCGATGTTCCACGTGCACGCCTGGGGCTTGCCGTATGTGGCGACCATGCTCGGGCTCAAGCAGGTGTATCCCGGCCGCTATGACCCGGAATACCTGCTGGAGTTGTGGCGCAAGGAGAAGGTCACGTTCTCTCATTGCGTACCGACCATTTTGCAGATGGTCCTCAATGCCAAGGCCGCGCAGAACGTCGACTTCGGCGGCTGGAAAATCGTCATCGGCGGCAGTGCCCTGAACCGCACGCTGTACGAGGCGGCCAAGGCCAAAGGCATTCAGTTGACCGCGGCGTACGGCATGTCGGAAACCGGGCCGCTGGTGTCGTGCGCGCACCTCAACGATGAATTGATGGCCGGTACCGAAGACGAACGCACCACCTACCGGATCAAGGCCGGCGTGCCGGGGCCGCTGGTGGAGGCGGCGATCGTCGACACCGAGGGCAACTTCCTGCCCGCCGACGGCGAGACCCAGGGCGAATTGGTATTACGCGCACCATGGCTGACCGAGGGGTATTTCAACGAGCCGCAGAAGGGCGCCGAGCTCTGGGCCGGAGGCTGGCTTCACACCGGTGACGTGGCGACCCTGGACAGCATGGGGGTGATCGACATTCGTGACCGGATCAAGGACGTGATCAAGACCGGTGGCGAGTGGATCTCCTCCCTGGACCTGGAAGACCTGATCAGCCGTCATGTGGCGGTACGCGAAGTAGCAGTGGTGGGGATCCCCGATCCGCAGTGGGGCGAACGGCCGTTTGCCCTGCTGGTGCTCCGTGAGGGACATGCGATCGGGGCACGGGAACTCAAGGAGCACCTCAAGCCGTTTGTGGAGCTGGGACACTTGAGCAAGTGGGCGATTCCGAGCCAGATCGCCCTTGTTACTGAAATTCCCAAGACCAGTGTTGGCAAACTCGACAAGAAGCGCATTCGTGTCGACATCAGCGAATGGCAAGCCACCAACAGCACCTTCCTCTCGACGCTTTAAGCGCCTCTCGGCGTGCCCGAAAGGGCACGCCAGCCCCACCAAGCAAGCGCTTGGCTTGTCAAATCGAAATTTTCAGCCATTCTTGGCGTGCCGACGGGCGTCGGACTGGCGAAAGGACTGTTCCAGAGTGGCTGGCAGCTGCAAATCACACTTTAGAGGGATCAAGCAAAACTACCTGCTGGCTATAGTCCGCTCAAGGATTTTTAAGAACGGGGCAACCGCACGAACCGGGGCGATGCAACTTTGGAATGACTTTGGGATGCCATGGCTCCCGGTTATCCACAACGTTTTTAGAAGTGCTCATGCCATAAAAATAAAATGCACATGGAGTAGGGTCGATGACATCAGTAAACCAGTTCTGGCGCCGGGCGAAACTGCCCCTGGCTGTCAGTCTTGCCTCTACGCTCGCCGGGCCAGCATTCGGCGTCAGTTTCAACGTTGGTGAAATCGAAGGTCAGTTCGACTCATCCCTGTCGATTGGTGCCAGTTGGTCTACTCAGCAGCCGAACAAGAACCTGATTGGTGTCAACAACGGCGGCAAGGGTCTGTCGCAGACCTCTGATGACGGTCACCTGAACTTCAAGAGTGGGGAAACCTTCTCGAAGATCTTCAAGGGCATCCATGACCTTGAATTGAAATACGGCGATACCGGTGTTTTCGTCCGTGGCAAATACTGGTACGACTTTGAACTGAAAGACGAAAGCCGTCCGTTCAAGGACATCAGTGACGACGGCCGCAAGGAAGGCGCCAAGTCCGCTGGCACTCAACTCCTCGACGCCTTCGTCTACCACAACTACTCCATCGCCGATCAGCCAGGCTCCGTGCGCCTGGGCAAGCAGGTCGTAAGCTGGGGTGAAAGTACCTTCATCGGTGGCGGCATCAACTCGATCAACCCGATCGACGTGTCCGCATTCCGCCGTCCGGGTGCCGAGATCAAGGAAGGCCTGATCCCGGTCAACATGTTCTATGTGTCCCAGAGCCTGACCGAAAACCTCTCGGCTGAAGCGTTCTACCAAATTGAATGGGACCAGACCGTCGTCGACAACTGCGGCACGTTCTTCTCCCAGCCAGACATCGTTGCCGACGGCTGCGACAACAACCTGCGCGTACTGGCCAAACGCTCGCAAATTCCGGCCGCTGCCCTGGGGCCTTTGGCCAGCGCGGGTGTCGACGTGAACGAGGAAGGTGTTCTGGTTCGTCGCGGCCCGGATCGCGATGCCCGAGACAGCGGCCAGTGGGGCGCGTCCTTCAAGTACATGTTCGATCCGCTGGACACCGAGTTCGGCGCCTACTTCATGAACTACCACAGCCGTGCGCCAATCTTCAGCGCCACCGGTGCGCCGCAGTCGGTCTACAACACGGCAGCGGGACTCCAGCAACTGGGTGGCCAGATTGCCCGGCTGGCGCCATTGCTGGTGGCGGGTAACTCGCAATACTTCATCGAATACCCGGAAGACATCCGCCTCTACGGCCTGAGCTTCTCCACCACATTGCCTACCGGTACGGCATGGAGCGGTGAGATCAGCTACCGTCCGAACGCTCCGGTGCAGCTCAACTCCACTGACATTCTGTTCGCCGGTGTACGTCCTTTGACCGGACTAGGCAACGCGTCGCTGCTGTCCGCTGCACCGGGTACTGACCTGCACGGCTATCGTCGCAAGGAAATCACCCAGTTCCAGACCACCCTGACACACTTCTTTGATCAGGTCATGGGCGCCAGCCGTCTGACCCTGGTGGGCGAAGTGGGCGTGACCCATGTCGGCGGGTTGGAAAGCTCCTCCGATGTCCGTTATGGCCGTGACCCGGTATACGGTCCAGGTGAATTGCCACCTACCGGCGGCCAGGATACCTGCGTGGTGCTCAACAGCGCCACCATCGCCGGGGCCGGCCCGGGTACTCCGACCAACAACCTCAGCCGCAATTGCACCAACGAAGGCTTCACCACCCCGACTTCGTGGGGCTACCGCGGTCGCGCCATCTGGGAATACAACGACGTGTTTGCCGGTGTGAACCTCAAGCCGAACGTTGCCTGGTCCCATGATGTGAGCGGTTATTCCCCTGGCCCTGGCGGCAACTTCGAGGAGGGCCGCAAGGCGGTGAGCCTGGGTGTCGACGCCGAGTACCAGAACACCTACACCGCGAGCCTGGCTTACACCAACTTCTTCGACGGCAAGTACACCACCGTGGATGACCGCGACTTCGTTGCGCTCAGCCTCGGCGTGAACTTCTAAGCACTGCATTTTCTGGACGAACGCACATATGAAAATAACAAAGAGTCTGTTCCACGCCGGTGTTCTGGGCCTTTCGCTGCTGGCGACCAGCGTCATCGCGGCGGTTCCCCAAGCCGAGGCCGACAAGCTGGGCAAGAGCCTGACCCCGATGGGCGCCGAAATGGCGGGTAACGCCGACGGTTCGATTCCGGCCTGGAAGCCGATGGCGAAGAACGCCGGTTCGGTCGACAGCAAAGGCTTCCTGTCCGATCCGTACGCCAGCGAGAAGCCGCTGTTCACCATCACGGCGCAGAACGTCGACCAGTACAAGGACAAGCTTGCCCCGGGCCAGTACGCGATGTTCAAGCGCTACCCGGAAACCTTCAAGATGCCGGTGTACCCGTCCCACCGCGGTGCCACCGTACCGGATGACGTGTTCGCCGCCATCAAGCGCAACGCCACCAACACCAACCTGGTGTCCGGCGGCAACGGTCTGGAGAACTTCGAAACGGCCGTGCCGTTCCCGATTCCAAAAAGCGGCGTGGAAGTTATCTGGAACCACATCACCCGCTATCGCGGGGGCAGCGTGACCCGTCTGGTGACCCAGGCCACACCACAGCCGAACGGTTCGTTCAGCCTGGTGTACTTCGAGGACCAGTTCGTGTTCCGCGATAAAATGAAGGATTACGACTCGAAAAATCCGGGCAATATCCTGTTCTACTTCAAGCAGAAAGTGACCGCGCCGGCACGTCTGGCCGGTGGTGTACTGCTGGTTCACGAAACCCTCGACCAGGTCAAGGAACCGCGCTCGGCGTGGGTTTACAACGCCGGTCAGCGTCGTGTGCGCCGTGCACCGCAAGTGTCCTATGACGGCCCGGGTACTGCCGCCGACGGCCTGCGTACTTCCGACAACCTGGACATGTACAACGGTGCACCGGATCGTTACGACTGGAAGCTTGAAGGCAAGAAAGAGATGTACATCGCCTCCGATGCCTACAAGCTCGACGATCCGAAGCTCAAGTACGCCGATATCATCAAGGCCGGTCACATCAACCAGGACCTGGCTCGTTACGAGTTGCGTCGTGTGTGGCATGTGGTTGCAACCCTGAAGGAAGGTCAGCGTCACATCTACGCCAAGCGTGACTTCTACATTGACGAAGACACCTGGCAAGCTGCGGTGATCGATCACTACGACGGTCGCGGTCAACTGTGGCGCGTCGCCGAGGCGCATGCCGAGAACTACTACGACAAGCAAGTGCCGTGGTATGCCCTCGAAGCCCTGTATGACCTGCAATCGGGTCGTTACCTGGCACTGGGCATGAAGAACGAAGAGAAGTCGGCCTATGACTTCGGCTTCACGGCCACCACCAGCGACTTCACCCCGGCAGCCTTGCGTCAGGATGGTGTTCGCTGACGTGAACTGAATAGAGGCCGCACCCTCTGAAAACGCCCCGACTGGTTCGGGGCGTTTTTTTTTGCTTGTAGACTTTTTGTAGCCATTTGTAGCAATTACCTTCATTCCCTATCCGTTTACGGCTAGTCTGCGGACATCTGCAACGCCGCCACCCGCAATTCAAACAAGAGCCGGCTATGACTGATTTGTCTACACCCCCAGGTTCTGCAAACGTTGCTGTCGCGACACTCGACGGGCGCTTCTTCCGCCCGCCGTTGCCCGACGGCCATGTGCTGCGCCCACGTTTGTGCGAGCGCCTGAGTGCCGGGCTCGGTGGCAGGTTATTGCTGGTCAGCGCACCGGCAGGGTTCGGCAAGAGTTCGTTGGCGGTGGAGTTTTGTCAGGGGTTGCCGGCGCACTGGCAAAGTCTCTGGCTGGGGTTGAGCCCGCGAGACAGTGACCCTGGGCGTTTTCTCGAGCGCCTGCTGGAAGGCCTGCAGGACTATTTTCCGCACCTGGGCAGGCAGTCCCTCGGGCTGTTGAAAATGCGCCAGCGCCATCAGCCGTTCGCATTCGAAGAATGGCTGGACGGCCTGCTCGACGAATTGGCCGAGCACCTGTCCACGGCGTCACCATTGCTGCTGGTGCTGGATGATTACCATCTGGCCCAGGGGCCGGTGCTGGACCGTTGCCTGCAATTTTTCCTCAATCATCTTCCCGATGGCTTGCTGGTGATGGTCACCAGTCGCCAACGTCCCGACTGGCACCTGGCGCGGCTGCGGCTGTCGCGGCAACTGCTTGAGTTACATGAGCAGGATTTACGCCTGACCCACGACGAGGCCTTGAGCCTGCTCGATCGGCACAGCAGTTCCTTGCGCGGTGAGGCACTGGAAAACCTGATCCAGCGCAGCGAAGGTTGGGTCGCGGGGTTGCGTTTCTGGCTACTGGCCGCCTCGGAGGCGGGTACCGATGGCGCGTTGCCGCAATCGTTGCACGGCGGGGAAGGGCTGATCCGCGATTATCTGCTCGAAGAGGTCATCGATTGCCTGCCCACCGAGGTTCAGTCGTTCCTCTATGACACGGCGCCCCAGGAACGTTTTTGCAGCGAACTGTGCGATGCCGTTCGCGACGCCCATGACAGCGGGGAGATCCTGCGCTTCCTGTTGGCTCACCAGGTGTTCCTGGTGCCGCTGGACGAGCATGGCCATTGGTATCGTTACCACCACCTGTTTTCCGATCTGTTGCGCACGCGGCCGACTACCCAGTCGATGGTGCCGGCCGCCAGCCTGCACCTGCGTGCCTGCCGCTGGTTCAATGCCCAGGGATTGCTCGATGAGGCCGTGGAGCAGGCCTTGCGCGCCGGTCACCTGGACGTCGCGGCGAACCTGGTGCAGAACCTCTCCGAAGAGCAACTGCTGGCCGAGCAGAACGTCGGCATGTTGCTGCGCTGGAAAATGGACTTGCCTGACAGCTTGCTGATCAGCACTCCGCGGCTGATCGTGCTCTATAGCTGGGCGTTGGGGATGGCTTGTCAACTGGATGCGGCCGAGGAACTGGCCAGCCATCTGAGTCGTTTCCTGCCCGCGCCGTCGGCCACCGCACAGAAATCCATGCTGGCTCAATGGCTGGCGTTGAGTGGCATTATTGCCCGTGGGCGCGGCAACCGCGAACTGACGCAGCGGTATTGCCGCGAAGCGTTGGACAGTCTTCCGTCCAAGCGTTACGGCCAGCGCCTGATGTGTCTCTCGACCCTGTCCAACCTGGCCATTGCCGACGGTGATTTGTGGCGGGCGCGGGGTCTCAACCGCGAATCGCTGGAGCTGGCGCAACGGGTCGGCAACCCGTTGTTCGAAGCGCTGGCGCACTACGACCGCGCCCGGGTTCTGCAAGCGCGCGGGGAAATCTGTCGGGCGCTGGAAGAGGTCCGTCAGGGATTGCAGCGCCTGCAGAGCTTGTCTGCGCAACGGCTGTATGCGGTTCGCGCCCGGCTGACCTTGTACGAAGGCTTTTTGCTGGCCCTGCGCATGCAGCCGCAAGCCGCGCGGGTGCGATTGCAGGCCGGTTTGAGCGAGGCGCGCGCCTGTCGTGACATCAGCGTGCTCATCGGCCACTGCGTGATTGCCAGGCTGGAAGGCAGCAGCGGCGAGTTCGCCAAGGCCTTTGCCGAACTGGCCGAAGCCGAACGGCTCATGCACATCTGGGACGTGCCACCGATCTACTACCTGGCCATGATTACCCTGGTCAAATGTGAACTCTGGCTGGCTCAGGGGCGTACCGATCTGGCCGAAGCCTGGCTGGCACGTCTGGGGCAGACCTATAACGGCGAAAACGGGGCCGCACCACCGGAATTCCACCCGCAACTGCCGCTGCACATCGAATTGCAACAAGCCTTGCTGGAAGTCATCCAGGGCCAACCGATGCTGGCCGAAGGACGTTTGAATGCGCTGCTTGAACATGGCCAGCAAAGCGGTCGACAGATGCTCAGTGCCATGGCGCTGACCCAGAAAGTGGCGTTATTGCTGAGCAGTGGCCGGGAACCGGAAGCACGCAAGGCGCTGGCTCAAGCGTTGGATGCCGCTGGCGGAGGAGTGCTGCAACCCTTCGAGTGCTTGCTGGCCGAGCACCCGGACTGGCTTCGTGGGCAACTTCAACTCTGTCCGTCAACCCCGGTTTCCCTGAGCCTCAGTGAAAAACTGCCGGCATTGGCTGGCCGTCCCGGGCTGGAGTCCTGCGCGGCCGCGGAGCAGCTCAGCACGCGGGAAATGGCGGTCCTGCGATTGATCGCCCAGGGGTGTTCGAACCAGGAAATCAGCGATCAGCTGTTTATCTCATTGCACACGGTGAAGACCCACGCCAGCCACATCAACAGCAAGCTCGGGGTCGAGCGACGCACGCAGGCCGTGGCGCGGGCCAAGGAGTTGGGGGTATTAGGTTAAGTATTTTTCACGTTGCACATCACGGCCATTGGCTGGATGCTCAATTGTGCGAAAATCGCTCGTCCCCGTTTATCGAGCAGGCCCCGATGTCCCAGCAACCCACCCTTATCCGCGAAACCTTCCCCGTCGGCCCGTTGCAGTGCAACTGCACGATCATCGGTGATCCGGTGTCGAAAAAGGCCATCGTCGTCGATCCGGGTGGCAATCATGAGCTGATCCTGGCGCGGCTCGACGCCTTGGGGCTGAAAGTGGTCAGTATCATTCACACCCACGCCCACCTCGATCATTTCCTGGCCTCCGGTCAACTCAAGGAGAAAACCGGCGCGACTCTGCATTTGCACAAGGAAGACCAGTTTCTGTGGGACAACCTGGAAATGCAGTGCCAGATGTTCGGCGTCCCTTATACCCCGGTGCCATCCCCGGACCGCTGGCTGGCCGATGATGAAGAACTGGCCTGCGGCTGTGGTGTGGCGCTGCACACGCCGGGCCATACACCGGGCTCAATGAGCTTTTGGTTTTCAGAGGCTAAGCTGCTGATTGCCGGGGATACGCTGTTTCGTCGCGGCGTCGGGCGCACGGATTTGTGGGGCGGCGATCAGGCGACCATCGTGCGCTCGATCAAACAGCGGCTGTACACCCTCGACGAAGACGCGACCGTGGTGGCCGGGCATGGTCCGGACACCCGTCTTGGCGACGAGATGCGCGAGAATCCGTTTGTTCGGGGCTGATTTGTAACTGTCGGAATTTTTACTCATTAACATGATCCAACGTCCGCAAAGGCTGATGCCTTGGTCCGTTGCACCACAGAATGCAAAAAAAGTAGGAGCTTTACATGTTCACCACGCGTCGTTTGATTATTGTCGCTACGGCTGTGGCCGTTTTGTCCGGTTGTGCATCGCCTAACCCTTACGGCGGTCAGGGCCAGGCTCAGGGCCAGGCGGATAGCGGCTCTGAAGGCATGAGCAAGACCGCGAAATACGGTGGCCTCGGCGCTCTGGCCGGTGCGCTGGCCGGTGCTGCCATCAACCACGATAACCGTGGCAAGGGCGCGCTGATCGGTGCGGCAGTGGTCGGTGCTTCCGCTGCAGGCTACGGCTACTACGCCGATCAGCAAGAGAAAAAGCTGCGCGCCAGCATGGCCAACACCGGTGTTGAAGTGCAGCGCCAGGGCGACCAGATCAAGCTGATCATGCCGGGCAACATCACGTTCGCTACCGATTCGGCGAACATTGCTCCAGGTTTCTATCAGCCATTGAACAACCTGGCGGGCTCGCTGAAAGAGTTCAACCAGAACCAGATCGAGATCGTCGGCTATACCGACAGCACCGGCAGCCGCCAACACAACATGGACCTGTCCCAGCGTCGTGCCCAGAGCGTGGCAACCTACCTGACCTCGCAAGGTGTCAGCGGTGCCAACCTGAGCGCTCGCGGTGCCGGCCCGGATGGCCCGGTTGCCAGCAACGCCGACGTCAATGGCCGGGCGCAGAACCGCCGTGTAGAGGTCAACCTCAAGGCGATTCCGGGCCAGCAGTACGGTGCCCAGCAGCAAGGTACGGTCCAGCAGTACCCTTGATCGTCTGATTGAACCCCAGGCGTAGAAAAGCCCGCTCGATCTTCTACGGATCGGGCGGGTTTTTTTGTCGTCAGTTCCGGCCCCATCGCGAGCAAGCTCACTCCCACAGGGTGCTGGGTCGACCACGGATATTGTGGGAGCGGGCTTGCCCGCGAAGGGGGCAGTGTGCGCACCGGAGATACAGGATCAGAAACAAAAAAGCCCCCGGACATGTGATTGTCCAGGGGCTTTTTGCTATGCGCGAAACCTGATTACTTCTTCAGGCCATAATGCTCATCGAGCATGCCCGGCGCATTCGGGGCTTTCGGTGCGTAGTCGCGAGGCGGCTCCTGATCGCGCGGTGGTGTCAGGCGTTCACGGGGTGCCTGCGCCGCATCGGCGTGCAGGGAGGCCAGCAGGCGTTGGCGAGTCTGTTCGTCCAGGGCCAGGCGGTTGGCGCCCTCGGCGAGATGGTCCTGCACTTCCTGATAGCTCTGAGTCAGTTTCTTGACCAGTGTCGCGGTGCTGTTGAAGTGGGTCACCACCTCGTTCTGATAACTGTCGAAACGTTCCTGAATATCGTCCAGCTGACGCTGTGTACGGCTGGGCGCGGCGTTCGGTGCAACGCGAGCGATCAGGAACCCAATGGCGACACCCACAACCAGGGCAAGAGTCGGTAACAACCAAACTAAGAGCGAGTGTTCCACGAGTCCTTCCTCTATAAACGGCTTTGCTTTACGTTAACGGCTCGAACCTGCGCTGTATACCGCGATTCACTCGCAATAGACAGCCACAGACAATTTGCTAGACGAGTCGACCCGATTCGAGGTCACGGAGTTCCTTCCTTGCTTATGCGCGAAACCCCTGTAGTGATTGATGGCCCGGTCGGCCAACTGGAAGCACTGCTTCTGGAAAACAACAGCCTGGACAACGAACAGCCGCGCGGCCTGGCGCTGATCTGCCATCCGAACCCGGTGCAGGGCGGCACCATGCTCAACAAAGTGGTTTCGACCCTGCAGCGCACTGCGCGTGACGCCGGTTTGATCACCCTGCGTTTCAACTACCGTGGTGTCGGCGCCAGCGAAGGCACCCACGACATGGGTACCGGTGAAGTCGATGATGCCCAGGCTGTCGCCGAATGGTTTCGCGCAAGACACCCGGAGTTGCCGCTGACCCTGTTCGGTTTTTCCTTCGGCGGTTTTGTTGCAGCAAGTCTCGGCGGACGCCTTGAGGCCAAGGGCGAGCAAATCAAGCACCTGTTCATGGTCGCGCCGGCGGTCATGCGCCTCGGTGATCAGGACCAACTGCCGCAACAGGGCGAACTGACCCTGATTCAGCCGGAAACCGACGAAGTGATCGATCCACAAGTCGTTTACCAATGGTCCGACGAGCTCGAACGTCCCCATGAGCTGCTGAAAGTGGCAGAATGCGGACACTTTTTTCATGGCAAGCTGACCGATCTCAAGGATCTGATCCTGCCGCGTCTCTCGAATTGATTGCAGTCTGACAAGCGATTACCCATGACGACTCGTACCCGTATCCTCACCGGCATCACCACCACCGGCACGCCGCACCTGGGCAACTACGCTGGCGCCATCCGCCCGGCGATCGTCGCCAGCCGTGACAGCAATGCCGATTCGTTCTACTTCCTGGCCGACTACCACGCCCTGATCAAGTGCGATGACCCGCTGCGCATCCAGCGCTCGCGTCTGGAAATCGCTGCGACCTGGCTGGCCGGTGGCCTGGATGTCGACCGCGTGACCTTCTACCGCCAGTCCGATATCCCGGAAATTCCCGAGCTGACATGGCTGCTGACCTGCGTCGCCGCCAAGGGCCTGCTCAATCGCGCCCACGCCTACAAGGCTTCGGTGGACAAGAACGTCGAGACCGGTGAGGACCCGGATGCCGGTATCACCATGGGCCTGTACAGCTATCCGGTGCTGATGGCTGCGGACATCCTGATGTTCAACGCGCACAAGGTGCCGGTCGGTCGTGACCAGATCCAGCACGTGGAAATGGCGCGGGATATCGGCCAGCGCTTCAACCATCTGTTTGGCCAGGGCAAAGAGTTCTTCACCATGCCCGAGGCGTTGATCGAAGAGAGTGTCGCTACGTTGCCGGGCCTGGATGGCCGCAAAATGTCGAAGAGCTACGACAACACCATTCCGCTGTTCAGCAGCGCCAAAGAGTTGAAGGACGCGATTTCGCGGATCGTCACTGACTCCCGCGCGCCGGGCGAAGCGAAAGATCCGGATAACTCGCACCTGTTCACCTTGTTCCAGGCGTTCGCCACCCCGGCGCAGGCCGACGAGTTCCGCAGCGAACTGTTGCAGGGCCTGGGTTGGGGCGAGGCGAAGAATCGTCTGTTCCAGCTGCTGGACAGTGAACTGGGCGAGTCCCGTGAGCGCTACAACCAGCTGATCGAGCGCCCGGCGGATCTGGAAGACATCCTGCAACACGGCGCGAAAAAGGCCCGTGCGGTGGCGACGCCGTTCCTCAACGAACTGCGTGAAGCGGTGGGCCTGCGCTCCTTCGTTGCCCAGACCCAGGTGGCGACGACCATCAAGAAAAAAGCCGCGAAAGCTGCGCGTTTTGTCAGCTTCCGTGAAGACGACGGCAGTTTCCGCTTCCGTCTGCTGGCGGCCGACGGCGAGCAACTGCTGCTGTCGCGCAACTTCGCCGACGGTAAAACCGCAGGCCAGGTGACCAAGCAACTGCAATCGGGTCAGCCATTGGACGTGCGTAACGAAGACTTGAGCTTCAGCGTCTGGCTGGAAGGCGAGTGCGTTGCCGACAGCCCGGCCTTTGCTGACAGCGCCGCCCGCGATGCTGCCATCGAGACCCTGCGAGTTGCCCTGACGCCGGTTCAGGAATAAATCAGCGGCTTGGCCCGACCAAGGGCCGATTGCCATTCCTCCGGGCCGTCGCTACAGTGTCGGCCCGTTTTTGTTGCCTTGCTAACGAATTATGACGCCCCTAGAACGATATCAAGCTGATCTGAAACGCCCGGAATTCTTCCATGACGCCGCGCAGGAAACCGCCGTGCGTCATTTGCAGCGCCTGTACGACGACCTGGTCGCGGCTGAGCAAAACAAGCCGGGCCTGCTGGGCAAGTTGTTTGGCAAGAAGGATCAGACCCCGGTCAAGGGCCTGTATTTCTGGGGCGGCGTAGGCCGCGGCAAGACTTACCTGGTGGACACCTTCTTCGAAGCGCTGCCCTTCAAGGAAAAGTCCCGTACGCACTTCCACCGCTTCATGAAGCGCGTGCACGAAGAGATGAAAACCCTGGGCGGCGAGAAAAACCCGCTGACCATCATCGCCAAGCGTTTCGCCACCGAAGCCCGGGTAATCTGCTTCGATGAATTCTTCGTTTCCGACATCACCGACGCCATGATCCTTGGCACCCTGATGGAAGAACTGTTCAAGAACGGCGTGACCCTGGTCGCGACGTCGAACATCGTGCCGGACGGCCTGTACAAGGACGGCCTGCAACGGGCGCGCTTCCTGCCGGCCATTGCGCTGATCAAGCAGAACACCGAGATCGTCAACGTCGACAGCGGCGTCGACTATCGTCTGCGTCACCTCGAACAAGCCGAGCTGTTCCACTATCCACTCGACGAAGCCGCCAACGAAAGCCTGCGCAAGAGCTTCCGTGCGTTGACACCGGAATGCACGGCGGCGGTCGAAAATGACGTGCTGATGATCGAGAACCGTGAAATACGCGCCCTGCGCACCTGCGATGACGTGGCCTGGTTCAACTTCCGTGAACTGTGCGACGGCCCGCGCAGCCAGAATGACTACATCGAACTGGGCAAGATCTTCCACGCCGTGCTGCTCAGCGATGTTGAGCAGATGAGCGTCACCACCGACGACATCGCCCGACGCTTCATCAACATGGTCGACGAGTTCTACGACCGTAACGTGAAGCTGATCATTTCTGCCGAAGTCGAATTGAAGGATCTGTACACCGGCGGTCGCTTGAATTTCGAGTTCCAGCGAACCCTCAGCCGACTGCTGGAAATGCAATCCCACGAATTCCTGTCCCGGGCGCACAAGCCGTAAGACAAATCGGAAAATAAAAAAGGCCTGCGATTGCAGGCCTTTTTTGTCAGAGCAAATCCTCTGCCCACAGATTTTTACATTGTTTTGAAGTCAAATGTCTTCGTTGAGATACTGCGCAAGCTCGTGCTGCCGTTGGCAACCAAGCAGCAGCCAAAGCAGAATTCTGGCTTTTCGCGGACATAGAAAGCCCGCCATCGATGCCCCCTTGCGCATCAAGTCCATTTCACCACCGCCAAAACCGTAAGAGGCACGTGCGGTGGTGCCGGAGCCGGTTCGGGTCGCAATGATCACGGGGATTCGTTCGGCAACATGTTCAATCATTGTCGCCCAGCGCTGCGAGATGTGGCCGGCGCCGAAACCGCCGATCACCAGCCCGTCGTAATCGAGTGCGAGAATATTTTCCAGTAGCAGGGTGTCGGCCGAAAGTGAGGCCTCAAGCAGCGCAACCTTCTGTGTGGTCTGTTGCGGCAACGGTAACACCGTGCGCGGCCCCGGCGGGCGCAGGTAGTGAACACGGTCTTCCAACAGTAGGCCCGCGGGCCCCACGACCGGAGAGGAAAACGCCTGCAATGCCAGCGAATCGGTTTTACGTACGCTGCACGCTTGATGAATCTGTCCGTTCATCACGACCTGGACACCGCGCTGCCGACTGTTCTGCGCCAAGGCAACGCGACATGCATCCAGCAGATTGGCCGGCCCATCGGCACCTGGCTGCGCTGCGGAACGCATGGCACCGGTCAGCACCAAGGGGGTGTCGTAGGGCCACAGGTAATCCAAAAACACCGCGACTTCTTCGAGGGTGTCGGTACCCTGGGTAATTACGACACCGACAGCGCCCTGTTTGACCTGAAACTCAGCCTAGGACAATACGTTCAGCAAAAACTCGAAATCCAGGGACGCACTGGGCAGCAGGCCGAGGGTCTCGACGGTGACTCCGGCCAGTGTCGTCAGTTCCGGTATGGAAGTCAGCAGGGCTTCGCCGCTGACGGTAGGGATGACACCTTCACCGGCATTGCTCGCTTGCATGCTTACTGTGCCGCCAAGTGCCGCAATGGACAGTTTGGGCAGGTCCATGGGATACCTCGCTTGTTTGTAATGAAAAGTGGCTGTATCCGCTTTTGAGGCCGCTATACAGCCGAATGGCTGGAGCATTAATCAGCGATCAGAAAACCGATCAGCGGCACGATCAGCAGTGTGCTGATGGCCATCGACAGTACATTGGCGATGTAGGCGTGCATGTCGACCGGTAATTTCCTGGCAATCACACAGGCCAGCGGTGGTGCGAGCAATGCCCCCAGCAGTGCACTTGAGACGATAATCTGCCAGCTGCCGCCATACGCCAGTATCGCCGCGGGCACCACTGAAACCAGCGGGATGTAAGTGGGATACCAGCCGCGCAACATCCATTGTTGACGCCAGATCAGCACGCCGATGGCCGAGGCCAATGCCTGCGCGCCGATGATGTGCAGCAACAGGCCCGATCCGTACGCGGGGCTTGAAGGGTTCAAGCTGTACGCCAGCAATGCACCCAGTATCAGGCCAAGGCTGGCCAGCTCATTGCCGAAGAACGGTGCTTCGGAAAAGTCCGCCAGAATCCGGCGCAGGATCCAGGTAACGCCATAGTCGGGCGCCTTGGCGGGGGCGATCGAAGCGGGTGGCGCTTCCGACGACCTGGATTTCACCAGGTTCGGCCAATAGCGGCAGAACAGAAACGCCAGGACGCTGGCAACCGCCATGCCCAGTACATTGCCAATCACAGCAGGCAAGGCCAGCGGTTGGCACACGTAGTTGACGATCAGCAGGCACATCGGTGTGACGAGTACGGCGCCCATGAGTGCGCCGTTGATCGTGACCCTCCAGCCTCCGCCAAACATTAGCACCATCGCCGCTGGCAGCGAGACGAATGCTACGAATGTGGGCTGCCAGGTTGTGGCTGTCACCGTCCAGCCCCACAGCAGATTGCTCAGCAGCAGCCCGAGCAACGAACTGGTGACCAGCCAGGGCCAAAGTCCTGTTCCATAGGAGATGGCAAACCCTTGCCAGGATTTCCCCGTTCGATTCGCCCAGTAAGCCAGATAAGCGCCCGCCAGCAGGCCGATCGAAGCGAACTCGTGCTTGTAGAAAGCCACCTCGCTGATGTCACCTAACACCCAACGCAACCAAGCACTCGGTTCGGGTAGCAGCGATACCATGTCGCCGTACCCGGGCCAATTCGCTCCCCAGAAAGTCCGGTTGCTGAAAGAAAGCCAGACAATCAGCAGTGTCGTGCCGATCATTAGCAGTACGACGGCTGTATCAATCGGTGATTTGCGCGATGGTTGGTTTTTATCGGTTGTAACTTCCATGCGATAGGCCTCCTGATCAACGTGGGAGGCAAGGGTGTTTGGTGTAGCCGAGCATCTGATCGTAAAGATCGGCTCGGCGATCGCGATGCAGATCGTTCAGGTTGTTCCAGATGGGCGCACTGCGGGAGCTGCTCAGGTCAACATCGGCAAACAGGATTTCCTGCCTGTCTGCCGAAGCCACGGCGTCAATCGGCCAGCCGTTGGTTCCGGCAATCAACGAGCAACCCAGGTAGCGCGCGCCGCGCTCCTCGCCGATCCGGCTGGCGGCAGCGATAAACACGTTGTTGACGTGAGCGGCGGTCATCGTCAGATACGACGCCATGCACTTACCGGCATCGTCGAACAGCGGCGGCGGTGTCCAGACCCAGTTGTTCAGGCTGCAAATGATGTCTGCGCCTTGCTGGGCGAGGATCCGTGGCACCTCCGGGAACCAGATGTCCCAGCAGATCAACAGCCCGATGCGGCCGATCGGTGTGTCGAAAACCGGGAAACCCAGGTCGCCTGGGGTGAACCAGAGCTTCTCCAGATTCCACAAATGGGCTTTGCGGTACTTGCCGATAAAACCGTCTGGTCCCACCAGAACGCCGGTGTTGAAGAGTCGCATGCCGTCGCGTTCGGCCAGACCGGCCACGAGGTAAACGTTGTGTTCTCGGGCGAAGTCGATCCAGCACTGCACGCTTGGCCCGTCGGGAACCGCTTCGGCATGGGCGAAGGCATCCTGTCGATTGCTGAAGAAATAGCCGGTATTGGAAAGCTCGGGCAGAACGATGAGATTCGCACCGCCGTTTACCGCTTCAAGCGCCAATTCCAGGCTGCGACGCAGATTACCTACACATTTCTCGATGCCGACTTGTGGATCGAATTGCACGACTGCTACACGAACAGGGCTTGTTGGCTCAGTCATTCCGTCGTTCCTCTTTTTATTGTTTTTCAAGCTGTTAAATGGCGTGTGTATAAGAGGGGAATCAGGAATGGGGTGTAAGTCAGCTACTTCCGTTTAGGTCGTAGTCCTTGTCCTAAAATGGATCAGAGTGATATTTGATGGCAGTGGGCAGCCGGTGCGAGGGGTAGAGCCATGTATTGCGTGCATGGCTCTGGAACGGGGGTGTGATCAGATTTTGAGTTGGTAGTGCGGGTAGTCGCTCAAGGAAAATCCGCCATTGAAGGTCGCGGCGGTTTTGTTGCAGATATGAATCACCGCATCGACAGCACCGCGAAAACATGGCTCCGTCCAACCGGCATCGACGGAAAATGACTCGCCGGACAAATACAAGCCTGATACATGAGCAAGGTCCCGGTTGTACTTCATCAGGCTGACGGCATCGTAGTAGGAGCCCGGTCGGTAAAGCTTGGCACAGCCCAGCGCATTTTCATCAGTGATCCAACGCTGAACCACCGCTTGATCAATGCTGATGTAGGGAGAGATTTTTTCCTGGATGTTGGCAGAGTTCATGAGTATGCGATCCAGCTCTTCGGCGCATTTTGATACCAACTCCGTATCGCTGAATGCGGCGAGCTTGGTTGCGTCATCTTCCCAGGTATAACTCAGCAGGATGCAGTCATAGCTGTAATTGTCGTTGTAGCGGTAGGTATAGACATCGTGGATAAAACTGTCGGTTACGATGGCTTGCGGGATGTTTTTGTTTTTCGAGAGAAATGATTTTTTCAGTGGTGCAAACACTTTGCAGCTAGTTTCCCAGTGTGCGGTTTTGTAGGCGTTAATCGTCTCGAAAGGAAGCATCTCCCGGGTGAAACTTTCGAGCTTGATACGAGTTTCAATCAGCCAGGAGGGTAGTGTCATGATGACCGAGTCAAAGTCATCAAATTGCTCCTGGATTTGCTCGGGTTGACTGTGTTTCCAGTTGTAATAGACGCGTATTTTTTGATTGGTCAGCTTTTCCAGTTTTGTGACGGATGAGTCGGTGAGAAGCCCATTGCTTCTTTCGAGGCAATGTTCGTAGATGGACTTTCCGGTTTCGTCGGTTTTCATAAACAGCAGGCATTCGTCCAAAGCGGCGAGGCCGATGTAGCGGGGCCTGTCGAAACTCTGCCCCATTGAGTCAAAAACGGCTTCGCTATTCAGGTAGGGCGAATCCAGTGGATCGCCGTTTGAGTCCACTCGACCATGGATCAGTTGCAATTGGCTGCTGAAACCGAAAATCGCGGTACGCAGAGGGTAGAGGCAGCAGATGTCGTAAAAAGCTCCCCAGCTACCGTCACCTATACCTATCGCGTAAAAAATTGCGGACTCTTGCGCAGACATTCCCATTCCGCCGAAATCCCCGGGTGAGCGGGCATCCCAAGCTTTCAGTGCTGGCATGCTGACCAGATCGCGGAACGAGACACTCTCGTATTTTTCAACGATAGAAGCCCATATGGCTTCCCATTCCTGGCTCGCATAGAGCTCAGCAACGTGGCGGGTCATACGATCGGCAAAGGCTTTCCACTTGGAATAAACCTTTTGCAATTCATCACCGGGAGGTGGTGTGACGCCGTCTTCGTTTTTCCATATCAACATTTGCGGCGCCGATCCGCCGCCCATGCTGCCCTCCCGGAGATAGATGCCTGTCGAGTTAACCCATTGGCTACCGGGGTTGGCGAAGTCTGAAAACGCCAATTCAAATTGATTGGCGTAGTAAGCCATCAGCGACCGACCTCCTGTCGGTGGCTCATCCGCCCGGTTGAAGAAGGGCATGCGCATTGCGCCCATTTCAAACGGCGTATGGCTTGCTGCCGCGTTTCGGCTACCGGGAACGGTCAGATGCCTGCCGCCGATGCGTCTGGATTGTTCGATGAGAGTGATATGGGTAAAACCGCAGCGATAGAGTTCTCTGGCGGCGGTCAGGCCGGTGACGCCGGCGCCGATAATGCAGATTTTATGTTGCGGGTCAGTTGCCCTGGCGATGCCGTTTTCCTGTTCTACCAACGCGCGATAGTCAAAGCACAAATCCGGCGGATTGGGAAAGCGAGCCGCCCATTTGTTTTTAGCCGAGCGCTTTGTTCGGGCGGCCTCCTTGGCGATGTATGAAGGGTAGTTGTAGCTTGATCCGATAGTCATGGTTGATCTTCCCTGATGGTGTTTGCAGGGAAGATGTTGAAGTTTTTTAAGGGGCTGCGTCTGTGGGCAGGGTTGGGTTCTCCGGCGCTCTGTATTCTGCTTTTTGCGTAGGAAATGCACCGCGAAAGAACTGCGTGGCCGGAGCAAGATTCAATGTGGAAGCGAGTAGGCCCGCTCCCACATTGGGTTTGTGTTGGGCCTGGATCTACGCAGCTTGCTGAAACTGCTGCCGGTACTGGTTCGGCGACAACTCCGTGTGCTGGCGGAACAACCGGGCGAAGAAGCTCGCATCGTCGTAACCGACTTCGTAGCTGATGGTCTTGATGCTCTTGCGACTGCCGGACAGCAAGCCCTTGGCGGTTTCGATGCGCAGGCGTTGCAGGTAATGCAGCGGTTTGTCACCGGTGGCGGTCTGGAAGCGGCGCATGAAGTTGCGGATGCTCATGCCGTGTTCGCGGGCGACGTCTTCGAAACGGAACTTGTCGGCAAAGTGTTCTTCGAGCCAGTGCTGGATCTGCAGGATGATCACATCCTGGTGCAGCTTCTGCCCGCCAAAACCGATACGTCCTGGCGAGTAACTGCGCTGTACCTCATACAGAATGTCCCGCGCTACGGCTTGGGACACATTGGCGCCGCAGAAGCGCTCGATCAGGTAAATGTACAGGTCGCATGCCGAAGTGGTGCCGCCGGCGCAGTACAGGTTGTCGGCATCAGTCAGGTGCTTGTCCTGATTGAGTTGAACCTGGGGGAAGCGTTCGGCGAAGGCATTGAAGAAGCGCCAGTAAGTGGTCGCCTCCTTGCCATTGAGCAGCCCGGCTTCGGCCAGCCAGAAAACCCCGGTCGCCTCGCCGCACAGTACGGCGCCGCGCGCATGTTGCTGGCGCAGCCAGGGCAGGACTTGCGGGTAACGTTTGCAAAGGCTGTCGAAATCGTCCCAGAACGCAGGAAGAACGATGATGTCGGCGTTTTCCAGTCCGCCATCCACCGGAATCAACACGTCGCTGAAGGTGCTGACCGGTTTGCCATCGGGGCTGACCAGGCGGGTTTCGAACGCCGGTGTCAGGCCCTGGCCCAGCTGTTTGCCGTAGCGCAGGCTGGCGAGATGGAAGAAATCCTTGGCTTGCAGGAGAGTGGAAGCGAAAACCCGGTCAATGGCCAGGATGCTGACGCGCCGCAGGGGCGTGGAGGCTTGGTTAGACATAATTCAACTTTATTTTTATAGGGGGAAGTGGTCACCAGACGGCTGGATCGTCTTATTTTTTGTCGGATGTGTCCAGTGTCCTGTATCGGAAGCGAGGCATAGTCTCTGAAGGTCAACTCCTTCTAAAAACAAAGAAAAGGTGCCGCATGATCCCCAGAACCCTGTTCAGTTCCGAGCACGAGCTTTTCCGCGACAGCGTGCGAACGTTCCTCGAAAAGGAGGCGGTGCCGTTCCATGGTCAATGGGAAAAACAAGGCTATATCGACCGCAAACTGTGGAACAAGGCAGGGGAGGCGGGGATGCTCTGCTCGCACTTGCCGGAAGAGTACGGCGGTCTGGGGGCGGACTTTCTCTACAGTGCGGTGGTGATCGAGGAAGTGGGGCGACTTGGCCTGACCGGCATTGGTTTTTCCCTGCATTCGGACATCGTGGCGCCGTACATCCTGCATTACGGCAGTGAAGCGCTGAAGAGGAAGTACCTGCCGAAACTGGTGTCCGGCGAGATGGTTACCGCAATCGCCATGACTGAACCGGGCGCCGGTTCCGATCTGCAAGGGGTGAAAACCACGGCCGTGCTCGATGGCGATGAATACGTGATCAACGGCTCCAAGACCTTTATCACCAACGGCTACCTGGCCGATCTGGTGATCGTCGTCGCCAAGACCGATCCGAAGGCCGGTGCGAAGGGCACCAGTTTGTTTCTGGTGGAAGCCAATACGCCAGGTTTCGACAAGGGCAAGCGCCTGGAGAAGGTCGGGATGAAAGCCCAGGATACCTCGGAGCTGTTCTTCCAGGACGTGCGTGTGCCCAAGGAAAACCTGCTGGGCCAGGCCGGGATGGGGTTTGCCTACCTGATGCAGGAGTTGCCCCAGGAACGCCTTACCGTGGCCGTTGGCGGGCTGGCTTCAGCCGAAGCGGCGCTGCAATGGACGCTGGACTACACCCGCGAGCGCAAGGCGTTCGGCAAGTCGATCGCGGATTTTCAGAATACCCGGTTCAAGCTGGCGGAGATGGCCACGGAAATCCAGATCGGCCGGGTCTTCGTCGACCGCTGCCTGGAACTGCACCTGAAAGGAAAGCTCGACGTGCCGACGGCGGCCATGGCCAAGTACTGGGGCACTGACCTGCAATGCAAGGTGCTCGATGAATGCGTGCAGTTGCACGGTGGCTACGGATTCATGTGGGAGTACCCGATTGCCCGGGCGTGGGCGGATGCGCGGGTGCAGCGGATCTATGCCGGGACGAACGAGATCATGAAGGAGATCATTGCGCGGTCGCTTTGATCTGAGTTGGGCAGGCCAGACGCCATCGCGGGCAAGCCCGCTCCCACAGGTACAGCGTAGTCCTTGTGGGAGCGGGCTTGCCCGCGAATGGGTTTAGAGATCAATCAAGGTGCCGGATTCGGGTGATCCTTGTGAATCGCCTCGATCCCCTCCAGCACTTCCTCCGACAACTTCAAGTCGAAACTGGCGATGTTGCTTTCCAGTTGCTCCATTGTGGTCGCGCCAATGATGTTGCTGGTCACGAACGGCTGCTGCGTCACGAACGCCAGGGCCATTTGCGCCGGGTCCAGACCGTGCTCGCGAGCCAGAGCCACGTAACGGCTGCAGGCAGCTTCAGACTGTGGGTTGAAGTAGCGACTGAAGCGGCTGTAGAGGCTCAGGCGAGCTTTTGGCGGGCGGGCGCCACCTTCGTACTTGCCGGACAGGAAACCGAACGCCAGCGGCGAGTAGGCGAGCAGGCCGCATTGCTCGCGGATAGCGATTTCCGCCAGACCGACTTCAAAACTGCGGTTGAGCAGGTTGTACGGATTCTGGATCGACACGGCGCGCGGCCAGCCTCGGGCTTCGGCCAGGGCCAGGAAGCGCATGGTGCCCCACGGCGTCTCGTTGGACAGGCCGATGTGGCGGATCTTGCCGGCCTTCACCTGTTCGTCGAGCGCTTCGAGGGTGTCTTCCAGCGGGGTCAGGTTGGCTTCGATCTTGTGCTTGTAACCCAGTTGCCCAAAGAAGTTGGTGCTGCGTTCCGGCCAGTGCAACTGGTACAGGTCGATGTAATCGGTCTGCAGGCGCTTGAGGCTGGCGTCCACGGCTTCGGTGATGTGCTGTCGATTGTGCCGAAGGTTCTTGTCGCGGATGTAGTCGATGGTGTTGCCGGGGCCGGCGATCTTGCTGGCCAGGATCCAGTCGGCGCGGTCGCCGCGGCTTTTGAAGTAATTGCCGATGTAGCGTTCGGTGGTGGCGTAGGTTTCGGCCTTGGGCGGCACCGGGTACATCTCGGCGGTGTCGATGAAGTTGATCCCGGCGCTCTTGGCCCGCTCAATCTGGGCGAAGGCGTCTGCCTCGCTGTTTTGCTCGCCCCAGGTCATGGTTCCGAGGCAGAGGGCACTCACGTTCAGATTGGTTCGGCCTAGCTGGCGATAGTCCATCGGGTGCTCCTTGGGCAAAACAATCATAAAAGCAGGTTGAATTATTTTTCGCAATCTGCATAATTGCGCACCTCTTTCTGCAGTGGAAGTGATGCGCCGCCGCCGAAGAATCTTGCCGTTGAACGGACGCGCCGACCCGAGCCCCCGAAAGCGTCTGTATCCGGCTGCCTTTGACTTGTCAAAGTACGCACTATTCAGTAAGATCCGCCGTCTAATTTACAGGGCGGCCCCTGAGGCTATAAAGAATGAAAACTTTTACTGCTAAACCGGAAACAGTAAAGCGCGACTGGTTTGTCGTCGACGCTGCTGGTCAGACCCTGGGTCGTCTGGCCACCGAAATCGCGAGCCGTCTGCGTGGCAAGCACAAGCCTGAGTACACTCCTCACGTTGACACCGGCGACTACATCGTCGTAATCAACGCTGAGCAGATCCGTGTTACCGGTGCTAAAACCACTGACAAAATGTACTACTCCCACTCCGGTTTCCCGGGCGGCATCAAGTCGATCAACTTTGAAAAGCTGATCGCCAAGGCCCCTGAGCGCGTGATCGAGACCGCGGTCAAAGGCATGCTGCCTAAGAACCCGCTGGGTCGCGACATGTACCGTAAGCTGAAAGTCTATGCGGGCGCTGCACACCCTCATACTGCTCAGCAGCCCCAAGAACTGAAGATTTAACGGAATAGTTCATTATGTCGGCGACTCAAAATTACGGCACTGGCCGTCGCAAGACCGCAACCGCACGCGTTTTCCTGCGTCCGGGTACTGGTAACATCTCCATCAACAACCGTTCGCTGGATAATTTCTTCGGCCGCGAAACTGCCCGCATGGTAGTTCGTCAGCCGCTGGAATTGACTGAGACTGTCGAGAAGTTCGACATCTACGTCACCGTGATCGGCGGTGGTGTAAGTGGTCAGGCTGGCGCAATCCGCCACGGCATCACTCGCGCTCTGATGGACTACGACGAGACTCTGCGCAGCGCCCTGCGTAAAGCCGGCTTCGTAACCCGCGATGCTCGTGAAGTTGAACGTAAGAAAGTCGGTCTGCGTAAAGCGCGTAAGCGTCCGCAGTACTCGAAGCGTTAATTCGCTTTCACGTTCAAAAAAGAACGCCCAGTTTCCTCACGGAGCTGGGCGTTTTTTTGTGCCTGCGATTTATCAAAGAATTGCGCTGTGACAACTTGCCACATCCGTAGACGCCCTATACTACAAGGCTTGGGGGTGATGGGTTCCGGTAATTACCTTGTCAGAATTGGGGCTTTTCATTACCATTCGGCAAAATTTTTATAAGTACACAGATTTACTTAGTAGATGCCTGATTTAACAGGCCACAAAGCTGATGGGAGAGGACTGAATGAGCAATGACGGCGTGAATGCAGGCCGGCGTCGCTTCTTGGTAGCAGCCACATCCGTGGTGGGTGCTGCAGGAGCGGTGGGGGCTGCGGTCCCGTTCGTGGGGTCATGGTTTCCCAGTGCCAAGGCGAAAGCCGCAGGTGCACCGGTGAAAGTGAATGTCAGCAAAATCGAGCCAGGCCAGCAGATGATTGCTGAGTGGCGCGGTCAGCCGGTGTTCATCGTCCGCCGTACACCGGAAATCCTGGGGAATCTGAAGAAGATCGAGGGCCAGCTCGTTGACCCGACCTCCAAGAACTCGACACAACCGACTTACGTTGATCCGGAAACCCGTTCGATCAAGCCTGAGGTTCTGCTGCTGATTGGTATCTGCACGCACTTGGGTTGCTCGCCGACCTTCCGTCCCGAAGTGGCACCTGCGGATCTGGGTAAAGACTGGGTAGGCGGTTATTTCTGCCCTTGCCACGGTTCCCACTACGATCTGGCTGGCCGCGTCTACAAGTCGCAACCTGCGCCTTTGAACCTGCCAGTTCCCCCGCATTCCTATGAGACCGACGACATCATTGTCATTGGCGTCGATACGGAGAAAGCGTGATGAGCAAGTTCATGGATTGGGTTGACGCGCGCTTTCCCGCAACCAAGATGTGGGAAGACCATCTCAGCAAGTATTACGCTCCGAAGAACTTCAACTTCTTCTATTTCTTTGGCTCCCTGGCGCTGCTCGTCCTGGTCAACCAGATCGTTACTGGTGTCTGGCTGACCATGAGCTATAACCCGTCGGCGGAAGAGGCGTTTGCCTCCGTCGAATACATCATGCGCGACGTCGAGTACGGCTCGATCCTGCGTCTGCTGCACTCCACCGGCGCTTCGGCGTTCTTCATCGTGGTCTATCTGCACATGTTCCGTGGCCTGCTCTACGGTTCGTACCAGAAGCCGCGTGAACTGGTGTGGGTCTTCGGCATGCTGATCTATCTGGCGCTGATGGCCGAAGCCTTCATGGGTTACCTGCTGCCGTGGGGTCAGATGTCCTACTGGGGTGCCCAGGTAATCATTTCGCTGTTTGGTGCGATTCCGGTCATCGGCAACGACCTGACCCAGTGGATTCGTGGTGACTACCTGATTTCCGGTATTACCCTGAACCGCTTCTTCGCCTTGCACGTGGTTGCCCTGCCGATCGTTATCCTGGGTCTGGTGGTGCTACACATCCTGGCGTTGCACGAAGTTGGTTCGAACAACCCGGACGGCGTGGACATCAAGAAACACAAGGACGAAAACGGCATACCGCTGGACGGCATTGCCTTCCACCCGTACTACACCGTGAAAGATATCGTCGGCGTGGTGGTGTTCCTGTTCATCTTCTGCTCGATCGTGTTCTTCTTCCCGGAAATGGGCGGTTACTTCCTCGAAAAGCCGAACTTTGAAGTGGCGAACGCCTTCAAGACTCCAGAGCACATCGCTCCGGTCTGGTACTTCACCCCGTTCTACGCCATCTTGCGCGCGGTTCCGGACAAGCTCTTCGGTGTGATCGCCATGGGCGCGGCCATTGCTGTGCTGTTCGTCCTGCCATGGCTGGATCGCAGTCCGGTCAAGTCGATGCGCTACAAAGGCTGGCTGAGCAAGATCTGGCTCTGGGTGTTCTGCATCGCGTTCGTGATCCTGGGTGTGCTGGGTGTATTGGCCCCAACCCCTGAGCGTACGTTGCTGTCGCAGGTATGTACCTTCCTGTACTTCGCCTACTTCATTCTGATGCCGTTCTACACCCGGCTCGAGAAGACCAAACCGGTTCCGGAAAGGGTGACTGGCTGATGAAAAAACTATTTGCTGTATTGATGCTTGCTGCGCTGCCAGTGTTCGCTTTCGCAGCTGAACACGGTGGTCCTGAGCTGGAAAAAGTCGACATCGACGTTTCCGATAAAGCAGCCATGCAGGACGGCGCGCGTACGTTCGCCAACTACTGCATGGGTTGCCACAGTGCCAAGTTCCAGCGCTATGAGCGTGTTGCCGACGACCTGGGTATTCCCCATGAGTTGATGCTGGAAAAGCTGGTGTTCACGGGTGCCAAGATTGGCGACCACATGAGCATCGGCATGCAGCCGGCGGACGCCAAGGCCTGGTTCGGTGCGGCGCCACCGGATCTGACCCTGGTTGCCCGTGTTCGCGGCACCGACTGGCTCTATGGCTACCTGAGATCGTTCTACGAAGATCCTTCGCGCCCATGGGGTGTGAACAACAAGGTCTTCCCGAACGTGGGCATGCCTAACGTCCTGGCCGGCCTGCAAGGTCGCCAGGTCGTCGGTTGCAAACAGGTTCAGATCGTCGAAGACGGCAAGAAGCAATACGATCCGTTGACCGGTGCGAAGCTGACTCATGAAGCGTGTGATCAACTGACCATCGTGCCGAAAAGCGGTGCCCTGACTGAAGAGCAGTTCGATGAGAAGGTCAAGAATCTGGTAACCTTCCTGGCTTACTCGGCTAACCCGGTTAAGCTGCAACATCAGCGCATTGGTACGTACGTATTGTTGTACCTGGCGTTCTTCTTCGTCTTCGCTTACCTGCTCAAGCGCGAATACTGGAAAGACGTGCACTGATAAAGCTACAAGCTATTGCTGTTAATCGCGCGCGCCCAAGGGCGCCTCTGAAGATGTAGCGAACCTGGTGAACCAGTCGTTACGGGAGGCGCCCTCTGGGCGCGCTCGTTTTTGAGCTTTCGATAATTTCTACAAGCGAGGAGGATCGCCATGGGCGTGACCAATCGGTTGGCCTGTTACTCCGACCCCGCCGACCACTATTCCCACCGAGTGCGCATCGTACTGGCAGAGAAGGGTGTCAGCGCCGAGATCATTTACGTGGAGGCTGGTCGCCAGCCACCTAAACTGATTGAAGTGAACCCTTACGGCAGCTTGCCCACCCTGGTCGATCGCGACCTGGCGTTGTGGGAGTCGACTGTGGTGATGGAATATCTGGATGAGCGTTACCCGCACCCGCCGCTACTGCCGGTTTATCCCGTGGCGCGTGCCAATAGTCGCCTGCTGATACACCGCATTCAGCGAGACTGGTGTGGTCTGGTGGACCTGATTCTGGATTCGCGGACCAAGGAAGCGGCCCGTGCGGTGGCTCGCAAAGAGTTGCGCGAAAGCCTGACGGGTGTGTCGCCACTGTTTGCCGACAAGCCGTTTTTCCTCAGTGAGGAACAAAGTCTGGTGGACTGCTGCCTACTACCAATACTCTGGAGATTGCCGATCCTGGGTATAGAACTGCCGCGGCCGGCCAAGCCGCTGCTTGATTATATGGAGCGCCAGTTTGCGCGTGAGGCTTTCCAGGCGAGTCTGTCTGGTGTCGAACGCGACATGCGCTAAGGCTTAAGGAGCCGCTATGAACTCCAGTCGACCTTATCTGGTCCGCGCGCTCTATGAGTGGATTGTGGACAACGATTGCACCCCGCACATGCTGGTCAATTCCGAGTATCCGTCGGTGCAGGTGCCTCAGGGTTTTGCCAGTGACGGACAGATCGTCCTGAACGTATCGCCACAGGCCGTGCGCCACTTGCACATGGACAACGAGGCGGTCAGTTTCGAGGGGCGCTTTGGTGGCGTGCCGCACACCTTGTACGTGCCTATTGCATCGATCCTGGGCATCTACGCCCGGGAGAATGGCCAGGGCATGGTGTTTGATCTGGAATCGCCGATGGGCGAGGACGACGAGATCGAACCGGATGACGATCTTCCACCACCCGACAGTGAGCCACCGCGTCCGAGCGGTCGACCCAGTCTGAAAGTGGTCAAGTAATAAAAAAGGCGATCCGCAAGGATCGCCTTTTTTATTACTGTGTAGGAGCGAGCCTGCTCGCGAAAAACCTGAAAGCCCTGCGGGTTGTCAGGATTGCCGCGTCATCGTTCACGTCCATCGCGAGCAAGCTCACTCCTACAAGATGTGGATCAGTCGATGTACTCGAACAACTTCACGATCTTCTGCACGCCGGAAACGCCTTGCACCAGGTTGGTCGCCTGCGCAGCTTCCTGTTTGGTCAGCAGGCCCAGCATGTAGACGATGCCGTTTTCAGTGACGACCTTGATGCGCGAGCCGGGGATGTTCGCATCGGCAAGCATCTGGGTCTTGATTTTGGTGGTCAGCCAAGTGTCGTTTTGGCGTGCCAGCAACGAGGAGGGTGGCAGGATTTGCAGTTCGTTGTGCACCTGCTTCACGCGCTGAACAGCGGCGGCGGCCTGTTCGGCCTTGGCCTTGAGGTCTGCGCGTGGCGTTTGCCCGGCGAGCAGCACGACGCCGTTGAAGCTGGTGACAACGATGTGTGAGTCTTTATCCAGGGCCGGGTCGGCCTTGGCGACGTTCACGCCAACCTTGGTGTCGATCAGGGAGTCGTCGATCTTGCTGCCCAGCGTGCGAGTACCGCGGTCATCTTCAATCGGTGCCTCACGGCTGGCAGTCACTACCGAGGTGCAGCCGCTGATGCCGAGGCACAGGGTCAAGGCCAGTAGGCCAAGGCGATTAGGGGTCATTCTTCACTCCCGAACAATTGGCTGTCGATCAAGTCGCAAAGGCAATGGATCGCCAGCAGGTGGACTTCTTGAATACGAGCGGTGACGTTGGCCGGAACGCGAATCTCGACGTCCTCGGGTAACAGCAGCGACGCCATGCCGCCGCCATCGCGCCCCGTCAATGCTACGACAATCATTTCGCGATCATGTGCGGCCTGGATCGCTTGAATTATGTTGGCCGAGTTGCCGCTGGTGGAGATTGCCAGCAACACATCGCCCGGTTGGCCGAGTGCGCGGATCTGTTTGGAGAAGATTTCGTTGTAGCTGTAGTCGTTGGCGATCGAGGTGATCGTCGAGCTGTCGGTCGTCAGGGCGATGGCCGGCAGGCTCGGGCGCTCGCGCTCAAAGCGATTGAGCAGCTCGGACGAGAAGTGCTGGGCATCACCGGCAGAGCCGCCGTTGCCACAGGAAAGCATTTTGCCCTCGTTGAGCAGGGCGTTGACCATGACCTGGCTGGCTTGCTCGATGTGCGGTGCAAGTACTTCCATCGCCTGTTGCTTGGTGTCGATACTGGCCTGAAAAAGCTGGCGAATTCGGGATTGCATGTCCATCTGTGTGACCTTAATTAGCGCGGCTGTTCGGCACATGAATGTGCAGCCCGCAAAGCAAAGAGCAAAAGTGTTGGGTGATAGTGTCCGGCTCGCAATGCCGGCGATCAGCCGTCGAAGGCATTCTGTAGCCAGTTCAACTGATCGAGGTTGCTGTCGATGGCAATCACGTCGAAGCGGCAAGGGGAATTGGCCCAGCGCGACTCGCACTGAAGAAAATACTGCGCGGCGAAAATCAGTTTTTGCCGTTTGCGCACATCGATGCTGTCGAGCGCGCCACCCCATTGAGTGTTTTTTCTGTAGCGGACTTCAACGAATACTACTGTATCGCCATCTAGCATGACCAGATCAAGCTCGCCGCGTTTACACAACCAGTTCTGCGCCAGCAGGCGCAGACCCTGTTGTTGAAGATGCTCGAGCGCATGGCGCTCGGCATCCTTGCCGCTTTGCTGGCGTGACCTGTCAGGCATCAGCGAGCGGTGTCTGGCAGGCGCTGAACCTGGCCATTGGCGAACTCGGCCCATGGCAACTGGCGCACGACCCGCTGGCTCTGAGACATGCCAAGGCTGCCCGATTCACCGTCGATGCGGCTGTCTGGCAGAGACTTGAGCTGGCCCAGGCGCGGCGCCAGTCGATAGGCGTCCACGCCCATGGCATACAGGCGCCCCAGGCTGCCGGCGGCTTGAGGCCATTGGGCGGTGACCTGGCGGCGCAGTGGATCATTGGCGTCCAGCAACCATGGCGTCTCGCAGAAGCGAATGCCATTCATGTCGTTGTACTGGTTGACGTCACCGCTGGCGCTGAACACGTGAGAGGTGGCGTAGACCGGTACATCGCCTGCGTACTGGAAGTTCAGGGTCGGTTTGATCTGCTGGGCCTGTTGCGGCGTTGCAGCGAGGAAAATGAACTCGATGTCCTGGCGGCGCGATGGCTGGGCGGCTACTTGAGAACCAACCGTGCTTTGCAGGCTCTTGGCGCGACCTTCGCTCTGACGCAGCTGGAACATGTCGGCAATCTGCTGGGCCAACTGGACCGGTTGATCGACGCGTTCGGTGGCGACGATGGTGCCGCCATTGGCTTGCCAATCCTGGCTGAACGCCTTGAGCACGCGGTCGCCCCATTCACCTTTCGGCACCATGATGGCTGCGCGATGCAGGCCGTCGGCGCGAGCGCGGCGCGAGACTTCGCGGGCTTCGTCTTCAGCGGCAAGACCGAACTGGAACAGCTGCGCCGGGCCTTGATCGCCCTCGCTGTAGTTCAGCGCCAGGGTGGTGATCGGCAATTGCGGGCGAGAGCTCAGCTGTTTCACCAGTGGCTTCTCCAGCGGGCCGACGACCAGTTGCACACCATCGGCCTGGGCCTTGCGGTAGAACTCGTCCATGGAGGTCAGGCGCGAGCTGTCATAAAACTCGATGGCAGGTGGTTTCTGCCCGGCCTGCTGTGCCTGATAGTGAGCGGCCATGAAGCCGTCGCGCAGCGCTTTGCCGACCGAGGCCAACTGGCCGTCCTGAGGCAGCAGCAGGGCGATCTTGTTCAGGGGCTGGCTGGCCAGTTCCTTGAGCTGGGTCAGTGGCTGCGGCAATTGAATGGCTGCCGGGTGTTTCGGATTCTTCGCGCGCCAGTTGTCGATGGCGGCTTGTTGCTGCTCCAGGGTGCCGGCGGATTTCACTGCCAGCGCCAAGGCCATCCAGCCGCCGAGATCGTCGGTGGTGTTTGGCTGCAACTGCTCGGTCGGCAGCGAAGCGATCAGGGTCCAGATGGCTTCGTGGTTTTTGCTCGCAGCTTCACCTTTCAGCATCGGGGCGATGAAAATGCGCTCCCGAGCAGCGGCAAGGGTCTGGCCATCGGCCTCGAGAGCCCGGGCGTGAACGGTGCCGGTGCGGACCTGTTGTTCGGCGGGCAGTTCGCTCAAGCGTTGCATGCTCGGATGGCTCAAGGCGGTCAGCGCGGCCTTGGGCTGGTTGCGGGTCATGGCCAATTCAGCCGCCAGGGTGCTGGCGAAAATCTGTTGGCCCGGCTTGAGTTGCTCGATGGGGACCTGTTGCAGGATTTGCGCGGACTGGCCGGCATTGCCCTGGTGATAGGCCAGGTCGGCGGCGCTCAAGCGCAGCAGGGCCGCATCTTCCGGTGACTTGCTTTGGGCAGCCTTCTCAAGCAACTGCTCGATACTGGCGTCCGGTGTCCGTGGAAGTTCGCCAAGGCTGGAGGAGGGCGAGCTGGCGCAAGCCGCCAGCAAGGCAGCGAGGCAGAGGGCAGATAACAGCCGCAGGCAAGCGATCATGTAAGCGTTCCTGATACTCGATCAAATTAGCGTGGAATTGTACCCAAGCACTGGCCGGGGCGCGATGTTACTGGCGTGAATCGGTCAATTTAGCTGGTGTAAATGTTGCGCCAGCGCACAATCGGTCGCCGATGCCGCGTTTGCTTGCGCGTATCGCGAGCCTCGCTACGCGCTACAATGGCGACTTTTACCGATCATGAGGTGTGCGCTTTGACTGCTCCAGGTGCTTTGAATTCCGCTGCTGGCTCGCTTTATGTGGTGGCGACGCCCATCGGCAACCTGGATGACATCAGTGCGCGGGCGCTGAAGATTCTGCGGGAAGTGGCCTTGATCGCCGCGGAAGACACCCGCCATTCCCAGCGCTTGATGCAACACTTCGGCATTGCGACGCCATTGGCGGCCTGCCATGAACACAACGAGCGGGATGAAGGCAGTCGCTTTATCACTCGTCTGCTTGCCGGTGACAGCGTGGCGTTGATCTCCGATGCCGGGACGCCGCTGATTTCCGATCCGGGGTATCACCTGGTGCGGCAGGCCCGGGCTGCGGGGATCAATGTGGTGCCGGTTCCGGGTGCCTGCGCGTTGATTGCGGCGTTATCGGCGGCGGGGCTGCCTTCCGACCGTTTCATTTTCGAAGGTTTTCTGCCGGCCAAGGCTGTGGGCCGGCGAGCGCGTCTCGAGCAGGTAAAGGAAGAACCTCGCACATTGATCTTCTATGAGGCTCCGCATCGCATCCTTGAATGCCTGCAAGACATGGAGCTGGTGTTCGGCCCCGAGCGCCCGGCACTACTTGCCCGTGAGCTGACCAAGACGTTTGAAACCCTCAAGGGGCTGCCGCTGGCGGAGTTGCGCGAGTTTGTCGAGTCGGACAGCAATCAGCAGCGCGGCGAGTGCGTGGTGTTGGTGGCGGGCTGGTCCGCTCCCGAGGAGGGAGGTGCCGTCAGCAGTGAGGCAATGCGCATCCTCAACCTGTTGCTCGAAGAAATGCCGCTCAAGCGTGCGGCGGCGTTGGCGGCGCAAATCACCGGCGAGAGAAAGAATGTGCTGTACCAGATCGCGCTGGATCAGCAGAAGGGCGAGTAAAACCCGACGCACAGACGTGCTCAAAGGCGCTTAGCGCTTGTTCTTCGGGCGCTCTGCCGGTAACCTTCGCAGCGGAGAGTCGATCGGACAGTCGCTGCCCTCTATGAAAATTAGGGGGGGGAGGAAAGTCCGGGCTCCATAGGGCGAAGTGCCAGGTAATGCCTGGGAGGCGTGAGCCTACGGAAAGTGCCACAGAAAATAACCGCCTAAGCGCTTCGGCGCCGGTAAGGGTGAAAAGGTGCGGTAAGAGCGCACCGCACGTCTGGCAACAGTTCGTGGCTAGGTAAACCCCACTTGGAGCAAGACCAAATAGGGTCCCAAGGCGTGGCCCGCGCTGGGACCGGGTAGGTTGCTAAAGATGTCCAGTGATGGCCATCGTAGACGAATGACTGTTCAAGACAGAACCCGGCTTACAGATCGACTCTCCACCTTTTTTCCCTCTGCTTAATTCATTGAGCAAGGGGGGATGGTGATAGCAATTTCCCTCCTTGCACATTCATCCGCAGAACCTCTTTTGTAATACCAAAAAAATCTTACTCTTAATAAATTACTTTAACTTCCGAACGCAGCCTTCTGTGCTGATTCAAGTTATCGGACAGTTTCATCTGCCGGATTCTCGTTGCTCCTCCTTCAATGCTCCTAAATCTCAGTTCTGTAAGGGTTTTCCTTTAACCCGCGCCTTGACGGTGTGGTGGGCGCATTCCTATAGTGTGCACAAGTGGCGAAAAGTGGCATGAAGTGGGTTTTTTGAACTCAAAACGCTAGAATTTGGAGAAACGCTGACGTGTTTCGCGGAGCCAACGCTATCAGTCTCGATGCAAAGGGCCGTCTCGCCATGCCGAGCCGGTACCGTGACGAGCTCGTTTCGCGTAGCTCCGGTCAGTTGATCGTCACGATTGATGCCGTTGATCCATGTTTGTGTGTTTACCCGCTCGATGAGTGGGAAATTATTGAAACCAAACTGCGCGCACTGCCTTCGCTTCGTGAAGAGAACCGCCGCCTGCAACGTTTACTGATTGGTAATGCCGTCGACCTCGAGCTCGATGGCAGTGGTCGTTTTCTGGTTCCGCCGCGTCTTCGTGAATATGCCAAGTTGGATAAGCACGCGATGTTGGTAGGCCAACTGAACAAGTTCCAATTGTGGGACGAGGATGCCTGGAACGCGGTTTCTGCCGCTGACCTGGCTGCCATTCAACAACCGGGCGCGATGCCTGATGAACTGCGTGATTTAATCCTGTGACTATTGATAGCGGCTTTAACCACATCACCGTACTGCTTGACGAAGCCGTCGAGGCTCTCGCCGTACGTCCTGATGGCTGCTATCTGGACGGCACGTTCGGGCGCGGCGGGCACAGCCGGTTGATCCTCAGTCAGCTCGGTCCCGATGGCCGGTTGCTCGGATTCGATAAAGATCCACAAGCGATTGCCACCGGGCAGACGCTAGCGGCCGAAGACGGCCGCTTTGTCGTTGTGCAGCGCAGCTTTGCCGAACTCGGTGCCGAAGTGGCCGAGCGTGGCATGAACGGCAAGGTCAGCGGTGTGTTGCTCGATCTGGGCGTGTCTTCGCCGCAACTTGACGATCCTGAGCGCGGCTTCAGTTTCCTCAACGATGGTCCGCTGGACATGCGCATGGATCCGTCCCGCGGAATCAGCGCTGCCGAATTCGTCAACACCGCTCCCGTGGAAGAAATCGCCCGGGTGTTCAAGGAATACGGCGAAGAGCGTTTTTCCGGTCGCATGGCCCGTGCCGTGGTCGAGCGCCGCGACATCAAGCCATTCGAGCGCACCGGTGACCTGGCCGAAGTCCTGAAAGTCGCCAACCCGGCATGGGAAAAGGGCAAGAACCCAGCAACCCGTGCATTCCAGGGATTGCGTATTCACGTCAACAACGAACTGGGTGATCTGGAAACCGGCCTCGAAGCCGCGCTGGATTGCCTGGAAGTGGGCGGTCGCCTGGTGGTGATCAGCTTCCACTCGCTGGAAGACCGTATCGTCAAACTGTTCATGCGCAAGCTGGTGAAAGGCGAAGCCGATAACCTGCCGCGCAACCTGCCGGTTCGGCATGTCGCCTTCGAACCGAAAATCAAAGTCCATGGCAAAGCGCAGACGGCCTCTGACGCCGAACTCAAAGCCAACCCACGTTCCCGTAGCGCTGTCATGCGTGTGGCGGAGAAGTTGCGGTGAGTAAGCTTTTCGCCAAGCCACTGCCCGGCGGAAGCTTCTTCATGCTGCTGCTGTTTGTTGGCGTGCTCGTGTCGGCTATCGGCGTGTCTTACAGCGCGCACTGGAATCGCCAGTTGCTGAACTCGCTGTACAACGAGTTGAGCGTGCGCGACAAGGCCCAGGCCGAGTGGGGCCGGTTGATTCTGGAGCAGAGCACCTGGACGGCCCATAGCCGTATCGAAGTGCTGGCTACCGAACAATTGAAAATGCACATTCCCGGTGCCGCTGACGTGAAGATGGTGGCGCCATGATGAAACTCGAAGGCGCACTCTTTCCTTGGCGGTTCCGCGTGGTGCTGGGGTTGCTCGGCATCATGGTCGCCGCGATTGCCTGGCGCATCATCGACCTGCAGGTGGTTGATCGTGACTTCCTCAAAGGTCAGGGCGATGCGCGCAGCGTCCGTCATATTCCGATTCCGGCTCACCGTGGTCTGATTACCGACCGTAACGGCGAGCCTTTGGCCGTCAGTACCCCGGTGACTACGCTGTGGGCCAACGCCAAGGAAATGCAGCTGGAAAAAGACAAGTGGCCAGCACTGGCCGCCGCGCTGGGGCAAGATCCCAAAGCCCTGACCGAGCGTCTTGAAGCCCAGGCCAACAAAGAATTCATTTACCTGGTGCGCGGGCTGACCCCGGAGCAGGGTCAGGCCGTGCTCGACCTGAAAGTACCGGGTGTCTACGGCATCGAAGAGTTCCGGCGCTTTTATCCTGCCGGCGAAGTCACCGCCCATATGGTCGGGTTTACCGACATCGACGATCACGGTCGTGAAGGCGTCGAACTGGCCTACGACGAATGGCTGGCCGGGGTCCCCGGCAAGCGTCAGGTGATCAAGGACCGGCGCGGCCGGTTGATCAAGGATGTCCAGGTCACCAAAAACGCCAAGGCCGGCAAGCCCTTGGCGTTGTCCATTGACCTGCGCCTGCAATACCTGGCCAACCGCGAATTGCGCAACGCGATCATCGAGAACGGCGCCAAGGCAGGCAGCCTGGTGATCATGGACGTGAAGACCGGCGAGATTCTCGCAATGGTCAACCAGCCGACCTACAACCCGAACAACCGTCGCAATCTGCAACCGGCGATGATGCGTAACCGCGCGATGATCGACGTGTTCGAACCGGGTTCGACCATGAAAGCGATTTCCATGAGCGCCGCGATTGAAACCGGGCGCTGGAAGCCGAGCGATACCGTCGAGGTGTACCCGGGCAGCTTGCAGATTGGTAAATACACCATCAAGGACGTATCCAAGACCGAAGGCCCGGTGCTCGACCTGACCGGCATTCTGATCAACTCCAGTAACGTCGGGATGAGTAAGGTCGCATTCGACATCGGCGGTGAAACCATTTTCCGTCTGGCACAGAAGGTCGGCCTCGGTCAGGACACTGGCCTGGGCTTCCCGGGCGAGCGCGTCGGCAACCTGCCGAACTACCGCGAATGGCGCAAGGCAGAAACCGCCACGCTGTCCTACGGCTACGGTATTTCCGTGACTGCGATCCAGTTGGTCCACGCATTCTCGGCCCTGGCCAACAACGGCCGCCTCGCGCCGCTGACCCTGATCAAGACCGACAAGGCGCCGCAAACCACCCAGGTGTTGCCGGAGGCGGTCGCGAAAACCATGCAAGGCATGCTGCAACAAGTGATCGAGGCCCCGCGCGGTGTGTTCCGTGCGCAAGTGCCGGCGTATCACGTGGGCGGCAAGTCGGGTACTGCACGTAAAACGTCGGTCGGCACCAAGGGTTACGCCGAGAACTCGTACCGCTCGTTGTTCGCCGGTTTCGGCCCGATGAGTGATCCGCGCTACGCCATAGTGGTCGTAATCGATGAGCCGACCAAGGCCGGTTACTTCGGCGGCCTGGTTTCCGCGCCGGTGTTCAGCCGAGTGATGTCGGGCACCCTGCGCCTGATGAACATTACGCCGGACAACCTGCCACCCACTCAACAAGCGAACGCAACACCGGTCGTTCCGCTGAAAGCTAATGGAGGGCGCGGCTGATGTCTCTGAGCCTGAACAAAATATTCCCTCACGCCGGTCACGATCTGCTGATTCGCGAACTCGCCCTGGACAGCCGCAATGTGCGCGCGGGCGATCTGTTCCTCGCCGTGCCGGGCGGGAAATTCGATGGGCGCGCGCATATTGCCGACGCCTTGCAACGCGGCGCTGCTGCGGTGGCCTATGAAGTAGAAGGCGCCACGGTCCTGCCGATCACTGAAGTGCCGTTGATTCCGGTCAAAGGTCTGGCCGCGCAGCTGTCGGACATCGCCGGGCGTTTTTATGGCGAGCCGAGTCATCACCTGAACCTGGTGGGCGTGACCGGCACCAACGGCAAGACCAGCGTGACGCAATTGGTCGCCCAGGCACTGGACCTGCTCGGCCAGCACTGCGGCCTGGTCGGCACCCTCGGTTCCGGTTTTTACGGCGCGCTGGAAAGCGGCCTGCACACCACGCCGAACCCGATTGCCGTGCAAGCGACCCTGGCGGACCTGAAAAAGGCCGGGGCCAAAGCCGTGGCGATGGAGGTTTCTTCCCATGGCCTGGACCAGGGCCGCGTGACCGCCTTGGCCTTCGATGTGGCGGTGATGACTAACCTGTCCCGCGATCACCTGGATTACCACGGCACCATGCAGGCTTACGGCGAAGCCAAGGCCCGGCTGTTTGCCTGGAATGATTTGAAATGCCGCGTGGTCAACCTCGACGACGAGTTCGGTCGGCAACTGGCCGCCGACAAGTGCGAGTCGCGGCTGATCACCTATAGCCTGGAAGACTCCAGCGCCTACCTGTATTGCCGCCAGGCGCAATTCGACGACGAAGGCGTGCGCGCCACGCTGGTCACGCCACAGGGTGAGCATCACTTGCGCAGCACCTTGCTCGGTCGCTTCAACCTGAGCAATGTCCTGGCGGCGGTCGGCGCGTTGCTCGGTCTGGATTACGCCTTGGATGAAATCCTCAAGGTGCTGCCGAAGCTCGAAGGCCCTGCCGGGCGCATGCAGCGTCTGGGCGGTGGCTCGCAACCATTGGTGGTGGTCGATTACGCCCATACCCCGGATGCGCTGGAGAAAGTACTGCTGGCCCTGCGTCCACACGCCAAGGGCCGGTTGCTGTGCCTGTTTGGCTGTGGCGGTGACCGCGATCGCGGCAAGCGTCCGTTGATGGCCGAAGTGGTCGAGCGCCTGGCCGATGGCGTGCTGGTGACCGATGACAACCCGCGTACGGAAGATCCGTCAGTGATTTTCGATGACATCCGTGCCGGTTTCGCGGCTGTGGATAAAGTGGAGTTCGTTGCCGGTCGTGGTCAGGCGATTGCCCGTTTGATCGCCAGCGCTTCGGTGGACGACGTGATTGTCCTGGCCGGCAAAGGTCACGAGGACTATCAGGAAATCAACGGCGAGCGTCATGCCTTCTCCGATCTGGTCGAGGCAGATCATGCCTTGACCGCGTGGGAGGTGGCCCATGCTTAAGGCCTTGAAGCTGAGCGAACTGACCGGCGCGCTGAATGCTCGCCTGGTATCCGTCGATGCCAGTTTCGACGGTGTCAGCATCGACAGTCGTGCGATCAAGCCGGGTCAGCTGTTTATTGCCCTGACCGGGCCACGTTTCGATGGTCATGATTATCTGAATGACGTGGCGGCCAAAGGCGCCGTCGCAGCGCTGGTCGAACGTGAAGTCGCCGACAGTACGCTGCCGCAACTGCTGGTCAAGGACACCCGTCAGGCACTGGGACAACTGGGTGCGTTGAATCGTGCCGCGTTCATCCAACCCGTTGCAGCCATCACCGGTTCCAGCGGCAAGACTACGGTCAAGGAAATGCTGGCGAGCATCCTGCGCACGCGCGGCGCAGTGCTGGCGACCCGTGGCAACCTGAACAACGACCTCGGCGCACCGCTGACATTGATCGAGCTGGCGCCGGAACACACTGCGGCCGTGATCGAACTGGGCGCCTCGCGCCTGGGCGAAATTGCCTACACCGTCGGCCTGACCAAGCCGCACGTGGCCATTCTCAATAACGCCGGGACAGCCCACGTCGGCGAGTTCGGCGGCCCGGAAAAGATCGTCGAGGCCAAGGGCGAGATTATCGAAGGGCTGGATGCCGATGGTGTCGCCGTTCTCAATCTCGACGACAAGGCATTCGGCATCTGGAAGGCTCGTGCCGGTGATCGCAAAGTGCTGACGTTTGCGTTGAGCAACACCAGCGCCGACTTCTACGCCAGTGACCTGGCCACTGATGCCCGCGGCTGCCCGGCGTTCAACCTGCACAGCCCTGAAGGTGTGGAGCGCGTTCAACTGAACCTGCTCGGCACCCATAACGTCGCCAATGCCATGGCCGCCGCCGCTGCCGCCCATGCCCTGGGTGTGTCGCTGTTTGGTATCGCCACCGGCCTTGGCGCGGTGCAACCGGTCAAGGGGCGCACCGTCGCGCAACTGGCCAGCAATGGCATGCGCGTGATCGATGACACTTACAACGCGAACCCCACCTCCATGTGCGCCGCCGTTGATATACTGGCCGGCTTTTCCGGCCGCACCGTCCTGGTGCTCGGGGATATCGGCGAGTTGGGCGAGTGGGCGGAGCAGGGGCACCGCGACGTGGGCGAGTACGCCCGTGGCAAGGTTTCTGCGCTGTACGCCGTCGGGCCAATGATGGCTCATGCCGTGAACGCGTTCGGTCCACAGGCTTTTCATTTCAGCACGCAGGCTGAGCTGATCAAGGCCCTGGGCGCCGAGCAAGACACAAACACCACCATTTTGATCAAGGGGTCGCGCAGCGCTGCGATGGAAAACGTCGTCGCCGCTTTGTGCGGGTCCAGTTTGGAGAAACATTAATGCTGCTGCTGCTAGCGGAGTATCTGCAACAGTTCTACAAAGGCTTCGCGGTCTTCCAGTACCTGACCCTGCGCGGGATTCTCGGTGTACTGACCGCGCTGGTTTTGTCGCTGTGCTATGGCCCATGGATGATCCGCACGTTGCAGAACCGTCAGATCGGTCAATCCGTTCGCAATGACGGCCCGCAGTCGCACCTGTCAAAGTCGGGTACGCCCACCATGGGCGGCGCGCTGATTCTGTCGTCCATCGGTGTCAGCACCCTGCTTTGGGCTGACCTGAGCAACCGTTACGTCTGGGTCGTACTGCTGGTGACCTTGCTGTTCGGCGCCATCGGCTGGGTCGACGACTACCGCAAGGTGATCGAGAAGAACTCCCGTGGCCTGCCAAGCCGCTGGAAGTATTTCTGGCAGTCGGTATTTGGCCTGGGCGCGGCGATCTTTCTGTATGTGACAGCCGCCACTCCGGTGGAGACCACGCTGATCCTGCCGATGCTCAAGGACTACAGCATTCCGCTGGGCGCAGGCTTCATTGTCCTGACCTATTTCGTGATTGTCGGCTCGAGCAACGCGGTCAACCTGACCGACGGCCTCGACGGCCTGGCGATCATGCCGACGGTGATGGTTGGCGGCGGCCTGGGCATCTTCTGCTACCTGTCGGGTAACGTGAAGTTCGCCGAATACCTGCTGATTCCTTATGTGCCGGGCGCTGGTGAACTGATCGTGTTCTGTGGCGCACTGATCGGAGCCGGACTGGGTTTCCTCTGGTTCAACACCTATCCGGCACAAGTCTTCATGGGTGACGTCGGCGCACTGGCGCTGGGCGCAGCCCTGGGCACCATCGCGGTGATCGTCCGCCAGGAAATCGTCCTGTTCATCATGGGCGGCGTGTTCGTGATGGAAACCCTGTCAGTCGTCATTCAGGTCGCCTCTTTTAAACTGACCGGTCGCCGCGTGTTCCGCATGGCGCCCATTCACCACCACTTTGAACTCAAGGGCTGGCCCGAGCCACGTGTGATCGTCCGTTTCTGGATCATCACCGTGATTCTCGTGCTGATTGGCCTTGCCACCCTGAAGCTGAGGTAGAAACTCGTGTCTCTGATCGCTTCTGACCACTTCCGCATCGTTGTCGGCCTCGGCAAGAGCGGCATGTCCCTGGTTCGCTTCCTGGCGAACCGGGGCGTGGCGTTTGCCGTGGCCGATACGCGGGAAAATCCACCGGAACTGGCCACGCTCAAGCGTGACTATCCGCACGTGGAAGTGCGTTGTGGCGAGCTGGACGTCGAGTTCCTGTGCCGTGCCGACGAACTCTACGTCAGCCCCGGCCTCGCGCTGGCGACCCCGGCCCTGCAGGCTGCCGCTGCCCGTGGCGTGAAACTGTCCGGCGACATCGAGCTGTTCGCGCGTAACGCGAAGGCGCCGATCGTGGCCATCAGCGGTTCCAACGCGAAAAGCACCGTGACCACGCTGGTCGGCGAAATGGCGGCGGCGGCTGGCAAGCGTGTTGCCGTCGGCGGCAACCTCGGTACCCCGGCGCTGGATCTGCTGCGCGACGACGTCGAGTTGTACGTGATGGAGTTGTCGAGTTTCCAGCTGGAAACCACCGATCAACTCAACGCCGAAGTGGCGACCGTGCTCAACGTCAGCGAAGACCACATGGACCGTTACAGCGGTCTGCCGGCCTATCACCTGGCCAAGCACCGGATTTTCCGTGGTGCCAAACAGTTCGTGGTCAATCGTCAGGATGCCCTGAGCCGCCCGTTGATGGGCGAGGGCCAGCCGTGCTGGACCTTCGGTCTGAACAAGCCTGATTTCAAGGCATTCGGTCTGCGCGAAGAGAATGGCGAGAAGTACCTGGCCTTCGAATTCCAGAACCTGATGCCGGTGCGCGAATTGAAGATTCGCGGTGCCCATAACCAGTCCAACGCCCTGGCGGCCCTGGCCCTGGGCCATGCGGTCGGCCTGCCGTTCGATGCCATGCTGTCGAGCCTGCGCACCTTCGCCGGTCTCGAGCATCGCTGCCAATGGGTCCGTGACCTCGACGGCGTGGGCTACTACAACGACTCCAAGGCCACCAACGTCGGTGCTGCACTGGCGGCCATCGAAGGCCTGGGCGCGGACATCGACGGCAAGGTCGTGCTGATCGCCGGCGGCGACGGCAAAGGTGCCGAGTTCAAGGACCTGCGTGACCCGGTGGCGGCCAACTGCCGCGCCGTGATCCTGATGGGCCGCGACTCCGACAAGATCGGCGAGGCCATCGGCGATGCCGTACCGCTGATCCGCGCCGGCTCCCTGGTCGAAGCTGTCGAGCAATGCCGCGCAGCAGCCCAGCCGGGCGACGTGGTGCTGCTGTCGCCTGCCTGCGCCAGTTTCGACATGTTCAAGAACTACGAAGACCGTGGTCACCAGTTCGTCCAAGCCGTGGAGGATCTGGCATGAGCCTGAGAGGCATCATCAAGCCGTATCCATCGCCGCTCATCACCGGGCGCGGTATCGACCTTGATTTCCCGATGCTCGCCGGTTGCCTGACGCTGCTCGGCCTGGGGCTGATCATGATTGCCTCGGCATCGACCGAAGTGGCGGCCGTGCAGTCGGGCAGCGCCCTGTACTACATGATTCGCCACCTTATTTATGTGGTGCTGGGCCTGGGGGCCTGCATCGTCACCATGATGATCCCTATCGCCACCTGGCAACGCCTGGGCTGGCTGATGCTGCTGGGTGCATTCGGCTTGCTGGTGATGGTGATCATTCCGGGGATCGGCCGTGAGGTTAACGGCTCGATGCGCTGGATCGGCTTCAGTTTCTTCAACGTCCAGCCTTCCGAGATCGCCAAGGTGTTCGTGGTGATCTACCTCGCCGGTTATCTGGTGCGTCGCCAGAAAGAAGTGCGCGAAAGCTGGATGGGCTTTTTCAAGCCGTTCATCGTGCTGCTGCCGATGGCGGGCCTGCTGCTGATGGAGCCGGACTTCGGTGCCACCGTCGTGATGATGGGGGCGGCGGCGGCGATGCTGTTCCTTGGCGGCGTCGGGCTGTTCCGTTTTTCCCTGATGGTGGTCCTGGCTGTCGGCGCGGTGGTGCTGTTGATTCAAATGCAGCCCTATCGAATGGCGCGTCTGACCAACTTTGCCGACCCGTGGGCCGACCAGTTTGGTGCCGGTTATCAATTGTCCCAGGCATTGATCGCTTTCGGTCGCGGCGAATGGCTGGGCGTTGGCCTGGGCAACAGCGTGCAGAAACAGTTCTACCTGCCGGAAGCCCACACTGACTTCGTGTTCTCGGTCCTGGCCGAAGAGCTGGGTGCGGTGGGTTCGTTGTGCACCGTGGCACTGTTCGTCTTTGTGTGTATCCGTGGCATGTACATCGGTTTGTGGGCAGAAAAAGCCAAGCAGTTTTTTGCAGCTTACGTGGCATACGGGCTGTCGTTCCTGTGGATCGGCCAGTTCCTGATCAACATTGGTGTAAACGTCGGTCTGCTGCCAACCAAGGGGCTGCCCCTGCCGTTCCTCAGTTATGGCGGTAGTTCGTTGGTGATCTGCTGTGCCTGTCTCGGTTTGTTGCTGCGTATCGAGTGGGAAAGTCGAACCCACCTGGGCAGTGAAGAGATTGAGTTCCATGAGAGCGACTTCGCCGAGGAGCCGCACAATGGGCGCTAACGTCATGATCATGGCTGGCGGCACCGGTGGCCACGTGTTCCCGGCGCTGGCCTGTGCTCGCGAATTCCAGGCGCGCGGCTATACCGTGCACTGGCTCGGTACCCCGCGTGGCATCGAAAACGATCTGGTGCCGGCGGCCGGTATCGAGCTGCATCGGATCAACGCCAGCGGTCTGCGCGGCAAGGGCAAATTGTCCCTGCTCAAGGCACCGTTCATGTTGTTCAAGTCGGTCTGGCAGGCGCGGGCGATCATTCGCCGTCTGCGACCGGTCTGCGTCGTGGGATTTGGTGGTTTTGTGACCGGTCCTGGAGGTGTCGCGGCCAAACTGGCCGGCGTGCCGGTGATCGTTCACGAGCAGAACGCCGTGGCCGGTACCGCCAATCGGTTGCTGGTGCCGTTGGCCGCCCGAGTCTGTGAAGCGTTCCCCGACACCTTTACCCTGTCGGACAGCCGCCGGACCACCGGTAATCCGGTGCGCACCGAGCTGTTCCTCGAGACATCGCGACCTGCCCTGGCCGGTCGCAAGGCACGTTTGCTGATCCTGGGCGGAAGCCTGGGCGCAGAACCGTTGAACAAGTTGCTGCCTGAAGCCCTGTCGCAAGTCGCTGCCGACTTGCGTCCGGAAGTGTTCCATCAGGCCGGCAAAAACCACGATGAAGTGACTGCAGAGCGCTATCGCGCGGCTGGCGTCGAGGCGCAGGTGCAGCCCTTCATCAAAGACATGGCCCAAGCCTACAGCTGGGCCGACCTGGTGGTATGTCGCGCAGGCGCGCTGACCATCAGTGAACTGGCCGCTGCCGGACTGCCCTCGATGCTGGTGCCTTTGCCTCACGCCATCGACGATCACCAGACCCGCAACGCCGAATATTTGGCCCGTGAAGGCGCAGCCTTCCTGATGCCGCAAAGAACGACTGGCGCAGCGGATCTTGCCGCTCGCCTGACAGAGGTCCTGATGCAACCACAACGACTCAACGAAATGGCTACCGCGGCACGCCGCCTGGCCAAACCCGATGCCACCCGTAACGTTGTCGATAGCTGCCTGGAGGTGGCCCATGGTTGAGAGTCAGAAAGCCATGCCACAACCGGAAATGCGCCGCATCCGTCGCATCCACTTCGTCGGTATCGGCGGTGTGGGCATGTGCGGGATTGCCGAAGTGCTGCTGAACCTGGGTTATGCCGTGTCCGGCTCCGACCTGAAAGCGTCCCCGGTCACCGAGCGCCTGGAATCCTTCGGGGCGCAGATCTTTATCGGCCACCGCGCCGAGAACGCCGCTGCCGCCGACGTGCTGGTGGTGTCGAGCGCGGTGAACACGTCCAACCCGGAAGTCGCTACCGCGCTGGAACGCCGTATCCCGGTGGTGCCGCGTGCCGAAATGCTGGCTGAGCTGATGCGCTATCGCCACGGCATCGCCGTTGCCGGTACCCACGGCAAAACCACCACCACCAGCCTGATCGCTTCGGTGTTCGCCGCCGGTGGCCTGGACCCGACGTTCGTGATCGGTGGCCGCCTGAATGCCGCGGGCACCAATGCCCAGCTCGGCACCAGCCGCTACCTGATCGCCGAAGCCGACGAAAGCGATGCCAGCTTCCTGCACCTGCAGCCGCTGGTGGCCGTGGTCACCAACATCGACGCCGATCACATGGCGACCTATGACGGCGACTTCAACAAACTGAAGAAAACCTTCGTCGAGTTCCTGCACAACCTGCCGTTCTACGGTCTGGCGGTGGTGTGCCTGGACGATCCGGTGGTGCGTGAAATCCTCCCGCAGGTCAAGCGCCCGACGGTCACCTATGGCTTCGGCGAAGACTGCGACGTGCGCGCCATCAACGTGCGCCAGCAAGGCATGCAGACCTTCTTCACCGTGCTGCGTCCTGACCGCGAGCCGCTGGATGTTTCGGTGAACATGCCGGGCAACCACAACGTATTGAACGCGCTGGCGACCATCTGCATCGCCACCGACGAAGGCGTCAGCGATGAGGCGATCGTCCAGGGCCTGTCCGGGTTCCAGGGTGTCGGTCGACGCTTCCAGGTCTACGGCGAACTGCCGGTGGACGGCGGTAACGTGATGCTGGTCGATGACTACGGTCACCACCCGACTGAAGTCGCGGCGGTGATCAAGGCCGTACGCGGTGGCTGGCCGGAGCGCCGTCTGGTGATGGTCTACCAGCCGCACCGCTACAGTCGCACCCGCGACCTGTACGACGATTTCGTCAATGTGCTGGCCGACGCCAACGTACTGCTGCTGATGGAAGTCTATCCGGCTGGCGAAGAGCCGATTCCGGGCGCCGACAGCCGCAAGCTGTGCAACAGCATCCGTCAGCGTGGCCAGCTCGACCCGATCTACATCGAACGTGGTGTCGACCTCGCGCCGGTGGTCAAGCCGCTGCTGCGCGCTGGCGACATCCTGCTGTGCCAGGGCGCCGGTGATATCGGCGGTCTCGCACCAAAACTGTTGAAAAGTGAGTTGTTCGCCGGTGCCGTTGCCGCGCCGGAGAAGAGGACGTTGAAATGACTGCTGCCTACGCCAACCTGGTCTCCACGATCGCGCCGAAAGACTTCGGCCGCGTCGCCGTGCTGTTCGGCGGCAAGAGTGCCGAGCGCGAAGTGTCGCTAAAGTCAGGCAACGCCGTTCTCGATGCGCTGCAAAGCGCCGGTGTGGATGCGTTCGGTCTCGACGTGGGCGATGACCTTCTGCAGCGTCTGCTCAATGAAAAGATCGACCGTGCCTTCATCATTCTCCACGGTCGTGGCGGTGAAGACGGCAGCATGCAGGGCCTGCTCGAATGCCTGGGCATTCCGTACACCGGCAGCGGCATCCTGGCTTCGGCACTGGCCATGGACAAACTGCGCACCAAGCAGGTCTGGCACAGCCTGGGTATTCCAACGCCACGTCACGCGGTACTGAGCAGCGAGGCCGATTGTATTTCGGCATCGACGGAACTGGGCTTCCCTTTGATCGTCAAACCGGCCCATGAAGGTTCAAGTATCGGGATGGCCAAAGTGAGTTCCGCGTCTGAATTGATCGACGCCTGGAAAGCGGCCAGTACCTACGATTCGCAAGTGTTGGTCGAGCAATGGATTCAAGGTCCGGAGTTCACCATCGCCACCCTGCGTGACCAGGTGTTGCCTCCGATTGCCCTGGGCACGACGCACAGCTTCTACGACTACGACGCCAAGTACATTGCCAACGATACCCAGTACCGCATTCCGTGCGGTCTGGACAGCGCCAAGGAAAAGGAACTCATGGACCTCACGGCGAAAGCCTGTGAAGCGCTGGGTATCGCCGGTTGGGGCAGGGCAGACGTGATGCAGGACGCCGAAGGGCAGTTCTGGTTCCTGGAAGTCAACACAGCACCGGGCATGACCGATCACAGCCTGGTGCCGATGGCGGCCCGTGCCGCCGGTCTGGATTTCCAGCAACTGGTTCTGGCCATTCTGGCCGAGAGCGTTGCCGGCAACACTGCCGGTAACCAAGAGTCGACGAGAGGTTAAGGCCATGCAAGGCGCTCAGCTCAGACATCAGCCTCCCGCACCCGGCCGCAAGCCGGTGCCACGGGGTGCCAGCCGAATGGTGGCCAAAGAGCCGATGTCCGTGCGCCTGCCGAAAGCCAACTTCGGTTTTCTCAAAGCATTGTTCTGGCCGGTGCTGCTGGTGGCTTTGGGGTTCGGTACTTACGAGGGCGCGACACGGTTGTTGCCGTATGCCGACAGGCCGATCACCAAAATCAACGTGCAGGGCGACCTGAGTTACATCAGCCAGCAAGCGGTGCAGCAGCGGATCGCCCCGTACGTGGCGTCGAGCTTCTTCACCATCGACCTGGCGAGCATGCGCACCGAGCTGGAAACGATGCCATGGATTGCCCACGCCGAAGTGCGCAGGGTGTGGCCGGATCAAGTGGTGATCCGTCTGGAAGAACAACTGCCGGTAGCCCGTTGGGGCGACGAGTCGCTGTTGAACAACCAGGGCCAGGCCTTCACTCCGCGTGAGCTGGCGAACTACGAACACCTGCCTCAGCTGTTCGGCCCGCAGCGGGCCCAGCAGCAGGTGATGCAGCAGTACCAGGTGTTGAGTCAGATGCTCCGGCCTCTGGGCTTCTCGATTGCACGCCTCGAACTGCGTGATCGCGGCAGCTGGTTCCTGACCACCGGCCCCGGCAGTGCGGGTCCCGGGATCGAACTGCTGCTGGGACGCGGCAACCAGGTGGAAAAGATGCGCCGTTTCATCGCCATCTATGACAAGACGCTCAAAGAACAGATTACGAACATTGCGCGCATCGATCTGCGCTACGCCAACGGCCTCGCTGTTGGCTGGCGGGAACCTGTAGCGCCCACGGCAGCCCAACCCGCTGTCGCGAAGAATTAAGAAGAGGCAGGACCCATGGCAAACGTGCAAAGCGGCAAAATGATCGTCGGTCTCGATATCGGCACCTCCAAGGTGGTGGCGCTGGTAGGCGAGGTCGCGGACGACGGCACGCTGGAAATCGTCGGGATCGGTACCCATCCGTCCCGTGGCCTGAAAAAAGGCGTGGTGGTGAATATCGAATCCACCGTGCAGTCGATCCAGCGCGCCATCGAAGAAGCGCAGTTGATGGCCGGTTGCCGCATTCACTCGGCGTTCGTCGGTGTGGCCGGCAATCACATCCGCAGCCTGAACTCCCACGGCATCGTGGCGATTCGTGATCGCGAAGTCAGCTCGGCCGACCTTGAGCGTGTGCTCGACGCCGCCCAGGCCGTGGCAATCCCAGCTGACCAGCGCGTGCTGCACACCCTGCCACAGGATTACGTGATCGATAACCAGGAAGGCGTCCGCGAGCCGCTGGGCATGTCCGGCGTGCGTCTGGAAGCCAAGGTCCACGTGGTCACCTGCGCCGTCAACGCCGCACAGAACATTGAAAAATGCGTGCGTCGCTGCGGCCTGGAAATCGACGACATCATTCTCGAACAGCTGGCTTCCGCTTATTCGGTACTGACCGATGACGAGAAAGAGCTGGGCGTGTGCCTGGTGGACATCGGTGGCGGTACCACCGACATCGCGATCTTCACCGAAGGCGCGATCCGTCACACCGCCGTCATCCCGATTGCCGGCGACCAGGTGACCAACGACATCGCCATGGCGTTGCGCACCCCGACCCAGTACGCCGAAGAAATCAAGATTCGCTACGCCTGCGCCCTGGCCAAACTGGCCGGTGCCGGTGAAACCATCAAGGTGCCAAGCGTTGGCGACCGTCCACCGCGCGAGCTGTCCCGCCAGGCCCTGGCCGAAGTGGTCGAGCCGCGTTACGACGAGCTGTTCACGCTGATCCAGGCCGAACTGCGCCGCAGCGGCTACGAAGACCTGATCCCGGCCGGCATCGTGCTGACCGGCGGTACGTCGAAGATGGAAGGCGCGACAGAACTGGCCGAGGAAATCTTCCACATGCCGGTGCGCCTGGGCGTGCCGCATGGCGTGAAAGGTCTGGATGACGTGGTACGCAACCCGATCTATTCCACCGGCGTCGGCCTGTTGATGTACGGCCTGCAGAAGCAGTCCGACGGCATCTCGTTCTCGGGCATCGGCAGCCGCGACAGCTACAGCAACGAAGAGCCACAGGCTCCGCTGCTGGACCGACTGAAGAAGTGGGTCCAGGGCAATTTCTGAAGATTTACCGCAACACCGTTACACCGAAGCACGCAGTAGGCGAAAAAACTAGAGAATGTAAAGGAGAGGGAAAATGTTCGAACTCGTAGACAACATCCCCGCAAGCCCGGTAATCAAAGTTATCGGTGTCGGCGGTGGCGGCGGCAACGCTGTCAACCACATGGTCAAGAGCAACATCGAAGGCGTCGAATTCATCTGCGCCAACACCGATGCTCAAGCGCTGAAAAACATCGGCGCGCGCACCATCCTGCAACTGGGCACCGGCGTGACCAAGGGCCTGGGCGCTGGCGCTAACCCTGAAGTCGGCCGTCAAGCCGCTCTGGAAGACCGTGAGCGCATTGCCGAAGTGCTGGCCGGCACCAACATGGTGTTCATCACCACTGGCATGGGCGGTGGTACCGGTACCGGTGCTGCGCCGATCATCGCCGAAGTGGCCAAGGAAATGGGCATCCTCACCGTTGCGGTGGTGACCCGTCCGTTCCCGTTCGAAGGCCGCAAGCGTATGCAGATCGCCGACGAAGGCATCCGCATGCTCTCCGAAAGCGTCGACTCGCTGATCACCATTCCCAACGAGAAGTTGCTGACCATCCTCGGTAAAGACGCAAGCCTGCTGTCGGCTTTCGCCAAGGCTGACGATGTACTGGCCGGTGCCGTTCGCGGTATCTCCGACATCATCAAGCGTCCGGGCATGATCAACGTCGACTTCGCCGACGTGCGTACCGTGATGAGCGAAATGGGCATGGCGATGATGGGCACTGGCTGCGCCAGCGGTCCGAACCGTGCACGCGAAGCCACCGAAGCGGCCATTCGCAACCCGTTGCTGGAAGACGTGAACCTGCAAGGCGCTCGCGGCATCCTGGTGAACATTACCGCCGGTCCGGATCTGTCCCTGGGTGAATACTCCGACGTGGGTAGCATCATCGAGGCATTCGCTTCCGAGCACGCGATGGTCAAGGTCGGTACCGTTATCGATCCGGACATGCGCGACGAGCTGCACGTGACTGTCGTCGCTACCGGTCTGGGCGCAAAAATCGAGAAGCCTGTGAAGGTCATCGACAACACCGTCCACACTTCTATGGCTTCGCAGCCACAACAACAGGCCCCTGTTCGTCAGGAAGCTCCAGCGGTGAACTACCGTGACCTGGATCGTCCGACCGTCATGCGCAACCAGGCCCAGGCCGGTGCTGCGACTGCCGCGAAGATGAATCCGCAAGATGACCTGGACTACCTGGACATCCCGGCTTTCCTGCGTCGTCAGGCCGATTGATGAAATGTATCAGGGCTATGAAGGTGATTGGTGTTCAGCAAAGGCGTGGTCTGCTATCATCGCCAGCCTTTGTTGATACCAGTTCGCAATTTGCGCTGAAGCGGCCCATGCCATGATTAAACAACGCACCCTGAAGAATATTATCCGTGCCACAGGTGTCGGCCTGCACTCCGGGGAGAAGGTCTACCTGACCCTCAAGCCAGCGCCTGTCGACACCGGCATTGTGTTTTGTCGCGCCGACCTCGACCCCGTGGTGCAGATTCCTGCCCGCGCGGAAAACGTTGGTGAAACCACTATGTCGACCACGCTCGTTAACGGTGACGTCAAAGTGGACACGGTAGAGCACCTGCTCTCGGCCATGGCAGGCCTGGGCATCGATAACGCCTACGTCGAGCTCTCCGCGTCCGAAGTCCCGATCATGGATGGTAGCGCTGGACCTTTCGTATTCCTGATTCAATCGGCTGGCCTGGAAGAACAGGACGCCGCCAAGAAGTTCATCCGCATCCTGCGTGAAGTGACAGTGGAAGATGGCGACAAGCGCGCTACTTTCGTCCCTTTCGAAGGGTTCAAAGTGAGCTTCGAGATCGATTTCGATCACCCGGTTTTCCGTGACCGCACCCAAAGTGCAAGCGTGGATTTTTCCAGCACTTCGTTCGTAAAAGAAGTCAGCCGCGCCCGTACCTTTGGTTTCATGAGTGACATCGAGTACCTGCGCAAGCACAACCTCGCACTCGGCGGCAGTGTTGAAAACGCAATTGTGGTCGACGCCGATGGCGTACTGAACGAAGACGGCCTTCGCTATGAAGACGAATTCGTGAAGCACAAGATCCTCGATGCAATCGGTGACCTCTACCTGCTGGGCAATAGCCTGATTGGTGAGTTCAAGGGCTTCAAGTCCGGCCACGCACTGAACAACCAGCTGCTGCGCAAGTTGATTGAGCAGACAGATGCCTGGGAAGTCGTGACGTTCGAAGACGCCAGCACTGCACCGATCTCTTACATGCGCCCGGTTGCGGCCGTGTAAGCAAAAAACCTCTCTAGTTTTTTAAAGGCTACCTTCGGGTGGCCTTTTTTTATGTCCTGAAGTTTGTAGTGCTTGGGCTGGCCTCATCGCGAGCAAGCTCGCTCCCACAGGGGGACGCGGTAAACTGTGGGAGCGAGCTTGCTCGCGATGACGCCCGTCCATCCAACAAAAAAATCAACTGGCCCACACCACCCGGTTACGCCCCCCTTCCTTGGCCTGATACAGCGCCTTGTCCGCGTTGAACAGTAATTGCTCCAGTTTGATATCGCTGGCCGCCGTCCAGGTTGCAATGCCGATACTCACGCTCATTGGCGACTCATCGGCGTCCACCAGTGGCAGTTTTTGCACCGCCTCCCGGATATGTTCGGCGATCTGCTGCGCGCCTTCACTGCCAGTTTCGGCCAGGACCACCGAAAACTCTTCGCCACCATAGCGAGCCACCAGGTCCGCCGGGCGATGGACACTGGCGCGGATGACTTCGGCCAGTGCCCGCAAGGCTTCGTCACCTGCCTGATGCCCGTGCCGATCATTGAAGGCCTTGAAGTGATCGGCATCGATCATCAGCAACGACAACGGCTTGCGGCTGCGCTGCGCACGAAACCATTCATGGCGCAGGGCCTGATCAAGGGATCGGCGGTTGGCCACGCCGGTCAAGGCATCGGTGGCCGCCAGTTGCGCCAATTCCTGCTCGGCACATTGGCGCAGGCGCAGCTCGCGGCAAAGCAGCCAGGTCAGCCACAACAGACCGATGCACAAAACCCCGGTTGCGCCGCTGATCACATAGGCCGTGCGGTTCCAGGTGGCGAACACTTCATCGATGGAAAGGGCCACGATGACGGTCAGCGGCAGATTGCCGACCCGGGAAAAGGTGTACAGGCGCCGTTGATGGTCGACGCTCGACACGCTTTCGAAGGTGCCACTGCGCTCCTGCAGCATGCGCACGACGTTGGGGCGGCTGGAGAAGCTTTTGCCGATGGAATTTGGTTCCCGGTACGGTTTCTGCGCCAGGAGAATCCCGTCATTGTTGATGATGCCCAGCGTACTGCCGGTGCCGATGTCGAGGCTGTTGAACAACTGATCGAAGTAGCTCATGCGCATCGAAGCTACCGCGACTCCCAGAAACTCACCGGTGGGCGAAGAAATGCGCCGGCTGAAACTGATGCGCCATTCGTCGCGGTCATCGCAGTCGCAGCTCGGCTTGAACGGTCGGCTGATATACATACCGGTATCGCGATTGAAGACATGGGCCAGGAAATAATCGCGGTCAGCGAAGTTGCCCGGTTTCGGTTCGATCAGTGATGAGTCGGCCAGCACGTCGCCGTGCTTGTCCAGCAGCAGGATGTCGCCCTTGTAGCGCGCGGTGGCGGAGCGATCGAACAGCACCAGATGGCGGATCTGCGCAGAAACCTGTTTCAGATCGTCCCGTTGGGCGGCGGCGATCAGGCCCTGCAAGGTCAAGTCATAGAGCTCGACCGTACGCAGGACATCGGCATCGATCAGTTGTGCAATGGTGGTCGCACTGCGTGTAGCGGTTTGCTGGGCGTAGGCGTGTTCGCGGATCAGCAGAAAAGTGACGATGCACAGGATCGAGATGACTGTCAGGGTGCTGCCGACGATCACCATGATCTCGGGTCGCCCGGTTTTGCCTGAAAATTGTGGGGTTCGGCTTGCGGTCATAAGACAGACGTCTGCTGGAAGGACCTTGTAAGCGTAGTTCCATAAACGTAACAGCCGAATGATTCGTTCCGGTTGCTCAAACGATTAATCAATGGCGTGGGCGTCAGTGACTTTCGTTGCAAAAATTGCAAAGAAGGTTGAGTCGCCACTATAAAAAAAGCCGCTGACAGCAGCGGCTTTGAGGACAACTTTTCAAAGGGAAGAGCCGATGAAAAGTGTCGAGGGAAACAGGCGTGACAGGTAAGGATCAGCTGTCATTCTCGGCCCGTGGCTGGGCCTGAGTGCTGGATGCTTGCGGGGCTTGGGCGTCTTGCGCAGCCTTGGCTGTCATCTCGATCTGATGCTCTTCGAGCGTTGCAGCGCGTGCGGCGTTATGCGCGACGAAGGTCTGCGATTCTTCCGCCATCGCCAATGGCGACAGGAACAAAGAGGACAAAACGAAAGCGCTGGCAATACCCATACTGTTGGACATCTTTAAAACCTTCTTGCTTGGCAAGTGCTGTTTGGTGCGGGCAAAGATAAGGATATGGGGCGAGGGGAAAAAGAGCGGATTCATGAAAGGACTGTTACAGCAAAAGCAAAGATCGATACGCAGGAGTACGCATTCACTGTGGCGAGGGGGCTTGCCCCCGCTGGGCTGCGTAGCAGCCCCAAAACCTGTAACCACGATTTATCTGAAGCACCTTGCATATCGGATTTACGACGGCTTCGTCGCCGAACGGGGGCAAGCCCCCTCGCCACAGGGTGTGTGCCCGTCAGATGGGAAGATGTATGCCGAAGGTATTCATCCCATGGTCACTGCGCACGAACACATCGCCGCCATGCATCAACGCAATCGCCTTGACGATGGCCAGACCCAGTCCGTGATTGTTGCCGCTGTTGCTGCGCGAAGCATCGACCCGGTAGAAGCGTTCGAACAGCCGTGGCAGGTGTTCACGGGCAATCGGCGAGCCGGGGTTGGCAACGCCGATGCTGACTTGATGCTCCCGGGCTTCGATCCGCACTTGAATCACCTGCCCGGGCGCGGTGTGCTGCACTGCGTTGTTCAGCAGGTTGATCAATGCCCGGCGCAAATGGGCAATCTCGATGCGTACTTGCGCGTCACCACTGACCTCAACCCGGACCTGAGCGTCTTCGAGAATGAAATCCAGATATTCCAGGGTCGTGGCCACTTCGTCCGCCAGCGATGTGGACGTCAGTTTGGTCGCCTTGCTGCCCTGATCGGCACTGGCGAGGAATAGCATGTCGTTGATGATCGACCGCAGTCGCTCAAGCTCTTCGAGGTTCGATTGCAGCACTTCGAAGTAATGCTCGGCGGAGCGTCCGCGGGTCAATGCGACCTGGGTCTGGCCGATCAGGTTGGTCAGCGGCGAGCGCAGTTCGTGGGCGACGTCGGCGTTGAACGATTCAAGGCGCGAGTAAGCCTGCTCGACCCGTTCCAGGGTCGAGTTGAACGAGCTGACGAACTGATCAAGCTCCGGTGGCAACGGTGACAATCGCAAGCGCCCCGAGCGCAGCGGCGGGGCCAGGCGTTGGGCTTCCTGGGACAGTTTGATCAGCGGTTTGAGCCCGATCCGCGCCACCCAGTAACCCAGTGCCGAGGCCAGCAACACGCCGACAATCGCCAGGCTGATCAGCGCGATCAACAGTTGATGCTGGGTCTGGAAAAACGTTTCGGTATCGATGGCGATCATGAAGCGCAGTGGGGGGCGCTGGTCTTTGGCGGGGAATTCGCTGACCAGCACTTTCAGCGGATACGGGTGATCCGGCAGTTGCATGTCGCGCGTGCCCAGCGGCCCTTGGGCAAAGGCGCGGATCGGCGGGGTCAGGTTGCCGTATTCGTAGTGCGGATCGCCGCTGATGATCCAGAAACTGATGCGCTTGTCTTCTTCGCTCAGCAGATTGAGCTTGTTGTTGATCTTCACCCAATGCTCGGGCGTGCCGTATCGGCCAACCGTGGATTCGAGCACGCTATAGCGCGCGTCGAGCTCGGCTTCGGGCAACAGGCCCAGGCCTTTGTCGACCTGCTGGTACAAGGCCCAGCCGATCAGCAGGAACACCTGCAACGCCACCAGCGTGAACATCCCGCTCAGCCGCAGCGCGATCGAGTTACTGGACACCACGGCTCTCCAGCACATAACCCATGCCGCGAATGGTGTGTAGCAGTTTCTCTTCGAACGGCCCGTCGAGCTTGGCCCGCAGGCGTTTGATCGCGACTTCGACGACGTTGGCGTCGCTGTCGAAATTGATGTCCCAGACCATCTCGGCAATGGCGGTTTTCGAGAGAATTTCACCCTGGCGGCGCGCCAATACACTGAGCAGCGAGAATTCCTTGGCGGTCAGGTCCAGCCGTGTACCGCCTCGGGTCGCCTTGCGGCTGATCAAATCTATCCACAGGTCGGCGATGCTCACTTGCACCGGTTCATGGCCACCACTGCGTCGGGTCAGCGCTTGCAGGCGTGCCACCAGTTCAAGGAAGGAAAACGGTTTGCCCAGGTAATCATCGGCACCGTCACGCAGGCCTTTGATGCGATCTTCCACACGCTCGCGGGCGGTCAGCATGATCACTGGGGTTTGCTTGCGCGCACGCAGGGCGCGCAGCACGCCGAAGCCGTCGAGACCCGGCAACATCACGTCGAGGACGATCACCGCGTAGTCGCTCTCCAGCGCCAGGTGCAGGCCTTCGACCCCGTCCCGCGCCAGATCCACGGTGTAACCCTGTTCCGTCAGGCCGCGGTGCAGATAATCCGCGGTTTTTTCCTCGTCTTCGATAATCAGAACGCGCATGACCCCGCCTCAGTCTGTGGTTGCCAGCGCCGGTACTGGCGAGGGTTTTGGCCGATGGAACAGCCGCTCCAGCCACAAGTATATGACCGGCGTGGTGAACAGCGTCAGCGCCTGGCTCACCAGCAAGCCGCCGACCACCGCGATCCCCAGGGGCTGGCGCAACTCGGCGCCGGTGCCGTAGCCGAGCATCAGCGGCAGGGCGCCGAGCAGGGCGGCGAGAGTGGTCATGATGATTGGCCGGAACCGCGTGATACAGGCCTTGAAGATTGCTTCTTCAGGCGACAGTCCGCCATTGCGCTGCGCTTCGAGGGCGAAGTCGATCATCAGGATGCCGTTTTTCTTGACGATACCGATCAACAGCACCAGCCCGATCAAGGCCATGATCGAAAAGTCCTGGCCGCAAATCCACAGCATGATCACCGCGCCGAGGCCCGCCGAAGGCAAGGTCGAAATAATCGTCAGCGGGTGCACGAAGCTCTCGTAGAGCACGCCGAGAATGATGTACACCGCCACCAGCGCCGCCAGGATCAGCCACGGCTGGCTGGCCAGCGAACTCTGGAACGCCTGGGCTGCGCCCTGGAAATTGCCGCTGATGGCGCTCGGCATGCCTATGTCGACCTTGGCCTGGTTGAGCATGATCACCGCATCGCCCAACGCCACGCCGGGCGCCAGGTTGAACGACAGGTTGGCGGCCGGGAACATGCCGTCATGGGCGATGGATAGCGGGCCGATGGTCGGTGCATCGAACTTGGCCAGGGCCGACAGCGGCACCATTGCCCCGCTCAGGGGCGAGCGCAGGTAAAAATAGTTGAGGCTTTCGGCCTTGCCGCGCTGCTGGGTGTCCAGTTCCAGGATCACGTTGTACTGGTTGATCTGGGTCTGGAATTCATTGATCTGGCGCTGGCCGAATGCATCGTACAGCGCTTCGTCGACATCGCTCGCGGTCAGGCCGAAACGCGCCGCCGCGCTGCGGTCGATGCTGATGTGGGTGATGCTGCCGCCCAGTTGCAGGTCGTTGGAAATGTCGCGGAAGGCCGGGTTGGCGCGCAGTTTTTCCGTCAGGCGCTGGGTCCAGGTACTGAGTGTGCCGCCGTCATTGCTCTTGAGTACGTATTGATACTGGGCACGACTCGGGCCGGAGCTGAGGTTGATGTCCTGGCCTGCACGCAAATACAGCACGATGCCCGGCACTTTCATCAGTTGCGGGCGAATCCGGTCGATGAACTGGCTGGCCGAGACGTCGCGGTCTCCGCGTTTTTTCAGGGTGATCCAGAACCGTCCGTTGGCGATGGTCTGGTTGCTGCCGGAAACCCCGACCGAGTGCGAGAACGTTTCCACGGCAGGGTCGGCGGCGACGATTTCCGCCATTGCCAGGTGTTTTTTCACCATGTCGCCGTAGGAAATGTCCGCAGCCGCTTCGGTGGTACCGAGGACGAAACCGGTGTCCTGAATCGGGAAGAAGCCCTTGGGGATAAAGATGTAACCGGCGACGGCCAGGCCGAGGGACAGGCCGAACACGCCGATCATCAACTTCTGGTGGGCGAGGGCGTGGCGCAGACCTTTTTCATAGAGCGCCAGCAGGCGTTCGCCGAAGCCCGGTTTGGCGTGGGCGTGATGTACCGGCGCGCGCATGAACAGCGCAGCGAGGGTCGGCGCCAACGTCAGGGACACCACCACTGAAATCATGATGGTCGAGGTGGCGGTCAGGGCGAATTCCTTGAACAACCGCCCGACCACGCCGCCCATGAACAGCAGCGGAATGAACGCCGCCACCAGCGAGAAACTGATCGACACCACGGTGAAGCCGATTTCCCCGGCACCTTTGATTGCTGCCTCGCGCATGCCGTCGCCGGCCTCCAGATGGCGGTGAATGTTCTCCACCACCACGATTGCATCGTCGACCACGAAGCCCACGGCGACCACAATCGCCACAAGAGTCAGGTTGTTCAGGCTGAAACCCATGATGTACATCAAGGCGAAACTGGCGATCAGCGACACGCCGAGTACCGCCGAGACAATCAGCGTGGCCGACAGTTGGCGCAGGAACAGAGCCATCACCGCCACCACCAGCATGATCGCGATCAGCAGGGTGATTTCCACTTCATGCAGCGAGGCACGAATGGTCTGGGTGCGGTCGATCAGCGTCTTGACCTGCACCGAGGCGGGCAGCATCGCTTCCAGCTCCGGCAGCGCTGCCTGAATACGGTCCACGGTCTCGACGATGTTGGCCCCTGGCTGGCGGAAGATCACTAGGTTCACCCCCGGTTTCGAGCCCGCCCAGGCTTGGACGTAGGCATCTTCCGAGCCGTTGACGACTTTGGCCACGTCCTTGAGGTGGACCGGTGCACCGTTCTTGTAGGAAACAATCAACTGACTGTAATCCTCGGGGTGGAACAACTGATCGTTGGTGGACAGGGTTGAAATGCTCGATTCCCCGTACAGCGCACCTTTGGCCAGGTTGAGGCTGGTTTGCTGGATCGCCAGGCGGATATCGGCGAGGGTCAGGCCGATGGCCGCGAGTTTGTCTGCCGAGACCTGGACGCGGATCGCCGGACGTTGCTGACCGGTGATGACGACCTGGCCTACACCGTCAATCTGGCTGATCTGACGCGACAGCAGGGTTTCCGTCAGGTCACTGAGTGCCGGGCCGGGCATCAGCGAGGAGTTGACGCTAAGAATCAGCACTGGGCTGTCAGCCGGGTTGACCTTGCGCCAGGTCGGCAGGTTTGGCATGTCCTTGGGCAGCTTGCCGGCAGCGGTGTTGATCGCGGCCTGCACTTCCTGGGCGGCGGTGTCGATGCTCTTGTCGAGGGTGAATTGCAGGGTCAGGTTGGTCGAACCGAGGGCGCTGCTCGACGTCATCTGGGTCACACCGGGGATGGCGCTGAACTGCACCTCCAGGGGCGTGGCCACCGATGAGGCCATGGTTTCCGGGCTGGCACCGGGCAGTTGCGCCGCCACCTGGATAGTCGGGAATTCCGCCTCGGGCAAAGGCGCCACCGGCAGGCGTGGAAAGGCGATGGCGCCCAGCAGTACCAGGGCAAACGTCAACAGGACCGTCGCCACCGGGTGGTCGATGCACCAAGCGGATATTGAGCCATGGCCTTTCATTGCGCGGCCTCCGATTGCACCACTTGCGGCGGCTCGGTCACCACCTGCACCGTTGAACCCGGCTTGAGCCGCGACTGACCATCGCTGACCAAGACATCACCAGGCTTCACGCCTTTAATGATGTCCTGGCCGCTGCCTTGATAGACCATCTGCACCTGCACGGCTTCGACCTTGTCGCCGTTGACCCGGTACACGAAGTGCTGATCGAGGCCGCGTTGCACGACTGTCGGTGGCACCACCAGCGCATCTTTCTCCAGCGCGGTTTGAATCTTTACCGTCACCAGCAGGCCCGGCCAGAGCTTCTGCCCCGGATTGTCGAACTCGGCCTTGGCGCGGATGGTGCCGGTGTTGGCGTTGATCTGGTTGTCGATCAGGGTCAGGTGGCCTTCGCCGAGCAGGTTGCCGGTTTCGCCGTCGGTGTCGGCACCGATGTAGGCCTTTACCTGAGCGTGTTGCGGATCGTTGATCAGGCCTTGCAGGGTCGGCAGCATTTGCTGCGGCAGGGAGAACTCCACGGCGATCGGGTCGATCTGGGTCACGGTGAACAGGCCCTGGGTGTCGGTCATGCGCAGGAAATTGCCTTCGTCCACGGTGCGAATGCCGACGCGACCGGTCACAGGGGAACGAATCTGTGTGTAGGAAAGTTGTACCTGAGCTGCGTCGATTGAAGCCTGATTGCCTTGGGCGGTGGCCTTGAGTTGGTTGACCAGCGCTTGTTGTTGATCGTAGGTCTGCTTGGACACGCCGTCGTCGACGCTGAGCAGTTTGTAGCGCTTGAGGTTGACCAGCGCCACTTGCAGTTGCGCCTGGCTTTCGCCCAGTTGTGCCCGGGCCTGGTCGAGGCTGGCGCGGATCGAGCGGTCGTCGATGGTGGCCAGCAGGTCGTCTTTTTTCACCAGTTGGCCTTCCTTGACCATGATTTTGGTGAGGATGCCGTCGATTTGCGGGCGAACCACGACGCTGTGCAGGGACAACACCGAACCGATGCCGCTGACATAGCGGGGCACGTCTTTTTCGGCGACGGCGACCACGCGCACGGGGATGGCGGTGGGGCTGGCGAGTTTGGCCTTGGCCGGTTTGGCTGCATACCACAGGCCCAGCGCTGCCAGGACGATCAGAAGGGCGACGAGCAGGGCGGGTTTGGTCTGGATTCGCATGCGAGTGGGGCGCCGGGGCTGGGTTTTTGGTCGAAGGGTAGTTTCCTTTATAAACCTGTTTGGCGGTCAGGAGGGTGACGGCTAACTGACGGCACTGTCAGTTTGGTTTGGTCTTGGCGGCCTCTGGGCCGACCATGTACTTGGTTGTCCGTGTACATATTCGTTTCTTCGGAAACGGCCACCTATGGTTTCGCCCTTACGGCGACTCACTTTTTTTACAAGCGCCTAAAAAAAGTAAGCAAAAAAACGCTCGCCCCTGACGTACGGCCCCTCGCTTAGGCTCGGGGTTCCTTCGCTCCGGCATTCATCCGGGGGCATTGCCCTCCGGTCGGCTTCGCGCGACCTGCATGCAATGTGTTCGACTGCGTCGAACGGCGCTGCGCGCCAATCCCCGGATGAACGCCTCCGCTCAGCCTCCCGAGGGGGCGGGCAGATCAAAAAGCAGCCGAGGCGGCCTACCGGCCGGCCTGATTTTCTTGACCGTGCATAATTCAAAATGTGGGAGCGGGCTTGCCCGCGAAGGCGGCCTGACAGCCGACCAATCTCTTGTAGATGTACTCGATTCCTGTGGGAGCGGGCTTGCTCGCGAAAGCGGTGTATCTGCTCACAGTGATGTTGAAGGTGAGAACGCTATCGCGAGCAAGCTCGCTCCCACAAAGGATCAATCTGTGAGCCGAGAGATTTTCAGTTCGCCACCCGAACCCCGCCCAGGCTCCCGCTCAATTCATACGCCGCCAACTCCGCCTGATGCGCCGCCAGCAGTTCCGGCAACGATCCGCGCAAATACTCGACCCAGGTCTTGATCTTCGCGTCCAGGTACTGGCGCGAAGGGTAGATCGCATACAGATTCAATTCCTGCGAGCGGTATTTGGGCATCACCCTCACCAAGGTGCCATTGCGCAGGCCTTCTATCGCGGCGTACAGCGGCAGGACGCCAACGCCCATGCCACTGATGATCGCGGATTTCATCGCGTCGGCGGAGTTCACCAGAAACGGCGAGCTGTTGATGGTGACCATTTCCTGGCCATCAGGGCCGTCGAACGCCCATTTCTCCAGCGGAATCACCGGGCTGACCAGGCGCAGGCAGGCGTGGTTGAGCAGGTCGCTGGGTTTTTGTGCGCAGCCGTTGGCTTTGACGTAGGCCGGCGAGGCGCAAACGATGCTGTAGGTGATGCCCAGGCGCTGGGAGACGAAGCCCGAGTCCGGCAGTTCGCGGGCGAGGACGATGGACACGTCGTAGCCTTCGTCGAGCAGGTCCGGCACGCGGTTGGCCATGGTCAGGTCGAAGGTCACGTCCGGGTGCGTCTTGCGGTAGCGGGCGATGGCGTCGATCACGAAGTGCTGGCCGATGCCGGTCATGGTGTGCACTTTCAGTTGCCCGGCCGGGCGTGCGTGGGCGTCGCTGGCCTCGGCTTCGGCTTCTTCGACGTAGGCCAGGATCTGTTCGCAGCGCAACAGGTAGCGCTTGCCGGCTTCGGTCAGGGCGATGCGACGGGTCGTTCGGTTGAGCAGGCGGGTTTGCAGGTGGGCTTCCAGGTTGGAGACCGCGCGCGAGACGTTAGCCGTGGTGGTGTCCAGTTGTACGGCGGCGGCGGTGAAGCTGCCGGCTTCGGCCACGTAACTGAAGGCGCGCATGTTTTGCAAAGTGTCCATGGGGTGCTCTCGGGTGCGATGGCAAATTGTGACACGAAGTTTCGGGGGCGGTGACCCCTACCTACGGATTATCTCGTTAACGGTAACAAAGATTCACAGGAATCCCGGCTTATCGCCCTTCAGACCGCCCCATAGAATTGCGCAACTTGGGCAACCGGGGCTCGACCCACCGCTCCCACAAAAGCGGATCTCCGGTTTCCAGAAAATCTCATGCCTCCCCCTATTTCAGGAAATCGCAGCAGTGCCGCGTCGCATCAGCAGAGCGCTTCAGCCGCTCAGTGTTTTGGCTTTAACCCTGGCAATCAGCGGCTGCATCGGAACCGGAGGTATTGCCCCGCAGGACAAGGCGCTGGAGGCCAATTCACTGGCCACCGACGAAGCGATCCAGAGCGCCGCGCATGATGCGCACTGGCCCACCGCGCAGTGGTGGCAAGCCTATGGCGACCCGCAACTGAATCGCTGGATCGACCTCGCCCTGCAAGGCAGCCCGACCCTGGCCATGGCCGCCGCCCGGGTGCGTCAGGCCAGGTCCATGGCCGGCGTGGCCGAATCAGCCGAGTCGCTGCAGATCAATGGCGATGCCACCCTCAAGCGCCACAACTGGCCCACCGACCAGTTCTACGGGCCGGGTGAGCTGGCCAACTCCACGACCTGGGACAACAACGCCGCACTGGGTTTCAGTTATGCCCTCGACCTCTGGGGCCGCGAAAGCAATGCCACCGAGCGTGCGGTGGACATGGCACACATGACGGTCGCCGAAGCGCGTCAGGCCCAGCTCGAATTGCAGGACAACATCGTGCGTGTCTACATCGAGTTGTCGTTGCATTACGCCCAGCGGGATATCGTCGAAGCGACCTTGAAGCAGCAACAGCAGATTCTCGAGCTGGCGCAGAAGCGCCTGAACGGTGGCATCGGCACCCATTTCGAAGTCAGCCAGGCCGAGACGCCGCTGCCGGAAACCCATCGCCAGATCGATGCCCTCGACGAAGAAATCGCCTTGAGCCGCAATCAGCTCGCGGCCCTCGCCGGTAAGGGCCCGGGGGAAGGTGCACAGTTGCAGCGGCCAACGCTGTCGCTGGGCGCGCCACTGAAACTGCCGTCTTCGCTGCCGGCGCAATTGCTCGGCCAACGCCCGGACGTGGTCGCCAGTCGCTGGCAAGTGGCGGCGCAGGCGCGGGGTATTGATGTTGCCCATGCCGGGTTTTATCCCAACGTCGATCTGGTCGGCAGCCTCGGCTACATGGCCACCGGCGGCGGGGCCCTGGAGTTCCTGACCGGCAAGAAACTCAACTACAGCGTAGGTCCGGCAATTTCGTTGCCGATCTTCGATGGCGGACGTTTGCGCTCGGAACTGGGTGAAGCCTCGGCCGGCTATGACATCGCCGTAGCCAGGTACAACCAGACCCTGGTCAACGCCCTGAAAAACATCTCCGACCAGTTGATCCGCCGCGAGTCCATGGACAAGCAACAGGCGTTCGCCGCCGAGTCGGTGGCCACCGCGCAGAAGACCTACGACATCGCGATGATCGCCTACCAGCGTGGCCTGACTGACTACCTCAACGTGCTCAACGCCCAGACCCTGCTGTTCAAGCAGCAGCAAGTGCAGCAGCAGGTTCAGGCGGCGCGTTTGAGCGCCCATGCCGAACTGGTGACGGCGTTGGGCGGTGGCCTCGGTGCCGGCAACGACGTGCCGAACGCTGAACAGACCCAGGCGCCTAAAACCCCGAGCCTTTTGCGTTGAACACAACACCTGTGGGAGCGAGCTTGCTCGCGATGAGGGCGTGTCAGTCAGCAATCATGTCGCCTGACACACCGCTATCGCGAGCAAGCTCGCTCCCACAGGTTCCGGTTTTCACTGGAATTTACTGAGCAGGATTTGATGACTCCCTTGCCCGCACCCTTGCGCTGGCTGTACTCCCTTGAATGGCGCCGGGGTTTCTTCGACTGGGCACGCAGCGATGGCGTGACCTGGGTCTACATTTTCAAGGTGTTGTTCGCGGCATTCCTGACGCTGTGGCTGGCCATGCGCCTGGAACTGCCGCAACCGCGCACGGCGATGATCACCGTGTTCATTGTCATGCAACCGCAAAGCGGCCAGGTGTTCGCCAAGAGTTTCTATCGTTTTCTCGGTACCCTGGCCGGGTCTGCGGTGATGGTCGCGCTGATTGCCCTGTTTGCACAAAACACTGAACTGTTCCTCGGTTCGCTGGCGATCTGGGTCGGTATCTGCACAGCCGGTGCCGCCCGCTGCCGCAACTTTCGCGCCTATGGTTTCGTACTCGCCGGATACACCGCAGCGATGGTTGGCTTGCCCGCGCTGGCTCATCCGGATGGCGCGTTCATGGCGGCGGTCTGGCGGGTGCTGGAAATCTCGTTGGGCATTCTTTGTTCGACACTGATCAGTGCCGCCATCCTGCCGCAATCGGCCAGCGCGGCGATGCGCAATGCGTTGTATCAGCGCTTTGGCGTGTTCGCCTTGTTCGTCACCGACGGTTTGCGCGGCCGCAGTCAGCGCGAGGCGTTCGAGGCCGGCAACGTGCGTTTCATCGCTGAAGCGGTGGGCCTGGAAGGCTTGCGCAGCGTCACGGTTTTTGAAGACCCGCACATGCGTCGGCGCAATGGCCGGCTCAGTCGCTTGAACAGCGAGTTCATGAGCATCACCACGCGTTTCAACGCCTTGCATCAATTGCTCGAACGCTTGCGCAGCAGCGCGGCGGACCAGGTGGTGGCGGCGATCAAGCCGGGCTTGCAGGACCTCGCCGAGTTGCTCGACGGCTTCAGCGGTCGCGCCCTGACCAGCGCCGATGCGGCGCGTCTGGTTGCGGTGCTTACCGCCTACAAGGAAGGTCTGCCGGCGCGGGTGCGCAGTCTTCGGGCGACGTTCCAGCAGAGCAATCCGAGCGATGCCGAGCAACTGGATTTCCACACCGCGTACGAGCTGCTCTATCGCTTCGTCGACGACCTGCATGGTTATGCGCAGACCCACGCGTCCCTGGCCGATCACAGTCACGAACGGGAGCGCTGGGACGAGCCGTACACCCCGCAAACCAACTGGCTGGCCGCTGCAGCGTCGGGTATTCGTGCGTCATTCATTCTGGTGGTGCTGGGCAGCTATTGGGTGGCCACGGCCTGGCCGAGCGGGGCGACCATGACCCTGATTGCCGCCGCTACCGTTGGCCTGGCCGCGGCGACACCGAACCCGAAACGCATGGCATTCCAGATGGCTTGCGGGACGCTGCTCGGGGCATTGATCGGCTTCGTCGAGATGTTCTTCATCTATCCGTGGATCGACGGTTTCCCATTGCTGTGCATGGTGTTGGCCCCGGTGATCGTGCTCGGTTCGTTCCTCAGTTCACGACCACAATACGCCGGGGTTGGCCTGGGGCTGCTGATCTTCTTCAGCACCGGTTCGGTGCCGGACAACCTTACGGTCTACAACCCCTACACCTTCATCAACGACTACATCGCGATGGTGATGGGCATGCTGGTGTGCGCAGCGGCAGGGGCGATCATTCTGCCGCCCAACAGTCGCTGGCTGTGGCGCCGGCTGGAGCAGGATTTGCGCGGTCAGGTGGTGTACGCCATCAGCGGCAAGCTCAAGGGGCTGGCGTCGAGTTTCGAAAGCCGTACCCGCGATCTGGTGCACCAGGCCTACGGCTTTGCGGCGGGTCAACCGCAAGTACAGCGGGACTTGTTGCGCTGGATGTTCGTGGTGCTGGAAGTCGGCCACGCGATCATCGAGTTGCGCAAGGAACAGGCGATTCTGCCGGTGCATCCGGCCTATGCCGAATCCCGGCCGTGGCGCCAGGCGATCCGGGTGATGGGGCGCGCACTGGTGCGGTTGTTCCTGCAACCGAACAGCAGCAACCTCGAACGCGCACTGATCGCCGTCGATCACGCGATCAGCCGTGTGCAGTCCACCGACGAACCCTTCGCCCCGCACTTCGATACCTCGGCGTTGCGCCGGGTGAAGAGCTACCTGCACTTCATCCGCACCTCTCTGCTCGATCCGCAATCACCGCTCGCCGCCTTCGCAAGCAGCCAGCCCCAAGGACTTGAACATGCCTCGTGAAATCGCCTTCCACGGCGTGTACATGCCGACCATGACCCTGATGTTTTTCATTGCGGCTCTGCTTGCCTGGGCGCTGGACCGGTTCCTGTCCGGGTTCGACCTGTACCGCTTCTTCTGGCACCCGGCGTTACTGCGCCTGAGTCTGTTTACCTGTCTGTTCGGCGCTATGGCGCTGACTGTCTACCGTTGACTCTCTATCACTGAGAATGCCCCGATGAAAAAGTTTTTCAGCCTGCTCGCGACCTTGCTGGTGCTGGCCCTCGCGCTGTGGATCGGCCGCTCCTTGTGGGAGCACTACATGAACACGCCGTGGACCCGTGACGGTCGCGTGCGCGCCGACATCATCAACGTCGCCGCCGACGTCACCGGCGAAGTGGTGGACGTGCCGGTGCGCGACAACCAACTGGTGAAGAAGGGCGATTTGCTGATGCGGATCGACCCCGAGCACTACCGTCTCGCGGTGAAACAGGCGCAATCGCTGGTGGCATCGCGCAAGGCGACCTGGGAGATGCGCAAGGTCAACGCCCATCGTCGTGCCGATATGGACAACCTGGTGATCTCCAGGGAAAACCGCGACGACGCCAGCAACCTCGCTGACTCTGCCCTCGCCGATTACCAGCAGGCCCAGGCGCAACTGGAAGCCGCCGAACTCAACCTCAAACGCACTGAAGTCCGTGCGGCAGTGGACGGTTATGTGACCAACCTCAACGTGCATCGCGGCGATTACGCGCGCATCGGCGAGGCGAAAATGGCCGTGGTCGACATGAACTCGTTCTGGGTCTACGGCTTCTTCGAAGAAACCAAACTGCCCCATGTGCGCGTCGGCGATAAGGCCGACATGCAACTGATGAGCGGTGAAGTGCTCAAGGGGCACGTGGAAAGTATCTCGCGCGGCATCTACGACCGCGACAACCCGGAGAGCCGCGAACTGATCGCCGACGTCAACCCGACCTTCAACTGGGTGCGCCTGGCGCAGCGGGTGCCGGTGCGCATTCACATCGATGAAGTGCCGGAGGGTGTGGTGTTGGCGGCCGGGATTACTTGTACGGTGGTGGTGAAGCAGAATAGTGGTGCATAGCCGGTAGACCGAGTCGTCTGCTTCGCGAGCAAGTCGGATCGCCGCACCGCCGCTCCCACATTTTGGAATGCATCCCCCTGTAGGAGCGAGCCTGCTCGCGATGAACCAGAGCGCGCCACGTGTATTCAGAATGCACGCGTTATCGTTGACGTCCATCGCGAGCAGGCTCGCTCCTACAGTTGATCGTCGTCGTGTTCAGCAGAAGGTCTCTTGCAGATGCCGCCAAAGAATTCTGCCTTCCACCTTCTCGAACACCACGGTTGAGCGACGATCCGAGTGCAGTCCGGTCGCATCGGTCTGTTGCTCGCGGTAACTCACGATCGCGCCGCCGTCGTACAACGCAATACCACGCAACTCGCTGAGCTCGATCCGGAACCCGAGCTTCTTGCCGCCCGCCAACGTGAACAACTCGTTCAGCGCGTCAAAATCCAGTACCCGACCGAGCGGCGAGATCATGGAAAACCGCGGCGAAAAACGGGTCAGCAGTTTTTCGAGTTCGGATACGTCCTGTTCTTCGGCCAGCCATTGTTCGATGGTCACGTGGGCCTGGATCACTTCGTCGAAGTACTCGGTGTAGTCGGTCATCAACTTATTCCTGAAATTTGCAGTGTCTGTTCCGGCGTCATCGCGAGCAAGCTCGCTCCCACAGGGTTCTGCTGGATGGCATAAATAGCATTCACACCAAAAAACCTTGTGGGAGCGAGCTTGCTCGCGATTGCAGGCGACTCAGTATCAGAGCTGTCCACGCAGTCCGAATCGCTTCATCAACCCCGCTTCCAATAAGCCTTTAGGTAGCAGCCCTGCCATCAGCGGCAACGCACGGCTGCCATTGCCCAGACGTATCAATCGTGGCGGTTTGGCTTGCTTCACGGCCTTGAGCAATCCGGCGGCAAACTCACTGGCCGGGGTCGGCCTGTCCTGGGAAGCCCTGGCCCGGGCGCGTATGCCTTCACGCAGCGGAAACCACGGCGATTGCTCGCTGATCAATTGCTCGGCTTCGTGCCCGGCATTCTTGGCAAAACTGGAAGCGATGGCCCCCGGCTGGACCTCCATGACCCGCACGCCGAACGGCGCCAGTTCCATGCGCAAGGCATCGCTCAAGGCATGCACGGCGGCTTTTGAGGCGCAGTAGGCGCCGGCGAATGGCGTGACTAAAACACCGGACACGCTACCGATATTCACCACCAGACCCTTGGCCCGACGCAGCACCGGGAACAAGGCGCGGGTGACGCCGACGATGGCGAACACGTTGGTTTCGAACTGGCGTTGCATGGCCGGTACACCACCATCAAGCAGCGGCCCCATGGCGCCATATCCTGCGTTGTTGATCAGCACATCGAGGCCGCCGGTTTGTTGGTTGATTCGCTCGCTCAAGGCTTCGAGCGCAGCAGCGTCGTTCACATCCAGTTGCACGGCGGTGAACCCCACGGCGGTGAGTGCCGCGACATCTTCGGCCTTGCGCGCGCTGGCCCAGACTTCATAGCCGGCACCCTTGAACGCATCGGCAAGGGCGCGGCCAATGCCGCTGGAACAACCGGTAATCAACGCGACGGGCATGGCGCATTCCTTGTGCAAAAAATGGAGGAGGGATCAGTCGGAAAAACTACCCTGCAATCGCTCGGCGCGAAACTCCAGGGTTTCCGGACGGTAGCCAGGGCGCAGTGGTGGCAGCGGCAAGCAATCTTCCCAGTTGCCACCGGCCTGCAATTCGCCGGGGCCACGATAGCGCGGGGCGGTGTATTGGTTGTCGGCGAGGTTCACCGTGTCGCCCGGAGCATAAGCCGCAACCCGCCAGCGCAGTTCCGTCAGCGGCACGTCATTGCCATTGTTCAGGGTCAATTGCAGTGGCCGGTCGGCGGGACACTGCTGCGGCGCGTAACTGATGCGCAACTCCAGGCGTTGCAGCTGCTTGAGTTCGCGGTGGTCCATCCAGATAACCCAGGTGGCGACGATGCCCAGCCCCACGGCAGCGGCCATGGAAACGGGCAAGGCCTTGGCCGGGTAGCGCAACAACAGGATCAGCCAGGTGATGACCAGCAGGACGCCGATGAACATGTTGCGCAACCTCGGGAATAGAGAAGGCCATCCTACCTAAGCGTAGGTGGGATTGGCGATGAGCGTGGCGCGGCCAAGGCGTTTGCGGCCATCCGTCTGAACTGTAATTTCTGACAGTAGCCAGATTTCTGATGGCAGTCTTTGATGGATAAGTGCCTCAGGAGCGCCCACTGTGCCAGCGACCCTTTCAGTCCACCGCCATACGCCGACACTGACCGCGCTTGACCCTCGGGGGCTGGCGGTGCGCGGCGTGGGCTTTTGGCGTGATAACGACGGCGTGTCCCCTCAGACACGGGTCAACCGCACGGTCCATGATTGGGCGGGACGTGTGATTGCGCAGTGGGATCCACGGCTGTTTCTGGACGCTTTGGCACCGGCCAATCTGCAAACGATTCATGCCCTGTCCGGTGCGGAGTTGAGTACGAACAGCGTCGATGCCGGGTTGCGTGTTGCGCTGTTGGGCGAGGCGGGGCAACCGCTCCACTACTGGGATGGCCGGGGCTCGCAGCGCTGGATGCAATACGACATACAGTTGCGCCCGGTATCGGTGTTCGAACAGGCAGTGGACGGCGAAGCGGTTTGTGTTGAGCGCTTGAGTTATGGCGCAAGCGATCAGGCTGCAGCCGGGCACAACCAATGCGGCCAATTGATTCGCCACGATGACCCGGCAGGCACTCAGCGGATGAGCGAGTTCGGATTGCATGGCACGGTGCTGGAGCAGACACGGCATTTTCTGAGAGCGTTGTCGCTGCCGGACTGGCCCGAGCCGGTAGCGCATCGTGATTTGCTGCTGGAGGCGGGCGAGGGCGCAACTTCCCGATCACACTTCAACGCGGCGGGCGAGATCTCCGATCAAACCGATGCCAAAGGTCACCGCCAGCTATTCCATCAAACCCTCGATGGGCAGTTGCGCGAAGTTCACCTGCAACTCAACGGCGCATCAACCCCGAAAACGCTGGTCAGCGCCATGGACTACAACGCTCATGGCCAGACCGAACGGGAAGTCGCCGGCAATGGTGTGATCACTTCGCTGGAATACGACGCGCAAAATGGCCGCCTGACCCGGCTTCACGCCCAACGCGGTAACGACCCCCTGCAAGACCTGCGTTACGAATACGATCCGGTGGGCAATGTGCGGAGCATCGAGGATGCCGCACTGCCGATCCGCTACTTCGCCAACCAGCGGATCGAACCGGTCAGTCGCTACTTCTACGACAGTCTTTATCAATTGATCGAAGCCCTCGGTTGGGAAGCGGGCCGCACCAGTAAAGGTCCACAGTTTTCGACCCTCGATGATCCCGCGCCCCGCGCGAATTACCGCCAGACCTATCACTACGACGCGGGTGGCAATCTGCTGGAGCTGATCCACGAAGGTCCGCAAAGTCATGGACATCGACTGGTCGCGGCGGCACGCAGCAACCGTTGCCTGCCGGTGCTGGAAGGCGTGGTACCGGACGAAGAGGACTTCCGCCGAGGCTTCGACGCCAACGGCAACTTGCTCCACCTGCAACCGGGACAAGCCTTGGCTTGGGATCTGCGCAACCAGTTGGGCGAAGTGCGGCCGGTGGAGCGCGATTCGGGCCTCAATGACCGCGAACGTTATGTCTACGGCGCCGATGGGATGCGTCTGCGCAAAGTCCGCGAGACGCTCGCCCATGCCCGGACGCTGGTCGCTGAAACCCGTTATCTGCCGAACCTGGAGCTGCGTAATTACAGCGGCACGGGCGAAGTGCTGCAGGTGATCAACGTCCAGGCCGGGCGCAGCAGTGTGCGGGTGTTGCATTGGGAATCGGCGCCGCCGAAAGACATTGGCAATGACCAATACCGCTACCACCTGAACGATCATCTGGGTTCCTGCACCCTGGAACTCGATGATGATGGTGTAGTGATCAGCCAGGAGCGATATCACCCGTTTGGCAGTACCGCGTGGTTTGCCGGACGCGGGGAGGTTGAGGCGAGTTACCGAACGGCGCGTTATTCGGGGAAAGAGCGGGATGCGACGGGGCTTTATTATTATGGGTTCAGGTATTACGTGGCGTGGTGGCAACGGTGGTTGAATCCGGATCCGGCAGGAAGTATTGATGGATTGAATTTTTTTAGAATGCTCAAGAGTTCTCCCATCAATAACCGAGAGTGGGAGGGGTTGAGTAGTTATGATGTGATGAATGAACAAGAAGCCTTGAGTGAAGAGCTTCATGGGGCACGGTTGATAGCTCGTGGACTTGGTAACTTTCCAGATAACCTTCAACGGTCTGTAAAGGGGAGTCTGGCACTTGGAGAAAATTGGTTGGATGAAACAATTTCTGCGCTTGAGTCAAATCAGTTAGATGCGTTTACAAGCAAAATATTGGAGTTTTCTTTCGGTACGGATTACCGGCTGCAAGACAATGACCCGGTTGGTTTGAAGAGGCAGCTATTGGGGACGTTTAAGCGATTGAAAACTTTTATAGGAAGGGTCGGTGGCGAAGAAGATTGGAGACTTTCTCTCGCTGATAATGACGGTCGTTTCACAGGTAATACTGTTAGCACTGCCGCTCAAGGAAATTTGATATGGTTGAGTCGTTCATTTATCGAAAAAACGCATCCCGTTGGATTGGCGGCGACTTTGTTACATGAAGGCCTTCACGCGATGGGATCCTTCAGCAGTATTAATTTTATTAACGATTTTTGGTACGTGGGAGCGCAGGCACCTTCAGTCGAAGAAGCACCCGATGGCATTGAAAATTACCTTCAGCAGGCAATGAACTCTTCTTTTAGTCGTGTTGTAAATCCGTCAGGGGAAATGACAGCTCCGTCTGAGGTGGAAATGACGGATGGCCCACGTGGTAGTTACATAAGGCTTTTAGACGAGCTTATGAGTCGTGTTGGCGAGGCAGCGACTACATCAAGCGATGAGCGGGAGGATCTATATCGCGACTACGCCAGTGTGCGGCAGGCCGTAGTGTTAAGAAACTCCGATTCGCTGACTGCGATATTGATGGTCCGACATCGTCCTTGACAAGAAAGGCTGAGGTGCTGGGGTAAGGTAGTTGGCTATTATCATTCGACAGCAGATTAAGATAAGAAAACTCCACCCAGACCACTGCGGATAGGGAACACAGCGGACTGGATGGGAGCTTTTTATTCTATCAATCGCTTACTGTGCGATTGTCTTCACCGCAACCCCACGCTCAACCGGCGTAGACCGACCATAGATATCTTCAAACCGCTCGATATCGTCCTCACCCAGATAGCTCCCCGACTGCACCTCAATGATCTCCAACGGAATCTTCCCCGGATTACGCAAGCGATGCACCGAAGCAATCGGAATATAGGTCGACTGGTTCTCGGTCAGCAGGAACACGTTTTCATCGCAAGTCACCTCGGCAGTGCCGCTGACCACGATCCAGTGCTCGGCGCGGTGGTGGTGCATCTGCAGCGACAGGCATGCGCCCGGTTTGACCGAGATGTGCTTGACCTGGAAGCGGCCGCCCATGTCCACCGAGTCGTAGGAACCCCACGGACGGTAGACCTCGCAGTGGTTCTGGGTTTCGCTGCGGCCCTGTTCGTTGAGGGTGTTGACCATCTGTTTGACGCCTTGGACCTTGTCCTTGTGGGCGATCATCATGGCGTCCTTGGTTTCGACCACGACGATGTTTTCCAGGCCGATCACCGACACCAGTTTGCCGTTGCCGTGGATCATGCAGTTTTTGCTGTCCTGAATGACCACGTCGCCCTTGGTGACGTTGCCGTTGGCGTCTTTTGCATTCACTTCCCACAGCGACGACCAGCAGCCGACATCGCTCCAGCCAGCGGTCAGCGGCACCACGCAGGCGCGTTGGGTTTTTTCCATCACCGAGTAGTCGATGGAATTGTCCGGGCAGCAGGCGAAGGTGGCTTCGTCGAAGGTGATGGTATCGGCATCCTGCTTGCTGCGTTCCAGAGTCAGCAGGCAGGTGTCGTAGATGTCCGGATCGTGCTTTTTCAGCTCTTCCAGGAAGCGGCTGGCGCGGAACAGGAACATGCCGCTGTTCCAGAAGTAACCACCGGACTGGACGAACTCGGTGGCGCGCTTCACGTCGGGTTTTTCGACGAAGTGCGAGACGCGGCTGACGCCTTCGGGCAGCAGCGAGTCGTTGGTCGACTTGATGTAGCCATAACCGGTTTCCGGCTTGGTGGCCGGTACGCCGAACAGCACCATTTCACCGTTTTCGGCGGCGACGGTGGCCAGGGCCAGGGCGCGTTGCAGGGCTTTCTGGTCTTCCAGCACGTGGTCGGCCGGCAGTACCAGCATCAGTTCGTCGCGACCTTCGTTGACCAGCATCATCGCAGTCAGGGCCACGGCCGGCGCGGTGTTGCGACCGAACGGTTCCATCAGGATGCGTTGGGTTTCCAGTTTGCGCGCGGCCAACTGCTCGTTGACGATGAAACGGTGGTCCTTGTTGCAGACCACGATGGGCGTGTCCATGCCTTCGAACACCAAGCGTTCCAGGGTTTGCTGGAAGAGGGTGTGTTCGCCGGTCAGGGCCAGGAACTGCTTAGGGAATTGTTTACGGGAAAGCGGCCAAAGACGTGAGCCACTACCACCTGACAAGATCACCGGAATCATGTTGTTACTCCTTGAATATCGATTGGTTAGAGCTACTGCGTTCTGTCGTTTCACTCTTGTTTTTGTTTCGTGTCCGGATTGACGCCTCGGTCTCTTGTAGGAGCGAGCTTGCTCGCGATGGACGTTAACGAAAACGCGCGCTATCTGAGTAAACGCGTTGCCCTTACGTTTTTCGCGAGCAAGCTCGCTCCTACAGGGGGACATGGGTCAATCCGGCAAATGTGTTAGCGCGTCGATACCGGGCGTTTCACCCAGACCGGCGACAGGCTGCTGCCGCTGCCG